>JAGIBK010000002.1:45000-379329 GCA_017744355.1 bacterium | reverse complement strand
CGTCTTCGAGGAACTCGGCGTAGGCCTTGATCGAGGTAAGCGGCGTACGCAGCTCGTGGGTCACCGCGTTGAGGAAATCGCCCTTGAGGCGCTCGAGGCGCATGCGCTCGGTCAGATCGTGCACGATGGCGATCCCGAAGCGCACCCGCCCGTGCTCGTCGAAGGCGGGAGTCGCCTTCACCATGGCGACACGGCGCTCTCCTGTTTCGCGAAAATCGTAGTTCATCACATGCTCGGGCACCACCTCGCCCGCCAAGGCCCGCAAGCTGGGAAGGCGCTCGAAGGGGATCGGACGTCCATCGATCTCCGAGTACGTGACGTGGTGGGCCAGATGCGCTCGCCATTCGGCGAGATTCGCCTTGCCGTGCGGAAAGTTGTAGAAGCGAAGCGCCGCCTCGTTGGCGTAGATGAGATCCCCCGAAGCATCGATCGCGAAGATGCCGTCCGCTACCCCTTCCAGGATGATCGCGAACTGCTCGTTGGCGCGTCGCAGGGCCTCCTCGATGCGCTTCTGCTCGGTGATGTCGCGGACGAGCACCACGCAGCGCAGCCCTTCCGCCAGCAGCGGCTTGACCGCCACCGACAGATGGATGACATGCCCCTCGCGATGGCGCATGCGCGTTTCGAAGCGGCTGATCGACCCTGGCGCCGCGAGTCGCTGCTTCCAGCGCAGTTCGAGCAAGGGCTTCTCGTCGACCGGGGCGAGCTCCAGGCAGCTGGAAAGTGAGAGCAGGTGCTCGGAAGCGTAACCGCTCATCCGGCAAAAAGCGTCGTTGGCACTGAGAATGCGCACCCCCTCGACGAGGAGGGCCGCCTCTCCGAGATCGTCGAGCACCTGGATGAAGGACGTGGATTGAATAGGTTGCGGATGCATCACGGCCTGTCCTCGCGCCAAGTCGCCCAAACCTCCGAGCGATGGATACTCAGCGTAGCACACCAACCCTACAACATGCTGAAAAGAGGGGAGGGGGGCAGCTTTCGCCGCCCCCCTCGGATGTTCGTCGGCCTGAGCCGCGCTTACATCATGCCGCCCATGCCGCCCATATCGGGCATCGCAGGCATGGCGGACTTCTTCTCGGGCTTGTCGACCACGAGCGCCTCGGTGGTGAGGAGCATCGAGGCGATCGACGCGGCGTTCTCGACGGCCGAGCGGGTGACCTTGGCGGGATCGACGATACCGGCCTTGATCATGTCGACGTACTCGCCGGTCATGGCGTTGTAGCCGAAGCCGTCCTTGTGGGTCTTGACCTGGTCGGCGACCACGGCGCCCTCGATGCCGGCGTTGTCGGCGATCTGGCGCAGGGGGGCCTCGAGGGCACGCATCACGATCTCGACGCCGGTGCGCTCATCGCCCGACACCTTGGTCATGAGCTCCTGGAGGGGCTTGGTGAGGTGGACGAGGGTGGTGCCGCCGCCGGCGACGATGCCCTCTTCGACCGCAGCCTTGGTCGCGGCGAGCGCGTCCTCGATGCGGAGCTTGCGATCCTTGAGCTCGGTCTCGGTCGCAGCGCCGACCTGGATCACCGCAACACCACCCGCGAGCTTCGCGAGGCGCTCCTGCAGCTTCTCCTTGTCGAACTCGCTCTCGGTCTCCTCGATCTGCTTGCGGATCTGGGCGACGCGAGCCTCGACCTTCTGAGCGGTGGTCTCGTCCTTGAAGGAAACGATGGTGGTCTTGTCGCGGCCGACGCGGACCTGGCGGGCCTTGCCGAGCATCTCGACGGTGACGTTCTCGAGCTTGAGGCCCACGTCCTCGCTGATGACGGTGCCGCCGGTGAGGATGGCGATGTCCTCGAGCATGGCCTTGCGGCGATCGCCGAAGCCGGGAGCCTTGACGGCGACCGCGCTCAGGATGCCACGGAGCTTGTTCACGACGAGCGTCGAGAGGGCCTCACCCTCCACGTCCTCGGCGATGATGACGAGGGGACGGCCAGCGCGGGCGACCTTCTCGAGCATGGGGATCAGGTCGGCGACGACGGTGACCTTCTTGTCGGTGATCAGGATGAAGGGCTCGTCCATGACGGCCTCCATGCGATCCGCGTCGGTGACGAGGTAAGCCGACAGGTAGCCCTTGTCGAACTGCATGCCTTCGACGGTCTCGAGGGTGGTGCCGGTGGTCTTCGACTCTTCGACGGTGATGACGCCGTCCTTGCCGACCTTCTCCATGGCCTCGGCGATCAGATTGCCGATCTCCTCGTCCTGGGCCGAGATGGTCGCGACCTGGGTGATCGCCGACTTGTTCTCGACGGGCTTGGCGAGCTTCTTGATCTCGCCGACCGCGACTTCGACGGCCTTGTTGATGCCGTTGCGGACCATGATGCCGTTGGCGCCGGCGGCCACGTTCTTGAGGCCCTCGCGGATCATCGCCTGGGCGAGGACGGTCGAGGTGGTGGTGCCGTCACCGGCCAGGTCGTTGGTCTTGGTGGCGACTTCCTTGACGAGCTGGGCGCCGGTGTTCTCGACGGGATCCTCGAGCTCGATCTCCTTGGCGATGGTCACGCCGTCGTTGATGATCTGGGGCGCGCCGAACTTCTTCTCGAGCACGACGTTGCGGCCCTTGGGGCCAAGGGTCACCTTGACGGCGTCGGCGACGGCGTTGACGCCGCGCTCAAGGGCGCGACGGGCCTGCTCGTCGAACAGAATCTGCTTAGCCATATCGGTTGAATCTCCTCTAGGTTGAAAGGATGAATCGGTGCTTGACTTGCGGTTTCCGACTGGAACGGACTACTCGACGATGCCGAGGATGTCCTTCTCGCTGATCAGGAGATAGGTCTCGCCCTCGAGCTTGACCTCGGTGCCGGCGTACTTCGCGAACAGCACCTTGTTGCCCTTGGCGACTTCCATCTTGGCGCGCTCACCGTTGTCGAGCAAACGCCCGGAGCCCACGGCGATGACTTCGCCGATCTGGGGCTTTTCCTGGGCGGTGTCGGGCAGGACGATGCCGCCGGCCGTCTTCTCTTCCTTGACGACCTTCACGACGATGCGATCGCCGAGAGGACGGATCTGCTGCGCGGTAGCAGTAGCCATGATTTTGAACCTCCTCGTAAGGTGAACGAATGAGTTTGAAGGGCTTAGCACTCACATCGAACGAGTGCTAACAGCCCCCAGTGTATACGATCGGCTTCGAAGGTGACAAGAGGGAGGACAAGCTCGATTTAGAAGAAGGTTAACAATTGTCCGCTCCTTGACAAGCGATCGCTTCTTTTCTAGATTAGAAGTTCTCGAACCTATGTTTCATCTTTGCGGAGGGGCCATGTCCGAAACCAAGCTGCCAAAGCGCCAGCAAGAGGTCCTCGACTTTTTGCGCCGCTCAATCACCGAGCGGGGCTACGTCCCCTCGATCCGCGAGATCGTCGAGGCCCTCGGGGTGCACTCGACCTCGACCATCCACTACCACCTGACGGGCCTCGCCGAGCGCGGCCTGATCCGCTGGGACAAGGGCAAGAACCGCGCCATCCAGGTCCTGGACATGGGCCCGGCGGCCCCCGTGGCCACGCTCGTTCGCGAGGACGCCACCGAGACCGCGCGCCTGCCCATCGCGGGTCGCATCGCCGCGGGCTCGCCCATCGAGGCCATCGAGGACGCCACCGAGACCCTCGACCTCAAGGGCCTGTGGGCGACCAACGGCAACTTCGTTCTCGAGGTCACGGGCGAGAGCATGATCGAAGACCACATCATGCCGGGCGACATGGTGATCGTGAAGCCCCAGGCCACGGCCCGGGACGGCGAGATCGTCGTGGCCCTGCTCGAGACCGGCGAGGCCACCCTCAAGCGCATCTACAAGGAGCGCGGCGGCTACCGCCTCCAGCCGGCCAACGCGACCATGGCCCCCATCTTCGTCGATCGCGTCCAGGTCCAGGGCCGTGTGATCGGCGTTGTTCGCCAAGAGGTCCACTGACGCGCGACGAGCCGTTGACGCCCCCGGTGCGCGGCGTATCCTGAGAGCGTTTAACGAATTCGTTGGACGCTGTTAGCGAGGGTGGTGAGACCGGCACGAGTGTCAGAGTGGAACACGACGCGCCCGACTTGACGAACAAGATCGCGCACCGGAGCCGCGCAGGCGACAGCGCATGATTCGCACGAGGCCAAAGCCGCACAGGTGTAGCAACTTCCGGTCTCAGCACGAACCCCCCGGCCGATGGCCGGGGGGTTCGCTGTTCTTGGCTACTGGACCTTGACCACCACGAGGGTGATGTCGTCGCCCTGAGGGCCCCCGTCGACCCAGGCGCTCACGGCCTTGAGGATCTGGCGATGGATCTCCTGAGCGCTTGCGTGGTGATGGGCTTCCAGGATGTCCTTGAGGTTGTCGTACACGACCTCCTCGCCGTCCGGCCCATCCTCGATGCGGTAGAACATCTCGTGATCGGGGTTCTCGGCCTCGGTCACGCCGTCGGTGTAGAAGACGAGCACGTCGCCCGCATGCAGGGGCACCTCGATCTCCTGGTACTTGGCCAGCTTGGAGGCACCGAACGGGAACGAGCCCGGAATCGCCAACTCTTCGACCTTGCCGGTCTCGGCGTTGTAGTAGTGGGGGGGCTGGTGACCCGCGCAGGTATAGCGCAGCGTCTTGGCCACCGGGTCGATGGCGCCATAGATGAGGGTGGTCTTGCGGTGCTTCTTGTCGTCGATGGTCTCGACGATCATCTGGTTGATGGCCTTCATGACGGTGGGTAGATCGGGATCGACCCGCACCTGGTTGAAGAAGCAGCTCTTGGCCATGGCCATGACCATCGCGGCCTGAACGCCCTTGCCCGCCACGTCGCCGACCACCACGCGCAGCTGGCCGTCATGCAGGGTGACCAGGTCGTAGTAGTCACCGCCGAACTCGTAGGCCGAATCCGACGACCCCATGACTTCGAGGCCCGCCGGCGCCGGGGCGGCGGTCGGCAGCAAGGAGGCCTGAATGCTGCGTGCAGTCTCGAGCTCCGCATCCAGGCGCGCACGATTGACCTCGGCCTTGGTCATCTCGTGGATACGGATGACGCTCGCCAGTTGCTGGCCCATGTTCATGAGCAGCCCCTGGTCCTCGGCGGTGTAGTCGAGCTCCGAGAGCTTCTGGCCGACGTTGACCATCCCGAGGATCTCGCCCTTGATCTCGAGCGGCACGCAGAAGGCGATCCCCAGCGCATCCATGTGGGAGAGCTGGCGGGTGGTCGCCTTCGAAGGCTTGAGCCCCGTGCGGCGCGCCTTGCTCAGCTCACCGATCTCGGGCGCGTTGGCCGGGATGGCGAAGTCCTCCGGGAAGATCGAAAGGCCACTCGTCTTGTAGACGTGCAGGTTCTTCGACTTGGGGTCCCGGATCATGATCGACATGTGCCGCGGATGCACCGTCTGGTCCACCACCTCGACGAACTTGTCGAGGACCGCCTCCAGCTCGGGGTTCTCCTTGGTGAAGCGGGTGTAGTCGCTCAGCACCGCGCGGAAGTCGTAGCGGTTCCGGTAGAAGAGCTTGTCGATGATCGCCTGGGTGCGGTTACGGACGGGCACGAAGGCGAGCGCGACGAAGGCCGTCGCGAGGATGTTGCCCGTCGTATTGCCCGCCGAGCCGATCAAATGCTCGATCGCCCACCGAATCGCAGCGATGGTGATGAAGTAGACGCCGGACAGGGCCGCCACCACGACGGCATAGACCATGGTCCGCTTGATGACCAGGTCGATGTCGAACATCTTGTGACGCACGACGGCGTAGGCAATCGAGAGGGGGAAGAAGACGAAGCAGGCAAAAGAGAGGTTGACGAGCAGCCCGGACCCATCGAGCGATGTGTTGCCCGCCAAGTACGGCACGATCCAGAAGACGGCCCCCGGGAAGTAGGCGACCGTCGCCCCGAAGAGCGCCACCTTGGCCTGCTGCTTCGCAAGCGGCGTCTTGCCCTTGAAGACGTGGAAAAGGATGCTGGCAATCAGGACCAGCAGGCCGACCATCACCCACATGAGCGAGGTGTCCTGCCAGGAGAAGTGCTGATCCATCGCCTCCGGATTGACGAGCTGCCCCTCGGGCTTGAAGACCGAGAGCCACAGCCCGGTCAACCCCAGCATCGGGAGGTAGAACAGGGCGTTGAGCCAGGGGCGGCGCTTCAACCAATGCCCGGGCTCCGGGAAGACCATCCCCAGGTGGAGGAAGGTACTACCGAGGAAAGAGTAGGAGAAGAGGTAGACCGGGGCGAAGAAGCGCCCGGAGTCGTAGTCATTGTTCAGCGCGCAGAACAGGCAGATCGCCACGTTCATGAGCAGGTGCACCTGCGAGGTGAGGTGGCGCGGCTTCATCCAGAAGGCCACCGCCCCCACCAGCAAATGCAGGAAGCTCACCAGGAACAACGGCATGAAGCTCTTGAACCAGTCGCTCCAGCCGAAGGCCTGCGAAGGCACGGTGACCTTGATCGTACGCTTCTCTCGAACGAGCTCGTACTCGAGCGGCGTCCCGATCGGCTTGGAGTGGACGTAAGCCGTCAGGTCACCCGCCGTGCGCAGGTCGTGGCCGTCGACGCGCAGCAGGCGATCGTACTGCTGGAGCTTCGCCTTGATGCCCGTCCAGGTCGGCTCGTTGACCGCCGACACCGTCAGCGTCGGTTCGAAGCGGAAGCCCGGGAAAGGCTTGTTGATGAGTTGAAGCGACCCCATCACCGCCACGCACCAGGCGACGAAGCATGCGATGGCGAGCGCGGAGAGGGTGAGGGACGCCAGATGTTTCTGAGTGGGCATCGCGCGAGCTCCAGACATGGAATCAGATGGCCACGGGGGCCGTGGGGAAGGCAGGTGACGCGAGCATGCCCGCGAGGTAGGGTTCGGCGCCGATGCCGAGCTGGGTTGCGAGATCGAGGGCCCGGCGCCTTTGGAGCTCGATGCGCATGGTCAAGTACGACTTGATGCCCGCCGCTTCGAGCAAGGCGACCAGCTCCGCCTGATGCTCCCAATCCGCCGGACCCTCGAGAAGGCGGCGGAACCGGATGAGGGCCTCCTCGCTCAGTTGCTCGAAGGCCAGGACGAAAGGCAGGGCCCTTCGACGATTGACGAAATCCGGGCAGAGCGCCATGCCCCAGAGTTCGTGGGTGTCGTTCATCATCTGGTACAGGGTTCCGAGGGCGCGCCCGAACGCACGGTAGGCGGCAACGCGCGCCGGCTCAAGGCCGCCGGCGATCGCGACGAGTTCAGCGTAAGCCCCGAAGGACGCCCCCGACTTTCGCTCGATCGCAAGCATGTAGTCGGCAAGCCCTGCCCTCTCGGCTGCCAGGCCGATGAGATCCATGTGCTGCCCATACGACATCTCGAGCCCGGCCCGTACGAGCACGGCAGACGCCTGCGCTGCGACCTCGACCGGAAGGCGCTCCTCGAGCGAACGCAACGAAGCGAACAGCAGCGCGGTACCGGTATTGACCGCTTGCTCCCACCCCCAAGCGTCCCAGGGGCTCGGGGCCAGGTCATGGTCCTGCGCGTCGTCGGTGACGTCCGCGAAGGCGTAGAAAAGGGCACAGGCTCCCGCCACCGGCAGCGCGGCCTCAGCGGGGACGCCGAGCGCTCGAGCGAGTGCCAGCGGATAGTCGAGCACCGTCCACTGGCCGGTACTCGCCAGGGCGCGCTCCGCTTTGCTCAGCACGGCACGCTGCAAACCCAGCAGGCTCTCAGGAGCCTGCTGGGTTTCGAGGTAACGATACAGAGCGTCGAGGGCGTCGCGAGAGGTCGGGTTCACCACGGGTCCTTGAAGATGAAACGGCTGCGGGCGCTAGCAGCCGGGGGGATCTCCACCGCCCTGATAGACCGGGCTTCCCGTCTCAAGGACCTGACGCAGCATCGACGCGGCGAGGCCGGGCTTCTCCTTGTTGTTGAGGGCCATCGCGAAGGCCGAGAAGTGCTCGGGGCCCAACTGGACCAGGGCGCGATCCAGGTTCTGCTCGAAGCGAACCCGCTCCTCGGAACCGGCTCTGGCCATCAGACGCATCAATTCATCGGTGAGCTTGGAGGCCGCCTGGGGGTTGGCCGTGAAGGCCTCGGCCACCTCGGGCGAAAGGCGGGTCGTGAGCCCGGACGCCGCCAAAGCCTGGCCGGGATTCGCACCCAGCCCCTGGGCGAAAGCAGGGTCCTTCAGCAAGCCGTTCACCAGATCGCCGATGGCACGACGGTGGGCTTCGTTCTGGGTAGCGCCCGCCGACGAGCGGAAGCTGGCCGTCCCGCCCTGCAGCTCGGAAATGCGCGCCTGCATGAAGGCCGTGTCCTTGAAAAGCGCCTGCTCGTCAGCGCCGAGCTTGCCCCAAAGCCCCCCAAGCGCCTCCTCAGGATTGGCGATGAGGCGCGAGGCTGCGCCCGCATCCTTGGCATCGAGGGCGATCTTGGCCCAGGCCTGGCTGAGCGCATCACCCGAGGCAAGCTGGGAGGCGGCCTCGGAGACCATGGCGCCCTTGTCGGCGCTCAGGCCGTTGACCCCGAGGATCGACGTGAGAGTCCCCTGCTTGAGGCCCGAGTTGAGCATGAGGTCGGTCGCGACCGCCTCCAGGTCCTGGCCCGTCTGCTGGGCGAAGCCCTTGATCTCGCTTGCGCCGTAGCGCTGGGACTGGGCGTTGATGTACAGGAACTTCTCGGGGGCGACCTGCATGAGCTTCTTGGGATCGTTCAGGAAAGCCTGGTACGACTCGGCGAAGTCCTCGGTCGGGTTGGTCATGGCGTACTTGGAGACGAAGTTGTCCGTCCTGCCCGCCTTGAGGACCTGCTCGTCGAAGAGCAGCTTCTCGCCCGTGCGGTTATCCACCCCGTCGGCGACATGGGTCTTGCCGTCGCCATAGTTCTCAGTCCAGCCCGAAAGCTTGGCGAACTCCGCGATCTTTTCGGGGTTCCAGCCGCGGTTGACCATCTGCACCTGGTGCCCGATCTCGTGGGCCCACAGGTTCTTGGAAACAAGCGAGCCCGAGTTGCCGAGCACGATGGCGCGCTCGGGGGCCTCCTGGCCGAACATGGCCTTGAGGCTCTTGCCGATGAAGCGCAGGACGGGGATGCCTTCCAGGACGTCCGCCGAGTGCAGGACGAAGTTCTTGACCTGGGCCATGAAGCCCTTGGGCTCGCTGTCACCCATCTTGGCGCTGGCCATGGCGCTCTGACCCGCCACGTCGCCGAGTTCCTTGCCGAAGTGCTTCGCAACGGCCGCATCCCCGCCCGCAGCGGTGTCGATCTGGCCGGTGCGGACGAAGTTGAGGCCCGAGAGAGCCTGGCGATCGCCGGGCGACATGCTCTCGACCACATCGAGCAGGTTCTTCATCTCGCCCGAGGTCCAGTTGGCGCCGTCCTTGGTTTCGAAGCGAACCCCACCCGGCACCATGGAATTGATGCGCGCCTGGAAGTCGGAAACCTGCTGGCGCTCATTCTGCACGGCGCCGACGGCCTTGGCCATGTCGTTCAGCTTGGTCGGGTCGAGGGGGCCGGTCGCGCCCGCTGCCTCGGTGCTGAGGCGCAGGGTGTCGGTCTTGGCCTTCTTGACGACGCTCGGCTCAGGGCTCGCCTGCACCCCCGCGGCCTGCTCAGGCGCGGCCGAGGGCGTGAGCGGACCGAGACGGCCGGTGCCCGGGCGCGTGGTGTTGAGCCGCAAGTTGTCTGCCATGATGACCTCCAATCCTCGTGCCGTAAGGGCATTATGCCCTGCCCGGCCGGCTTACTATCGAAGGTTATGGAGGCCCCTTAACGCGTTCTTTCGATTTTTAATGGACAATTAATGATATAGGGCGCGCTTTACCTGAATTGAACCTGAACTTAAGCCTTGACCGCCACGAACAGCATCTCGCCCTCGGCGCCCGCCCCCATGCCCAGGTGCTGCTGGGCAACCAGCTCGCGGCCTGCAAGCCAGCTCGGCTGATCGCCCCACAGGGCATCCAGCTCCTCGGTGCGGTACTGAATCGCCCAGATGGGGATGTGCTGGAGGCTCGTAAAGAGGGCCTCGACCCCTTCGCGGTACTCGTCGGCCGGTGCGTAGAAGGGGTTGTCGCGGTAGAAGGCGCTGAGGTCGGCCTCGGGCTCTCCCTGGTACCAGGCCTCGAGCAGCCACGAGCGCAGGTCGATGGCCACCAGGGGCGGCTCCAGGTAAAGGTAGCAGGCATCCGCCTGGACGGTCTGCGCGACCTCGGCGGGCGCTCCGCAGCGCACGTCGTTCTGGACGCCGTTGTTCCACACCCACTGGTTGGCACGCCTCAGGTAAAGCCCCATGGCGTTGACGCCCGCGGGTGGTACCCCGGGCTGCTCCAGGCTCTTGATCCAGTTATCGATCATCCAGGCCACCGCCATCAAGGCCAGGTCGCGCTCGTAACCCGAGAGCGTCTCCAGCTGCTCGCGCCAGTAGCCCAGGTGAGCGGCCTGCTTCTCGTCGAAGAAGTGGCGCTCGACCCAGGGCGCGAACCGCGGATAGTCGGCGAGCGTGATGGTGGGAGGGGCCGTGAAGCGCGCGATCGCCTCCGGGCTCAGGCGCGTGGCATTGTTCGCGCTCACGGCGCGGCTCGCGCTCACGGTGCTCTCGAGCAACTCGCTGCCGATCACCCGGATGCCGTTACGCTTGAAGGCATAGAGGTTGG
Organism: bacterium; assembly: GCA_017744355.1. NCBI lineage: Bacteria > bacterium. The sequence goes on along the minus strand of JAGIBK010000002.1, from coordinate 368,788 downwards.
CGCCCAGGCCCGCGAAGGGCTCGTAGAGGGACTTGACCCCCAGCGGGGCCAGCGCCTCCCAGGCAAGACCAGGCAAGGGGGTCTTCGGCATGGCCTGCTGCGTGAATTCGGGACGTCCCCCCAAAGCGTGCTCCTTCCTGCGTAGCGCTACTCGCCAGGTTATACCCGCCGGGCGCGATTCATCCCGCCCAAGGCGAGGGGCATTAGATTTACGAATGATTAAGTATCTATTAAGATCAAGTTCGCAAACGTTTCACTCGAAGGAGGTCATATGCGCCCGCTCCATCGCCTGCTCGCCATCGCGACCCTGACCGCCGCCACCTTCGCCGCCGGCTGCGGCATCGTCCCTAGCCTCGACCGCGGCACCCAGACGCGCTTGCAGGCCAAGTCCGACACCCAGGCCGACGCGGTCGTCACCGAGGTCAAGCGCACCTGGACGGGGCTCAACACCGTCTCGGGCGTCGTCGCCTTCTGGGAGCAGAAGGGCAGCGAGCAGACCAAGAGCAAGGCCGAGTTCTACTGGAGCCGCCCGGGCAAGCTTCGCGCCAACGTGACCGAGGCCGACACCATGCTCAAGCGCGGCGCCAAGATGGTGTATCTGGGCGATCGCAAGATCACGGTCAAGGTCGGCTTCATCAAGAAGACCCTCCCCTACGACGATCCCCAGGTGCTCTCGCTGCGCGGCTACCGCATCGACCAGACGGATCTCGTCGCCCTGGTGGGCGGCCTGCTCGATCCCAGCGCCACCCTGCGCCATGCGGGCCCTGCGACCATCAACGGCCGCGCGGCGGACCTGATCGAGATCACGGGATCGAAGAGCCTCCTGCCCGATCTCGCCAAGGTGCGGATCGCGGTGGACAAGCAGAGCCACATGCCCAGTCAGGTCGAGGGTTTCGAGGGCAGCGAAGTGGTGTTCCGCGCGCAGGTGCCCAGCTTGACGGTCAATCCGCCCCTTTCCAACGACCTGTTCGAGTTGTAGAATCAGTCGCATGACTGAAGACCTCGAGATTTCCCGCAACTTCCAGCTCGTCGACGACCTCAAGATCGCCGATTCCGCCTGGATCGCGCCCAACGCGATCGTGGTGGGCGACGTCACCCTCGAGGAAGACGCGAGCGTCTGGTTCGGCTGCGTCATCCGCGGCGACATCGCCCCCATCCGCATCGGCAAGGGCGCCAACGTCCAGGACGGCTGCATCCTCCATGTGGGGGCCAAGCACCCGTGCACCATCGGCGATCGCGTGAGCCTCGGCCACGGCGCCATCGTGCACGGGGCGACCATCGAAGAGGACTGCCTCATCGCCATGCGCGCCACCGTGCTCAACGGGGCGGTCATCGGCAAGGGTTCGATCGTGGGCGCCGGGTGCGTCGTGCCCGAGAACATGGTCGTGCCCCCCAACTCGCTGGTGGTCGGCGTGCCGGCCAAGGTGATCAAGGAGATCAGCCCCAACCAGCGCAAGGGCATCGAGATGACCGCCGAAGCCTACGTGGGCTACGCCCGTGGCTACAAGCGCCGATTCGGCTAAGTCACGCCGGGGCGCATCGCCGCTTGTTTTAACTAATGTGAAAATCAGGCAAGTCCCCGAAAAGCAGCGGCGATAGACTCCCCGAAGGGAATCAATCGTTTCTTGCCCGAGAGGAATTCCAATGAGCCTGACGAATTACGTCCAGCACCTCGAAACCGCCATCGAAGGCGAATCCGACGCCCAGCGCAAGGGCCTTCTCGTTGCGTACAAGCGCCACGTTGAGATCGCCGTCGAGGAGACCCACGCCTTACAAGTCGAAATGACGGTGTAACCAATGAAAACGACTTACAGCCGCGAAGCCTTCGTCAAGAGCCCCACCGCAGACCTCTCCCAGAAGGTCGACGACATCCTGGACCGTCGCTTCCAGGAATCCAAGGCACACGCCAGCGAGCCGGAACCCAGCGACGCCGCGGACCCCGGCCCCCTCAACAAGGTGCGCTCGCTACTCAAAGGCATCTCTTCTCGCAAGTAGGTCGAACCCACAACTTTTCGGCCTTCCGTCTTCGACGGGAGGCCTTTCCCCTTTCATGCCCTTTCACAGGAGGCCCCCTTGTCCAAGTCCATCGTCTTCATGGGCACCCCTGCCTTCGCCGTCCCCTCGCTCAAGGCCCTCCTCGCGGCCGGCTACGACGTCAAGGCCGTCTTCACCCAGCCCGACCGGCCCGTGGGGCGCGGCAAGCAGATCGCCATGCCCCCGGTCAAAGAAGCGGCCCTCGAAGCCGGGATCCCGGTCCACCAGCCGCAGCGCCTGCGCGGCAACGAGGAGGCCCTCGCGACGCTCCAGGCCATCGCCCCCGACCTCATCGTGGTCGTCGCCTACGGCCAGATCCTGCCGGAGTCGATCCTGAACCTGCCGCCCTTCGGCTGCATCAACGTCCACGCCTCGCTCTTGCCCCGCTATCGCGGCGCCGCTCCGATCCAGTGGTCCATCCTGCACGGTGACGCCGAAACCGGGGTCGCCACCATGCAGATGGAGAAGGGCCTGGACACCGGCCCCATGCTCATGGAGGCGCGCACCCCGATCGGCGCCGATGAGACGGCCGACGCCCTCTCGCAGCGCCTCTCCGAGATCGGCGCCCAAACCCTCGTCGATACCCTCGGCCCGTGGTTCGAGGGCACCCTGAAGCCCACCCCGCAAGACGACGCTCTCGCGACCTACGCCCCCATGCTCACCAAGGCCATGGCCGAGCTCGACTGGCGTCAAGGGGCACAGGCCTTGCACCAGCGGATCCGGGCATTGCACCCCTGGCCCGGCACCACCACCAAGCTCGGCGACGAGACCGTGAAGATCTTGAAGGCCAGCCTGAGCCCGCGCGACCCGGAAGGCAGCCTGCCGGGGACGGTCCTCGCCATGGGGCCCGCCGGCTGGGAGATCGCCTGCGGCTCGGGGGTCCTGCGCATCGAGCAGGTCCAGCTTCCCAACAAGAAGGCGCAGAGCTCCGAGGAAGCCGCTCGCGGTTGGCGGGCGATCGCGGTCGGCAGCCGCTTCGAGGGCTCTCTCGACACCTGAGCATGTGACCCAGATCACGAAGCTTCACAATAACGCTCGCTAGTTTGTTAACTTTTGTATACGGCCGGGTATTTAAGTAGAAGCCCGGCCGTTGTTGACGTTTGCCCCGCCACGAGGATGACAGCGCGACCTGGATCCTTGTTGTTATGGGTCGCAGACATCAAGTCAACACGGTGCGTCAAGACCGATCTGCACAAAAGTTTGCGAAGTCATTGACAAGATTATTCATAATTCTTATGATTTTCCTGAAAGGGTCAGGCAGGGGTATTGCACCCAAGGATCCGACCCGCTGGCGAGGCGCCCGACGTCGCCTACGCATGGAGAAAGGGACTGGGCCATGAAGCGCATTCTTGTGGTCGATGACGATCCGAACTCGCGCAAGATCGTCGAACTCATGCTCATGTCCTACGGTTATTCCTTGTATTTCGCGGAGAACGGCCTGCATGCCGTCGAGGTAGCCCTGCACGAACGGCCGGACCTCATCCTGATGGACATCCTGATGCCGATCATGAACGGCCACGAAGCCACCCAGCGCATCAAGGAGCATCCGCATGGCGCCAAGATCCCCGTCGTGGCCTTGACCGCCCTCGCCTTCGAGAGCGATCGCCGCGAGGCACTCCAGGCCGGGTGCGACGGCTACCTATCCAAGCCTTTCAACCGCCGCGAGCTGCTCGAGACCGTCAAGACCTTCCTGCCCGACGTTCAACACCAAGCACTCGCTTGATTTCAGCCCTGCATGCCAAAGGTCCCGGTGAGCCTTCACCGGGACCTTTGGTGTGTGGATGGGGTTACTGCTGCTGGAGCTCCAGCTCGCGGACTTCGGTCTTGCGATCCACGCCCTCGGCCAGCTCGGCGACGCTCACGCCCAGGATCGGGTGAACGGCATCCGGGGCGATCTCGGCGAGGGGGACCAGGACGAAAGCCCGATCGTGCATGCGGATGTGCGGAATCTGCAGCCGCGGCTCGGCCAGCAGCTCATCGCCGTACAGCAGGATGTCCAGGTCGATGGTGCGCGGCCCCCAACGCATGATGCGCTGGCGCTGGAGCTGCTTCTCGATGCCCTGGAGGGCGTCCAGCAGGGGCATGGGGCGCAGCGCGGTCTGGATCTCGGCGACCGCGTTGACGAACCACTGCTGATCCGGATACTCCAGCGGCTCGGTCTCGTACATGGAAGAAACTTTCGTCACCTCGATCAGCGGGTGCTTCTCGAGGAGCTCGATCGCTCGTTTGACGTAGTCGGCGCGATCGCCGACGTTGGATCCGAGTCCGAGGTAGACCGTGGCCATGTCGTTATCCTTTCTGTCGCACGATTTCGATCGAAACCGTCCCCGTCAGATGGGGAATCGGCGCGCGGGGCTTCTCAACCCGCACGACGACGTTCTGGGCGCGGGGCACATCCAGCACCCGCGCGGCGATCGTTTCGGCGATCGCCTCGAGCAGTTGAAACTGGGTCTCGGAGACGACCTCCTTGACCATCTTCACCAGATCCACGTAGCTGATGCTGTCGTGGATGTCGTCGGAGAGGCCGGCTTCGCGCAGATCGCAGCCGACCTCTACATCGACGACGAGCGTCTGGCCCAGGGTCCGCTCCTCGGCGTAGACGCCGTGATACCCGTAGGCCTCGATGCCCTTGACTCGGACCTTATCCAAGCGTGCCCCCCTTCGAGCCCCGCACCACGGCGTCGGCGATCGTCACGGTCCGCACGGCCTCGCGCACGTCGTGGACGCGGACGATGTCCACCCCGTCCCGAACGGCGAGCGCCACGGTGGCCATGGTGCCTTCGACCCGCTGGTCCACGGGCAAATCCAACAGCTGCCCGATGAACCCCTTGCGCGAGGTCCCGAGCAGCACGGGGGCCCCAAGCTCCTTGAACACCGCCAGGTGCCGCAGGAGGGCGAGGTTGTGTTCCAGGGTCTTGCCGAAGCCGATCCCAGGATCGAGGGCGACCCGGTCCAGGCCCTCGGCCTTTGCCTCGACGAGCTTGTCTTCGAGATAGGCGCGCACCTCGCGCACCACGTCGTCGTAATGAGGCGCCTGCTGCATGGTCTGGGGCGTGCCCTGCATGTGCATGGCGACGGCGGCAGCCTTGTGGCGCGCAATCGCGCGGCGCATGGCGGGCTGTTCGAGCCCCGAGATGTCGTTGACCAGATGCGCCCCCGCCTCGAGGGCGGCCAGCGCGACCTCGGGCTTGAAGGTGTCGATCGAGAGCGCCGCGTCGGTCTCGGCGGCCAGGGCGCGGATCACGGGCACGACCCGTGCGCACTCGTCTTCGACCGAGACCGGCACGGCCCCGGGCCGCGTGGACTCGCCGCCCACGTCGATGAAATCGGCCCCTTCTGCGAGCATGCGCCGCGCGTGAGAAAGGGCCGCTTCCACGGTGCCGTGCGTGCCGCCGTCGGAGAAGGAGTCGGGCGTCACGTTGAGGATGCCCATGACGTAGGTGCGCTCGCCCCACGCGAAGGTGCGGGAGCCGAGCGTCCAGGGCGCCACGCGAGGCGGCGTCGGCGATAAGAGGGCACTATCAGGCCGCAAACCTGGTTGCAACCAAGTCCTCGCTTCCTACGAACAGTCCAAAACCAGCGGTGACGCCCCTAGTATAGCACCACTTCCGGCCAAGCTACGATCGATTCGCAGGATTCGAGGATCGGCTACTTGCCGGTCTGCATCTGGCTGAGCTGAGCGGAGAGGGCGACCGCCGTCTGCTGGGCCTGGACCTTGACCAGACCGGTCTTGCTCACGTCGTTGAAGATCACGACTAGGATGTCGTTGGTCCCCAGGGCGTACATGAAGATCGAGGCGTTCTCGCCCTGCTGGAACATGGCCTGGAACTCGGTCTCGCCGATCAGGCGAGCGACCGCGCGGGTCGAGGCGAAGGCGCCGCCGACCAGGCTTGCGATCGCGGTGGTGTCGAGGCCCTGCACGTCGCCGTCGGTGGCGATCATCTGGCCGCTCTTCTCGACCAGCATGGCAGCATCCGCGTCCACGTCCTTGACGAGGTCCGCAAGCAAGTGCTGGATCTTGGAGATCCCTTCTTCGGTGACGACGAAGTTCGTCAGGATGCGATTGAGTTGGGACACGGTGCACCTCTGGCTCGTGAAGGGACGGGCGGATCCACTGACCTCTTACCCGCCCCTGTCGCTTGGCTAACGGTTAGGCTCCCAGCCGCACTGTTCTTTGAGGAACTTGAGGTCCTTGCGGTCCAGGGGAGCCGAGGCGAGCAGCTCGGGCCGGCGCTCGAAGGTCCGCTTCAGGGCCTCATCCCGGCGCCAGCGCTGGATCGCGCCGTGGTTCCCCGAGCGCAGGATCTCGGGCACCTGCCAGCCCCTGAAGTCCACCGGGCGAGTGTAGTGCGGGTAGTCGAGGATGCCGGTGTAGAAGGAGTCCTCCTTGGTCGACTCCTCCTTGCCCACCACCCCGGGGATGAGCCGGACGATGGCGTCGAGCATGACCATGGCGGGCAATTCGCCGTTGGTCAGGACGTAGTCGCCGATGGAGTACTCGTCGGTGACCAGGTGCTCGCGGACGCGCTCGTCGAAGCCCTCGTAGTGGCCGCAGAGGAACATGAGGTGCTCTTCCTCGGCCAGGGCGTTGGCATCCGCCTGCTCGAAGCGCTTGCCCTGCGGGCAGGTCATGATGATGCGGGTGCGCTCGGTGCGCGGCAGGCTCTCGACGGCCGCGAAGACCATGTCCGGCTTGATCACCATCCCGGCGCCACCGCCGAAGGGGCGATCGTCGGCCATGCGATGCTTGTCGGTGGCGTGCTCGCGCATGTCGTGGATGCCGAGGTCGAGATGGCCCGCCTCTTGGGCGCGCTTGATCATGCTCTCGGTCATGGGGCCGGTGAACATACCGGGGAACAGGGTCAGGATATCGATCCGCAAGGGGTTAGGGCTCCAACAGGCCGGGGACGGGGGTGATCAAGACCTCGCGGGTCTCGGCGTCGACCTTCGAGACGAAGGCGTCCACCCAGGGGATCAAGAGCTCCTTGCCGTCCGGCCGCTTGATCTCGAGCAGCTCGTTGCCGGCCGAGATGATGGCGGTGATGGTCCCGAGGACCTCGCCGGTCTCCTGGACGCGGGCGGCCATGCCGATCACATCCGCAAAGTAGACCTTGCCCTTGGGCAGGGCGGGCGCCTCGCTGCGCGGGATCTGGATCAGACAATCGCGCAAGGCATCGACCGCCTCGGGGGTCGCGTACTCGCGGAACTTCACGAGCACGGTCTCGGGCCCCGCCGAGCGCGCCGCCTCGATGTGCAAGGTGACGCGCTCGCCGTTCGAGCGCAGGCAATAGATACGCTCGAGCTTCTTGAACCGGGCGGGGTCGTCGGTCATGGGATCGACCTTGACCTCGCCACGGACGCCGTGGGGCTTGAGGATCCGGCCGACCGATATGTAGCGTTCGGCGTTCTCGCTCATGGTTAGGCCATCATCTCCGGCTGACGGATCTCGACGACGACGCCATCCTTGACGATGACCTCGGGCGAGGAGAGCTTGAGGTAGAGGTTGTCGCCGATCGCCACGTCGACGAAGTTGTCGACCTGGGCCTGGACGAACTCGGAGCCGATGTCGAGCTGGCCGATCATGTTGAGCTTCTGGAGCATGTCGTTCTTGGCCGCCATCAGCTGGCCGCGCTCACCCTCGATCTGCTGCTTGATGCCCTCGATCTGCTGCTGGACCATGGGGCCGGCGGGGGTGATGTTCTTCTTCTCGAGGTCGGCGATCGCGCGCTTGCCCTGGAACTCCAGCTGCTGGAGGTTCATGTCGACGTTCTGCAGGGCGGCCTGGAGCTCGGCCGAGGCCTGCTGCTTGAAGGTGTCGGTGACGATCGCCTTGATGATGACCTGGCGACGAAGGTTGAGCGTATCGGCCATGATGCAATGTCCTCTCTGTCTTGAACGGGCAGCATTAACCCGGACTTAGTTGAAGTTTCATCAAGTCTACCACGGAATCCTGGAAGCCTGCGCCCTCACTCGGGAAGGGAAGGCAATCGGCCGAACTTGAAATAATTATGATATATAGTAAATAAATCACAGCAGAAAGGAGACCCGCGATGCGCAAGCTCCTGTCGATCGCCTGGCTGCTCCTTGTCGGCCTTGCCCTGCCCGCCGGGGCGGAGTCCCTGCTGCTCGAAAGCAGTATCCACGTTCAGGTCAAGGGGCTGGTGAAGCGCCCAGGGGTCTACCAGCTTCGCCTGGGCGCGCGCGGCGCGGACGCCATCCAGGCGGCAGGCGGGCTCCTGCCCGGAGCCGAGCTTTCGGGCCTCAACTTGGCCGCAGCCCTCAAGGACGGCGATGCGCTCTTGGTGCCCAAGCATGGCGCAAGCGCTGCCTCGAATGCCCCAGTGGCGGCGAAGGCACCTCGGACACGCCGGGCGCGCGCAGCCGCAGCAGGTGACGCCTCGCAGGTCGTGAACCTCAACTCCGCCACCCTTGCGCAACTGGATGCGCTGCCGGGGATCGGCCCGGCCATCGCGGGCGACATCCTCGCCTACCGCAGCAAGCACGGTAGCTTTCGCAGCCTCGATGAATTGCGCGAGGTGCCGGGAATCGGCGAACGCAAGCTGAGTCGTCTGCGCCCCTTCTTGAGGCTGTGAGGTGCCGACGGCCCTCTTGGCGCTAGCGAGCTGGTGCCTGGGGATCCTCTTGCCACTGGAGACACCATGGCCCCTGCTCGGCCTCGCAGGGTTCGGGCTGTGGCGATTCGCAGGCAAGCACCTGAGGCCCTTGCTTGGGCATGGGCTGCTCGCCTTGAGCCTGCTTGTCCTCTCTGCAAGCTGGGCGCAGGTTCGCACCCCGCGCGAGGGGCCGGATGATGCCGCAAGGCTTGCGCCCATGCGCTGGCTGATCGTGACCGGCCGCGTCCGGACGGATCCCATCGCCACGCCGAGCGGCGTTCGCTTTGAGCTCGACGCCGAGCGCATGACGTCTCCTTACCCTTTTCGGCTTGGCGGCCGGGTGCAGGTCAGGCTCGCGGGCAGCAAGCGGCCTCGACTCGGCGAGCGCATCCGGCTCGAAGGCGGGCTCTACCGGCCCGAACCGCCCATGAACCCGGGGGAAGGATCCTACCGCGAGGCCATGGCGCGGCGCGGCCTGTTCGCAGTCCTGAGCGCGCGGCGCTGGTCCCGGCTCGAGGCGGCCCCTTGGAGCCTCACCGGCATGGCGATCGCCCTCAAGGACAGCCTTCTCTTCGCCCTCTCTCAGCACTTGCCCCAAAAGGAGGCAGCCCTGCTCGGGAGCCTCCTGCTCGGCGCTGGCGCCTCGCCGGTCGATTCCGATCTGTCCGAGCGCTTCCGGGACGTGGGGCTCGCCCATGTCCTCGCGGTCTCGGGCGCGCAGGTGCTGATCGTGCTGGGTGCTCTCAAGTGGCTCTGCAGCACCCTGCGCCTGCCGCGGCATTTCACGGTCCTGTTCGCGGGCAGCGGCATCCTCGTCTACGGCCTGATGACCGGGATGCCGCCCTCGATCACGCGCGCGGTCATCATGGCGATGGCAAACCTGCTCGCCTGGGGCACCATGCGGCGCAGCCAACGGCTCTGGCCGCTCACCCTCGCCGTCTGGGGCATGCTCTTGCACACCCCGAGCCTCCTGCTCGACCTCGGTTTCCTGTTCAGCGCTCTGGCCACCTACGCCCTGCTCGACACCGCGCCGCTCATCCATGCCGCTCTCTCGCGCTGGCCCAAGCCGATCGCAGACGCCCTCGCCCCCTCGATCGCGGCGCTGGTATGGGTCACGCCCCTGCAGCTGGCGGTTTTCGGGCAGGCTTCGGCCTGGGCACTTGGCGCCAACCTCGCGGCCATGGGCTTCATCTGGGCCTTGACCAACACAGGCGCCGTCCTGGTACCGGTGGCGGCGATCGCGCATGGGCTCGGCCTTGGCGGCCCCTGGCTCCAGCCCCCCTTCGAGGTGCTGCGGCTCCTCTTGCGCGCCTTCCAGGCCTGCATCGAGGGAATCCACGTCCTGCCTGGCGCGAGCCTCTACCTGATCCCGCTCGGATGGCTCGGCGGCAGCGCTATGTACCTCTTGCTCATCTGGGCTGTCCAGGGCGCGAAGCGAGGGCGCCTCAAGCACGGCTTGGTCGCAGGCGGACTAGCGATCGCGCTGGTGCTCTGGCAGGGTTTGCCCCGCGCAGGCGAGCTGATGATCACCATTCTGAGCGTGGGACAGGGCGACGCCATTGCCTTCCGGACGCCGCGCGGGCGATGGTTTCTTGTGGATGCGGGCCCCACCTGGGAGGGCGGGGATGCCGGCAGCCGGACCATCGTGCCGTTCTTGCGCCGCCAGGGGGTCACACGCCTGGCGGGTCTCGTCGTTACCCATCCCCATGCCGACCACATGGGTGGCGTCAAGACGATCCTTTCGGCCATGCCCTGCGAAGAGGTCTTGGAGAACGGCCAAGCAAGCGAGGAGGGTGGCCACCACCAGCTGCTCGCGACCTTGCTCGCACACCGGGTGTCTTGGCGCTCGGCCGAAGGCGGCCAGACGCTCTGTCTCGAACCGGGCGTCTTCCTGGACGTGCTCTCGCCCGGCAGGCCCCTGCTTGCGGGCACCCGCTCCGACCACAACAACAACTCGGTGGTCCTGCGGCTCAGGCATGGCGCCTTCAAGATGCTCTTGGCGGGAGACATCGAGCACGAGGCCGAAGAGCGCCTGCTGCGCGAGCAACGCCCCTGGCTCTCAGCGACCCTACTCAAGGTGGCGCACCATGGCTCCCGGTACGGGTCGAGCGCGGCCTTTCTCGAAGCGGTGGCCCCCGAGGCGAGCCTCATCTCGGTGGGGGCGCGCAACACCTTCCGGCACCCGGCCGCCGAGACCCTCTCGCGCTTACAAAAGCACGGCCCCGTCTACCGGACCGACTGGGATGGCGCGATCACCGTGCGCACCGATGGTCGGCGCTACACCATCGAGACCATGCAGGCGCCCACCATGCGCAAGGACCGGAGCCTGACGGCCCCGGTCCCCGGTTGATGCGCTTGAGCGCTATTGCTCGCTGGGCTCCACCGCCTCGGTGTTGCTCACGGTCGTGGTCGCCGCGACCTGACCGTTGGCGCCATCGGTCACGGTCACCGTCGCCTCGGTCCCAGCGTCGGGCTGGGTGATCTCGGCGTCCACCTTGGCGCGGGAGTCGACCGTCTTGGTCACCACGGTGCCGTCGGCGCTCTTGGTGATGGTAATGGTGACGACCGAGCCGTCGAAGCGGGTGATCTTGCCCTCGCCCGTCTCGCTGCCGTCGGTGGCCTCGACGCGGGTCCACTCGATGGTCTTCGTCTTGCCGTCCTTGCGGGTCATGACGCTCTTGAAGCTGGCGGTCCAGGTGCCGTCGGCCTCGAGCTTGCGGTGGCGATCGCTCGTCATCTTGAGGCCGTTCTTGCGCTCCATCTCGAAGTGCACCTTGGCCTCGATCAGCGCGCCGTCGGCATCGTAGGTCCGCTCGACCACGCGGCTCTGGAGCTCGTTGCGGTGGTTGACCGTCATGGTGACCTTGACGATCTTGCCGCCGTCTTCGGTCGGGGTCTCGACCTTCTCGGCGGTGCGGATCGCGCCGCGGGCTTTCTCGAGGCGCGGCTTGGCGCGCTCCTTGAAGCGCTCGAAGCGATCGCGCTCACGGGGGCCCGCCGAGCCCGAAGCCGCCGCCTCGAACTCGATCGCCTGGATCTTGAGGTTCGAATCCTCGGCGAGGGCCGCCGCGAGGGTCATGTCCGAGTCCGTCTGGATGGAAGCGATCGCATCATCGATCATCGCTCGGGCCGCCGCCGTCTGCTGGGCGTTGAGGCTACCGAGAACGCTCGTGGGAAGACCGGCACAAGCGGTCAGAGAAACCACGGCCGTCGAGGCGAGCAGGACCGTCATAAATCGCTTGTTGAACATTGCCGCTTCCTTTCTCGTAAGAGGGCAAGCCGATTCACCTGGTTAATCCCCAGGATGCCACAGGCCTGCTCGCACGAGATGCGCCAAATGACCACCTGCTCGGTAAGCCATTTGGCGCATGAAGCGGTGATAGGTCGAACGAGGTTCAGTCCGCCGGGACGACCGGCTGCTCAGGCACCTCCAGCTCCTCGATCCGCTGGTAGCACGAGGCGAAGACGTCGAGGATGTGCTCAGATCGCCCGCGAGCGGCCTGCTCGGGCGTCCTGAGGTCCCAGACCAGACGGGTCAGCTCTAGCGCCATCTTGAGGCGTGCGTCTCGGTCCATCGAGAATCCCCTCCTTGAATTCGGGCGATCTGGAGCGATCCTAACGGCGGCACGGGGGCCCGACGCAGGGCCAAAATGGAGAAACTCCGGCCTGAGAAGCGCCCTGCCAGCGCCCCCCAGGCCCACACCTGGTTAACCTCGGGTTAATCTCTCGGTTGAAAAACGCCGCGCCGGCCCCTATAATGGACGCGCCGCGCCGTTTCAGGCCCTAAGCGGTTTTCCGACCCTGCTGCTCGTCCGATGCGACTTCGGCGGCAGATCGCACAGAGAGGATCACGATGGCCACCACGATGCTCAACAGCCCCTACTCGGCCACCAACCTGTACGGGCTCACCGACGAGCAACTGCAGCTCCAGGAGATGGTCCGCGAGTTCGCCAAGCGCGAAGTCGCCCCCATCGCCGCCGAGATCGACGAGACCGAGCGCTTCGCGAAGGAAACCTTCGACAAGCTCGGCAAGCTCGGCCTGATGGGCGTGCCCGTTCCCGAGGAGTACGGCGGCGCCGGTGCCGACACCCTGAGCTACGTGCTGGCCGTCGAAGAGCTCGCCAAGGTTTGCGGCTCGACCGGTCTCTCCTACGCCGCTCACATCAGCCTGGGCTCCATGCCCCTCGTCTACTTCGGCACCGAGAAGCAGAAGCAGGACTGGCTGCCCTTCGTGACCTCGGGCGAGTTCATGGGCTCGTGGGCTCTGACCGAGCCGCAGGCCGGCTCCGACTCGGCCCGCCAGCAGACCACCGCGGTCCGCGACGGCGACCACTTCGTCCTCAACGGCGCCAAGAACTTCATCACCAACGCCACCCACGCCAAGTACGTCATCGTCATGGCGATGACCGACAAGTCCAAGGGCAACAAGGGCATCTCGAGCTTCATCGTGCCCACCGACACCCCTGGCTTCGCCATCGACAAGCACGAGCGCAAGATGGGCATGCGTGGGTCGCCCACCACGGCCCTCTCGTTCCAGAACTGCCGCATCCCCGCCGAGCTGATGATCAGCGAGGAAGGCACCGGCTTCAAGCAGGCCATGAAGACCCTCGACGGCGGCCGCATCTCGATCGCCGCTCTGGCCCTGGGCATCGCGACCGGCGCCTACGAGGCCGCCCTCGCCTACGCCAAGGAGCGCGTGGCCTTCGGTCAGCCCATCGGCAAGTTCCAGATGGTCCAGGCCATGCTCGCCGACGCCGCCACCGAGCTGCACGCGGCCCGCATGATGGTCTACCACGCCGCGCGCCTCAAGGATGCCGGCCTGCCCCACACCCTCGAGGGCGCCCAGGCCAAGCTGTACACCTCGGAGGTCTCGAACCGCGTCACCAACAACGCGGTGCAGATCCTCGGCGGCTACGGCTACACCAAGGACTTCCCCGTCGAGCGCATGATGCGCGACTCCAAGCTTTGCGAAATCGGCGAGGGCACCAGCCAGATCCAGCGGATCGTCATCGCCCGCAACATCGGGCTCTAAGCCGCACGCGCAAGGCCGGGAAGGGCGACCACTTGCCCTTTCCGGCCTTGCGCTTGACCGTCCTCGTGTTTGCAAAGGGGCAAACGTGAACGCTCAAGCGCTTTCCATCGTCGCGCTGGTCGCCGTGACCCTGCTCTGGGGCCAGAGCTACACCGCGAACCAGATCGCCCTAAGACAGCTCCAGCCCGCCGAGGTCATGGTGCTGCGCTTCGCGATCGCAAGCCTCTGCCTCACCCCCTTCCTCTTCACCGCCCGACGCCACTTCCGAAGCCTCACCCCGCGCATTTTCGGGCTCTCGCTCCTGACGGGCCTCTCGGGGCTCGCGGGCTTCAATCTCTGCCTGACCTACGGCCAGAGCCTGGGCACCCCGGCGGGCCTCGCCGGCGTCCTGGTGTCGACCAGCCCGATCTTCACCGCCATCCTGGCGCGCCTGGTGTACGGCGAGCACATCCCTGCCCGCCGGGTCGTCGGCCTGGTGGTCGCGTTCGCGGGGGTCGCCCTCGTCGTTGCGAGCAAAGGAGCCGTGGGCGGCGCCTCGCTCTTGGGGCCTCTGCTCCTGCTCGGCGCTCCCTTCTTCATGGCCCTGGGCGGGATCCTCAGCAAGATCGTCAACCGGGCCGTGCCACCCCTCTTCTCGCTCGCCATCGGCCTGTGGGCGGTCACGATCGGCCTCTTGCCGCTGCTGCCCGCAACCCGGCTACCCGGGGTGCTCGGCACCCTCTCGCCCTCTACCTGGGGGGCGATCCTCTTCATCGCCGTGGCCTGCACCGCGCTGGCCTACGCCCTCTGGTACTGGGGCTTCACCAAGATGCCCGCAGCCAAGGCAGGCGCTTTCGCCTACCTCACCCCCCTCTTCGGCCTGGGGGCCGCCTTCGTCGTCCTCGGCGAGCGGCCCACCCCGCTGCAGGCCGCAGGGATCGCCCTCGTGATCGCGGGGCTCGCCTCCGATCTCGTGCCCTGGCGCGCCAAGGCGATCGCGCCCGCTCTCGACACCACCGGCCACTCTTAGGGAGAAATCCATGCAACGCTCGACCACCCTCTTCAAGAACGCGCGCCTCGTCACCATGAACGCGCGACGCGAGATCCTCCGCGGCGACCTGCTCGTCGAGAACGGCCGCATCGCGGCCATCGGCCCCGAGCTTGTAGCTTCGCCCGATGCCCAGGTGATCGATTGCCAGGGCCTCACCCTGATCCCGGGGCTCATCCAGACCCACATCCACCTCTGCCAGACCCTCTTCCGCGGCCTGGCAGACGACCTCTTGCTGCTCGATTGGCTCAAGGACCGGATCTGGCCCTACGAGGGCGGTCACGACCCCGACTCGCTGGAGACCTCCGCTTACCTCGGCATCGCCGAGCTGCTGCGGGGCGGCACCACGACCATCGTGGACATGGAGACCGTCCACCACACCGAGCGCGCCATCCGCGCCATCGAGAAGTCGGGGATCCGCGCCCACGTGGGCAAGGTCATGATGGACGTGGGCGGCGGGGTGCCCGCGAGCTTGATGGAGGACACCCAGGAGTCGCTCGACGAGAGCATCCGCCTGCTCGAAAAGTGGCACGGCGCCGACGAAGGGCGCATCCGCTACGCCTTCGCCCCGCGCTTCGCCGTCTCCTGCACCGAGGAGCTGCTGCGGAAGGTGGGGGACGCGGCCCGCCACTACAACGTGCTGGTGCACACCCACGCCTCGGAGAACGAGGACGAGATCGCGCTGGTCATGCGCGAGCGCGGCATGCGCAACGTGGCCTACTTCGAACACCTGGGCCTCGCCGGCCCCAACCTGCTCTTGGCCCACTGCATCTGGCTGGACGAGGCCGAGAAGGAGATCCTGGCGCGCACTGGCACCAAGGTCCTGCACTGCCCCTCTTCGAACTTGAAGCTGGGCTCGGGCATCGCCCAGATCCCCGATCTGCTCTCGCGCGACATCCACGTTTCGATCGGCGCGGACGGCGCCCCCTGCAACAACAACCTGGACGGCTTCCAGGAGATGCGCCTTGCGGCCCTCATCCAGAAGCCGATCCACGGCCCGACCAGCATGCCGGCGCCCCAAGTCTTCGAGCTCTCCACCCTCGCTGGGGCCCGGGCCATCGGCCAGGAGCACGAGCTGGGCAGCCTCGAAGTGGGCAAGCGCGCGGACGTGGTCGCCGTAGACCTCAGCGGAGCGCACATCGCGCCGAGCGTCGATGAGAACATCTACTCTCAGCTGGTCTACGCGGCCCGCACCTCGGACGTGCGCATGACCATGGTCGACGGTCGGATGGTCTTCCGCGACTCGAAGCTGCTCACCTTCGACGAGGCCGAGGTCCTCGCCGAGGTCCCGAACGCCCTGGCTCGCGTCCTGAGCAGGGTCGGCGCCAGCACGGTCGGCGCCCGCTAGTCGGCCCCCTATCGCCCGTGACGACAGCCTGTTTTGCTTCGGCATGCAGGCTGTTCGTTTTTTTTCAAGCGAAGGGTTGACCCTCACGTTACGGGATAGCTTAGCTTCGTTCTTGGAGGTGAGCGAGATGACCTACACCGTCAAAGCCGTCGCCGAGTTGTCAGGGGTCAGCACCCGCGCCCTGCACCACTACGACGAAATCGGCCTACTCAAACCGGCGTCGGTGAGCCCCGCGGGCTACCGGCACTACGGGGATGACGAACTCGAACGCTTGCAGCAGATCCTGTTCTTCCGCGAACTGGGGTTCAGCCTGCAAGAGATCAAGCAAATCATCGATCGTCCGGACTTTGACCGGAAGCAGGCCCTGCTCACGCACAAGCAACTGCTGATTGAGAAACAGCGCCGCCTCCATGCCCTCATCCAGTCGGTCGACGAGTCGATCGGCGCACTCGAAAGTGGGAAGCAAATGAAGAACGACGCGATGTTCGAGGCCTTCAACGACTCCAAGCTCGTCGAATACCGCGAAGAGGCCAAGGCCCGCTGGGGCCAGTCGAACGCCTGGAAGGAAAGCGAGGAGCGCAGCGCCAAGTACACCAAGGGCGACTGGCTCGACATCAAGACCGAGTTGCAAGCGATATCGGAGAACCTCGCCTCGCTCATGGACCGCGACCCCGCGGATCCGATCGTCCAAGAAGGCGTGGGGCGCTGGTGGCAGATGATCAACGAGCGCTTCTACAGCCTGACCCCTGAGATCTTCCGCGGCCTCGGCGACATGTACGTCGCGGATCCTCGCTTCACCGAGACCTACGACAAGGTGAAGCCCGGCCTGGCAGCGTTCATGCAGCGAGCGATGCACGTCTACGCCGACGCGCAAGAAGCCAAGCGCTCGTAATACCCGCATCCCCCGCCCCTGATGGGGCGGGGGATGCGCTTTCAAGCTTGAAGGGCTCGAGCGTAGTCCTCGGGACGGTTCAGGTCCCAGAACGGATCGTTCACCGGCACCTCGCGCACCGGGTGGCGCCGCACAACGGCGCGCAGGCCTTCGCCTTCTTCGGTGATCCCTCGCAACTCGTTGAGCAACGCCCCGGCAAAAAGGACCGGGTGCCCGCGGCGACCGGCAGAGGTCGGAAGAACGATCGTCGTCTCGGCGGTCATTTGCGCCAAGAGCGACGTGAGGGTTTCGGGCGCGAAGGGCTGGTCCACACCAATCACGAGCACGGCCTCGGGCGAGGCAGCGATCGCCTCGAATCCCCGTCGCAGGGAAGAAGCCCGCCCCTCGGGATAGTCCGGGTTGAGCACCACCCGACAGTTAGCTCCGGCTCGCAGATGCGAATGAATGCGCTCGGCCTCATGGCCCAGGACCACGACGACCTGACCGATTTCGGCCAGGGCATCCATCTGATGCTGCAACAATAGCTTGCCATGCCAGTCGAGCAGCGCCTTGGGGCTTCCCATCCGCGACGAGAAGCCCGCCGCGGTCACGACGGCCGCGACGCGCTCAGGGGCGATCATGCCTCGGCCGTTTCCTTGGATTTTTCCCTGGGGACGATCCGCTCGACGAACGAGAGGGATCGCGCGTCACGCCCGTTGCGATCGGCCTGGATCTCGGCCACGATCGAGAGGGCGACCTCGGCCGGCGATTTGCCGCCGAGATCGAGGCCCACCGGCGATCGCAGCCTGGGCTTCAGCCCCGACAGGTCCAAGCCCTCGGCCTCCAGGTTCTTGAGGATCTGGACGGTCTTGCGCTTGCTCGCGACCAGCCCCACGTACCGGCAGGGCAGGTCGATGGCCGTGCGCAGCGACTCGGTGTCGGCGTCGGCCGTCGCGATGATGAGGTAGTCGCTCGCCTTCCATTCGCGACGCTTCATCCCCTCGGCGGCGCGGTACGGGATGATCTCGGTGTCGGGGTAGTGCTCGACGCTCGCCCACTCAGGCCGCTCGTCGATGACCGTCACCGCGATGCCGAGATGGCGAGCGAAGCGCGCCACCTCGATGTTCACGTGACCCGCCCCCACCAGGACCAGGCGCGTGGCCGGGGCGTAGACCTCCATGAAGAGGTGGACCGTCCCGCCGCACATCATCCCGATCCCGTGGGCGTGCTTCTCCGTGAGGTGGTAGGAGCCCATCTTGCTCTTGCCGGCGGCGATCGCCTCGGCCCCGAGGCGCTCGCCCTCCCGTTCGATCTCGCCGCCGCCGATGGTCCCGGCAAGCCGGTTCCCAGCGGCGTCGACGACCATCTTGGCCCCGACCGCGTTGGGGATCGAGCCGCTCGACCCCACGATGGTCACGAGCGCGACCGGCTGGTCGCCCTGCAGGTAGGGAAGCAAGTGTTCGAGAGTTTCCCGGCTGGTGCTCAAGACTTCGCCTTCTCCTGCATAGCACGCCAGACGCGCTCGGGGGTCGCGGGCAGCTGCGTCACCTGGGTGCCGATGGCATCCGCGATCGCTGCGAGGATCGCGGGCGGCGTCCCGATGAGCGGAGGCTCGCCGACGCCACGCGCCCCGTAGGGGCCGCCCAGGTCGGGGTGTTCGAGCCCCACCGCCTCGATCACGGGCACGTCCACCATGGTGGGCAGGATGTAGTCGGTGAAGCCCGGGTTGAGGATCTTGCCCTCGCGGCGCACGACCTCTTCCATCAGGGCCATGCCGAGCCCCTGGGTGACGCCGCCCTCGATCTGGCCCGTCACGAGCTGCGGGTTGATGGCCTTGCCCACGTCGTGGACGGCCACGATCTTCTCGACCTGGACCTCGCCCGTCTCGATGTCCACCAAGACCGAGCAGGCGTGGCTACCGAACAGGTAGGTGATGAACGAGAGGGGCGAAAGGCCGTCGTCGCCCTCACGCACCGTGTTCGGCTTGAAGAGCGCCGACGCCTCCAGGGAGTATCCGCGCTTGCGGCCCTCGGCCACCACGTCGGCCACCGAGATACGGCCCGGTTCGAGGTGCGTGCCGACCACGAAGCCATTACTGAGGGTCAGCTCGTCCCAGTGGGTTTCCGTCATCGCGGCTGCGATGTCCAGAAGCTGCTGCTTGAGTTCGGCGCCGGCCAGGCGCACCGCCGAGCCGGTGAAGTAGGTCTGGCGGGTCGCCGAGCTCGAGCCCGACTCGGGAGTCCGCGCGGTGTCCGCCCAGATGACCCGGACCGACTCGGCCGGCACGCCGCACTCCTGGGCTGCGATCTGCGCCATGGCCGTGGTCAGGCCCTGGCCCACCTCGACCGCGCCGGTGTAGAGCTCGAGGACGCCGTCCTCGGCGAAGCGCACCCTGGCGCGCGAGGCGTCAGGGAAGCCGCCGCCGTAGCCAAGACCGAAGCAGATGGTCGCGATGCCGTAGCCGCGCTTGAGGTGCGGCTTGCCGGTCTCGTAGTTGCGGTTCTCCCAGCCGATACGGCGCTGGGCCTCCTCCATGCACTCGACGGCGGTCGCCACCGGCACGATCTGGGTGGTCGTGACCATGTCGCCGTTGCGGACGAGGTTCTTGCGGCGGATCTCGAGGCGGTCCATGCCGAGCTTGTCAGCCAAGAGGTCGATGGCCCCCTCGTAGGCGACGGCCATCTGGGCCGCGCCAAAGCCGCGCATGGCGCCGTTGGGGTTGTGGTTGGTGAAGACGCCGATCACGTCCACGTTGATGTTGGGCACGCGATAGGGGCCGGTCGCGTGGCTTGCGGACTTACGCATGACGGCGATGCCGGTCGAGGCGTAAGCGCCCTTCTCGGTATAGACCGTGACGTCGGCCGCGACCAGGTTACCGTCCTTGTCCGCGCCCAGCTTGTAGTGGATGCGCAGGGGATGGCGCTTGTGGCGTGCGGTCATGGACTCGGCACGGTCGTAATCCTGGCGCACCACGCGGCCGGTCTTGAGGGCGGCGAGCGCCAGGTAGAGCTGGATGCCCAGGTCCTCGCGACCGCCGAAGGCGCCGCCGGTCGCAGGCTGCACGCAGCGAACCTTCTCGAGGGGCAGGCCGAGGGCGATCGCAAGCAGGCGCTGCTCCTCGTGGACCCACTGACCCGAGGCGTGGATGGTGAGGACGTCGCCGTCCATGAAGGCCATGCCGGCCTCGATGTCGAGGAAGGCGTGATCGACGGCCTGGGTCTCGTAGGTGGCCTCAACCGTGACATGAGCGCTCGCCATGGCCGACTTGGCGTCGCCGCGACGGATGGGCTGGCGGGCCATCACGTTGCCACCCGGGTGGACCTTGGGGGCGCCCTCGGCGAGCGCTTCGTCGATCGAGAAGACGCCGGGCAGGGGCTTGAAGTCGACCTTGATCAGCTTGAGAGCGCGGTGAGCGATCTTGGCGGTCTCGGCGACCACCACGGCCACCGCGTCGCCGGTGTAGCGGACGAAGCGGCTTGCGATCAGCTCCTGATCGCGGGTGATCAGGCCGTGGGTGTTGGTGCCGGGCACGTCCTTGGCGGTGTAGACCGCGACCACCCCGGGCAGGGCCTCGGCAGCAGTCGTATCGATGCCCAGGATCTCGGCGTGAGCGTGCTCGCTGCGCAGGACCGCCACGTGCAGGGCGTCGGGGCCCGCGAGGTCCCCGCCGTACTGGGTCTCACCCGTCACCTTGCCCTGGGCGTCGTTGCGGCGGACGCTGGTGCCCACCGGCCCCATGGTGTTACTCAGCATGGCAGCCTCCCTTGCTCGACTTGGCGGCCTGCACCACCGCATCCACGACCTTCATGTAGCCCGTGCAGCGGCAGATATTACCCTCCATCCCCTTGCGAACCTCTTCGGGGGTGGGATCCGGACACTTTTCGAGGAAGGCCTTGGCCGAGATGAGCAGGCCCGGGGTGCAGTAGCCGCACTGGACCGCGCCGCACGCGAGGAAGGCCTCCTGGACCCGATCCAGCGTCTCGCCGTCGGCAAGGCCCTCGACCGTCACGATCTCGGCGCCCTGGGCCTGAGGCGCCAGGATCAGGCACGAATTCATGGGCACACCGTCCACCAGGACCGTGCAGGAGCCGCACTCGCCCTCGTGGCAGGCGCCCTTGGTGCCGGTGTAGCGAAGGTCCTCGCGCACCACTTCGAGCAGGGTCGAAAGCGGGTGGACCTGGGCCTCGGTCGGCTTGCCGTTGAGCGTGAAGCTCAAGGGGTACGTCGCCTGGTCGTCGCCCAGGCTCGCGGGAACGGACGGGTTAGACGAGAGCGACATGGGCACCTCCCTGAAGCTGGGTGAGCAAGCGGCTGACGGCGATCCCCGAGACCGCCCGGCGATAGTCGGCCGAAGCGCGATGGTCGGTGATGGGACGGACCTCTTCGGTCGCAAGGCGGGCGGCTTCGGCGATCGCCTCGGCGCCGAGGCCGCGCTCGCGCAGGAACGCCTCGGTGCCCGTCAGGCGCAGGGGCGTGGGGGCGACCGAGCCCAGGGCGATGGCGACCGAGCCGTCTTCCCACACGGAGGCCCCGGCGCAAACCACCGAGATGGCGACCGAGTTACGCTTGCCGTTCTTGTAGAAGCCGCTCGCCTTGGGGCGGCGGAAGCGGAAGCCGACGATCAACTCATCCGGCTCGATGGCCGTCTTGCCGACGCCGACGAAAAACTCGCGCAACGGCAGGGTCCGGGTGCCGCGCACGCTCATCAGGTCGATCGACGCGTCCAAGGCGAGCAGCGCAACCGAGACGTCGCCTGCGGGGCTTGCGGTGCCGACATTGCCGCCCACGGTCCCTCGGTTGCGAATCTGCGGGCCGCCCACCTGGCGGGCCGCATCAGCGAGCACCGGGATGGGCCAGGTTTCGAGGGTGCGGTGGGCGCAGAGAGCGCCGACGTAGCACACGTCGTCTTCGAGGCGGGCCTCGGTTAGATCACCCAGGCGGCTCAGGTCGATCACGCGTTCAAGCGAGAGGCGCCCCTTCTTCATCTGGACCACCACATCGGTCCCGCCTGCCACGAAGCGCGCGCCAAGGCCCAATTCAGCCTTGATTGCGAGCGCCTCCTCAACCGTCTTTGGTTGGTAGAACATGCACCACTCCTCGTCAAGCAGCACCACATTGGGGGAGGCCACGAGGCAACAGACCGCATGCCTACACCCCACCGATTCTAAAGGTATCGGAGTTGCACACAGGCTGTCAAACGAGCCCTTCCCGCACAGGTCAAGCAAGAGACTCAGCAGCATCGATCGTGGCGTTCATTTCGAAAAACTGCGCGCAGCCTTGAATTAGCGGCAACGCAATAGGGAAGCAATCCCTCTTTCATCAACTCCTGGCGGGAATGGTAGGACGACTGGCCTTGCCTAACAACAGGAGACCCTTGTTTGAAACGCCGAATCCGCTTTCTCGCTCTGATGATCCTCGGCTCGGGGCTCAACGTCGCTTGCGGAAGCAGCGGCCTGAATGCTCTTCCCTTCCTCGGGGGAAGCGCCGGTCCCGCCGCCGGCCACGACGGCGGAACCGTTCCGACAATTGGCGGCCCCGGAAGCGTGGGCGAACATGCCGGGTTCGCTGGAACCCTGTTCGGAAACGAGAGCGTGCCGCGCGGCAGCGACAACACGCACACGGCGGGCTACGCCCTCATGCGGGACCTGGGCATGACCACCATCCGCGAAGGCTGGAACTGGCGAAACATCGAGGTCGGCAAGCACCAGTACGTCTCCTGGATGGATTACTTCGACCAGAAGGCGGCCACCTTCGCCCAGATGGGCGTCAAGGTGCAGGCCATGGTGACCGATACCCCCGATTGGGCGTCATCCGACCCTGCGTACGCCTCCAAGACCGGCTGGGACGAGGCGTCGCTCGGTCGTTACACCGTGCCGTTGGGGCTCGGCGCGCCCATCTTCGCCGACGGCACCGACGTCTACAAACCCGGCGCGAAGCCTAACCTCAACAACTACTACGCCGCGTACATGTTCGACATGGTCTCGCGATTCAAGGGCAAAATCCATTACTGGCAAGTCTGGAACGAGCCGGACTTCCCATCCGGAGACCTCACGGCCGGCACGTCCTCGAACGGCAGCAACCGCTACTGGACGGGCTCCGTCGAGGACTACGTCCGGCTCCTGAAGGTCAGCCACGTCATCGTGAAGGGGATCGATCCGGCCGCCAAGATCACCCTGGGGGGCCTCGGCTACGAGAAGTACCTGGCCGGGATCATCGACCGAGGGGGCGCAGCGTACTTCGACGTGGTCGACTTCCACGCCTATGGCTCGGACAAGCGCACGTCGAACGGAGTCCTGACCTCCGACTGGGGCTTTCTGGGGCGCTACCGGGCAATGAAGCAGGTATTGCAGGCCAAGGGCATCACGGGCAAGACCTTCGGGTGCTCCGAGACGGGCTTTTCGGCCGACAATCCCTCGGAACAAGCAAGCTACGTGGGCAAGCTCTTCGCCACGGCCGCCGCACAGGGCGACATCGAGACGGTGCAATGGTCGGTCTTCGCCAACCCGGGCTTCAACAACATCGGCTTGATCGACAAGGCCACGCTCTCCAAGAAGACCCTGGGCTACGACGCCTACAAGTTCGCGGCAAGCCAACTGAGCGATGCTGCCCCCATCTCCGAGGTCAAGGCGACTGGCGTGCAGGGCTACCAGTTCCGACGCAAGGACAACAAGCCCCTCTACGTGGTGTGGGCAAGCGATGGAAGCGCCCGACTCACCCTGCCCCTCGCTCAGGCCCAGGTATTCGACAAGACCGGTACCAAGCTCGAAGCAAAAATCGAGAAGGGTCAGCTCGCGCTCGATGTGAGCACCGCTCCCACCTTCATCGTTGGCAGCTGATTCAGCCCCTTATCAACCGCCAATCCGCGACATCGTGCGAAGAATGGGCTCATCGGCCCCCCACTCATGGTGCAGGGGCTTGATCCCGAGCGCGTTTCTCACCGTCTCGCGCAGGATTGCCGGGTCGGTCCCGGCCCGCAGCTGGCCCAGGAGATCCTGCTCTTGCGGCCGCATCAGGCAAGCCTTGATCTGACCGTCCGCCGTCAGGCGCAGTCGGTTGCAAGCGTGGCAGAAGTTCTGGCTCATGGGGCTGATGAAGCCGAGGGTCCCAGCGGCCCCCGGGATGCGCATCACCTTGGCGGGCCCGTTGCCCTCGACGGCGGCATCCGAGGCCTCGATGCCGTAGCGATCGCGAATCTGGTCGATCATCGCCTGGATGGGCACGAAGCCCTTCTCCTCGAAGAAGCTGCGATCGCCCACCTGCATCATCTCGATGAAGCGCACGTGGACCGGCATCTCTCGGGTCAAGGCAGCGAAGGCCAGGACCTCGTCGTCGTTGGTGCCGGGGATGAGGACCGCATTCAGCTTGACGGGCGAAAGCCCAGCCGCCAGCGAGGCCTCGATTCCCTTGAGGACCTTGGAGAGATCCCCCCCTCGGGTGATCGAACCGAAGCGCTCGGGGTCGAGGCTATCCACGCTGATGTTGATGCGCTTCAGACCGGCTTGCGCGAGGGGCCCGGCGAGCTTCGACAGGAAGATGCCGTTGGTCGTCATGGACAGGTCCGTCAGGCCGGGCAGGGCCGCGATCCGTTCCACCAGTGCAGGAAGTCCCTTGCGCAGCGTGGGTTCGCCCCCCGTCAGACGCACCTTGGTCACCCCCAGGGGCAGAAACACGTCGCGCAGGATCGTCACGATCTCGTCGTCCTGCATCAGGTTGTCCGCAGGAATCCAGTCGAGGCCTTCCGGCGGCATGCAGTACTGGCAGCGCAGGTTGCAGCGGTCAGTCAGCGAGAGCCTGAGGTAGGTGATCGTTCGCTGGTAGGAATCAACGAGCCGCTCCATCGACGCTACACCTCCATGAAATCAAGGTAATTGAACCATTCAAGCGGATGGGCCCGACGCCCGTCAATCAGCGCATCCCTTCGAAGCGGTGCACCGCCTCGGGCGGAATGCGCAAGTCGAGCGACGCGCCGGGTCCAATCGCGCGTCCCTCGCAGGCCGAGAGCGGCAGCCGAACTTCCAGGGCCTCGAATACTCCGCCCGTCCCCAGGATGCGCAGGCCCCCTTCTTCGAGCACGGCTTCTTTCACCATCAGCCGGATCGCGCCTTCGTCGGCGGGGTTCGCCAGCACGATGCGATCGGCCCGGACGCACCAGGCGGCCACATCGGCAGACGCCTCGAAGCAGTTGCGGATCCCGACCAGACGCGCAACCTCGGGGCTGCTGGGAGTGGTCATGACCTCGCGCACGGGGGCCTTCTGAAGCACGCGACCCGCAGCCATGACGACCAAGTCATCGGCCAGTACGCTCGCCTCATCCAGGGCATGCGTGACGACGAGGGTCGGAAGACCAATCCTTCGCACCAAGCTTGCGAACTCCGCGAGCAAGTGGCGCTTGAGGGGCGGATCCAGCGACGAGAAAGGCTCGTCCATCAAGAGCAGGCGCGGCTCGCTTGCGATCGCCCGGGCGATCGCAACCCGCTGCTGCTGCCCCGCCGAGAGCTGGGGCGGACGGCGATCGCGCAGCGCATCGATTGCAAGCAGCTCCAGCAACTCCTTGGCCCAGGCATCGCGCTTCGCGCCATAGCGCACGTTCTCCCACACCGTCATGTGGGGGAACAGGGCGAACTCCTTGAAGACGAAGCCAATTCGCCGCTGTTGAACGCTCAGGAAGCTCCCTTGCGCCGAATCCTGCCAGCACTCCTCGCCCCAGCGAACCAGCCCCGTCTCGGGACGCACGAGGCCTGCAAGGCAACGAATCGCCGTGGTCTTGCCCGACCCAGACGGGCCCATCAGAGCGGTGATCCCGGGTGCGAGCGAAAGGTCGAAGGCCAGCTCGAAACCGGGATAAGCCTTGGTGAAAGCCGCCGTCAGGAGGGCGTCCACGTGGCGGCTCCTTTCCGGTTGAGGCGCGAGAGCAAGAAGAGGACGAGGTAGGAGAAGACAACCAACAGCAGCGCGAGGCGGCTCGCCTGAGCGTACTCCATCGCCTCCACCATGTCGTAAAGCGCGATCGAGACCGTCCGGGTCTGACCGGGAATGTTGCCGCCCACCATCAGGACCACCCCGAACTCCCCCATGGTGTGCGCAAAGGAGAGCAGCGCCGCCGAGGCCACCCCGGCACGCGAGGCAGGCAGTACGACTCGCCAGAAGGTGCGCCAGCGAGAAGCCCCAAGCGTGTGCGAGGCTTCGATCAAGCGTGCATCGACTCCACGAAATGCCGCTTGCAGCGGCTGCACCGCGAAAGGCAAGCTGAAGCAAACCGAGGCGAGGAGCAATCCCGTGAAGGAGAAGGCGAGGCGCTGGCGAAAGATCGCTTCCCACCAGGGACCGAGCTTGGCCATGCCCACGAGTAGGTAGAAGCCCAGGACCGTCGGCGGCAACACGAGGGGCAAGAGGACCGTCGCTTCGAGCAGCGGCTTCCAGCGCCCGCGGGCGAATGCCAGCGCGTAGGCGATCGGGGTCCCCACGATCAACAGGATGCCGGTGGTCAGGACCGCGAGCTTGAGGGTAAGGGCGAACTCCCCCATCACTTAGCAGCGAGGCCGTTGCGCTGCCAGACCGGCCGAGCGCGCTCACTGGTCGCAAACGCCAGGAACTGGCGCGCGAGGGCCTTGTCCGGGGCGGCCGTCATCACGGCTGCATCCGCTGCGATCGCCGTATGCAGCGAGGCGGGAACCAACACGTAGCGACCCTTCTGGGAAAGCTCCGGGGTCAGCGCGAGCGACAGCGGCAGGACCCCGAGATCGGCCGCACCCGAGGCGGTGAAATGCGCGGCCTGGGAGACGTTCTCGCCCAGCACGAGCTTCGAGGCGAGCGCCTGATACGTCCCGTTCGCCTTCAGGGCCTCTTCGGCCGCGCGGCCATAGGGGGCGAGCTTCGGGTTCGCGATCGCGACCTTGCGCACCTTCGCATCCCCGAGCAGGTCAAGGCCCCGCTCGACGGCGAAGCCCGAAGCCTTGCTCGCCCACAGGACCAACCGGCCCTGCGCGTAGCGGCGCGGCTTCTCGGCGAGCCCTTCGGCGTGCAGCCTCGCAGGGTAGACGTCATCCGCCGAGAAGAAGAGATCACAGGGCGAGCCGTTGCGCAGTTGGATGAAGAGCTTGCCGGAAGAGGCGAAGACGAACTTCACCTGATGACCGGTGTCCTGCTGAAAGGTGGCGGCCAGCTCTTCGAGAGCCTCGCGGGAGCTCGGAGCGGCCGCGACGGTGAGCTCGGCGGCGAACACCGGCGCCGCAGGGAAGAGGCCAAGCAACAGAACGCCCAGGAGCCGCTTCATCCAGCGCAGCCTTCCACCCAGACCTCGCCGCCCACGAAGTGCTCCTTCTTCCAGATGGGCAGCTCGTGCTTGATGGTATCGATCCCAAAACGGCACGCCTCGAAGGCCTCGGCCCGGTGGGCGGTCGCGACCCCGACGAAGACAGCCACATCGCCGATGGCGAGGCGGCCCGTGCGATGGACCATGACCACGCGCTTGGTGTCCCAGCGCTCGGTGAGGCGGCGATGGATATCGGCGAGTTGCGCTTCGGCCATCTCGGCGTAGGCCTCGTATTCGAGGAAGAGGACCTCGCGCCCCACGTTGTGATCGCGCACCACGCCCGAGAACGTGACGATCCCGCCCGCTGCGGGATGCGCGAGAAGGCGTTCGAGGGCCGCCACGTCGATGGGCTCAGACGTCACCTGGATCATGAGTGGTTCAACCTCCGCTGACGGGGGGGATGAGCGCGAGCTCCTCGCCCGCAGCAGGCACGTAAGCGTCAGTCACGAAGCGTAAGGAAGCCGAGACGCGCACGCTGGGCAAATGGGGAGCGAGAGCGGGGTATGTGCGGGCGATCGCCTCGCGCACAGCCCCAATCGAATCCCCTTCGTTCAGGTCCAGCACGACGTGGTCGGCCCCGTGGGCCTCTCGCAGCATGGCAAAGAGCCGGATGGTCAAACGCATGGCAGCCTCCTTGCTCGGATCATAGCGTGTCGCCCCACCGTTTTACAATCAAGTAGCATCTTGCCAAGCAGCCGCCACCGCTTACCATGGGCAGAAGTAGTCAGAAATCCGGCAGGACAGGAGGACGTCATGATCGAAGCGGCCGTGTTGCTTGCGGGGGGCAAGAGCCAGCGCATGGGGCAGGACAAGGCACGCCTTCCCTTCGGAAGCGAGCCCCTGGCCGCTCGCGTCTATCGGACGCTCGCGGAGGTGTTCCCCCAAGTCGTGGTCGTCACGAACCAGCCCGACTTCCCGGTGCCCGGCGCCTTCTGCATCAGCGATCGCTTCCCCGGCAACGGCCCTCTGGAAGGTCTGGCGAGCGCCTTCGAAGCCATCGACGCGGATCGAGTCCTGCTGGTGGCCTGTGACATGCCCTTTCTCCAGCCAGAGCTGCTGCGCGCCCTCGCGAATGAGCCGGACGATGCCGACGTCATCGCGCCTCGCACGCCGCGCTTCCGAGAACCGTTGCTTGCAATCTACTCGCGGCGTCTGCTGCCGGTGCTGCGCGAGCGGCTGGGCGCGGGAGACTGCCGGGTCTGCGGTCTGATCGACGACGTGAACCACCGCGAGATAGGCCCTGAGGCGTTGCGGCAGCACGACCCCGAGTTGCGCAGCTTCTGGAACCTCAATCGCCCCGAGGATTACGAGCAAGCACTCGAACTCCTCAGCCGTTGAGGAACGCCTCGCGCAAGCTCATTTCGCGGTGATAGGCGAGCAAGCCGCCCTCGAGGCTCCGGGCCTGCGCACACCCCGCCCCTCTCAAGAGCGCGACCGCATGCCGGCTGAGATCGCCGCTCAGGCAATACACGACCACCTTGCGATCGCGCGGTAACTCAGGCAGCACGTCGCTCAAGCGCGGGTAAGGCACGTGCATCGCCCCCGGCACGGGGGATAGAGCCTCGACGCCATCCCGCACGTCGATGACGAGCGGTTCTTCGCCGAGCGCCAGAAGCTCGCGCGCTGAGATCGCGTCGTCAGAAGCCTCACAGGCGATCGCGCCCTGATCCACCAGCGCGGTGAGGATGGGATGCTCGCCGCACAGGGCGCAGGCGGGATCCTTGGGCACGGCGATTTCGGAAAAGCGCGTTCCCAACGCATCCACCAGCAACAGCCGCCCGATGAGCGGCGAGCCGATCTTGAGGATCAACTTCAAGACTTCGTTTGCCTGCAAAGCCCCCAGGATGCCGGGCAGCGCGCCGAGCACCCCGGCATCCGAGCAACGCGGCGGCATGCTCGGTGGTTCCGGGTAGAGGCAGCGATAACACGGCCCCTCGGGCGAAAAGACCGTCAGCTGTCCCTCGAAGCGGTAGAGGCTCGCCTGAACGAGGGGCCTGCCGAGTTGATGGCAGGCGTCGTTCAGCAAATAGCGAACGGCGAAGTTGTCCGTGGCGTCCGCGACCAGATCGTAGCCCCCAAGGATCGCAAGGGCGTTTGTCGCGTTCAAAGGAGCTTCATGGCCCACCACCCGAACGTGAGGGTTCATCGCCTCGAGGCGGGCCTTGGCCTGCCAGACCTTGGGGCGCCCCACGTCCTCGGTGTCGAAGAGGATCTGGCGCTGCAAGTTCGAGAGCGAGACCTCATCGAAGTCCACCAGCCCGATCGTTCCGACCCCCGCGGCCGCGAGATAAGCCGCAAGCGGCGTTCCTAGCCCTCCAACGCCGACCACGGCGACCTTGGCGCCCTTGAGACGCTGTTGCCCCGAGACGCCGACCTCGGGCAGGGCCAGGTGACGGCTGTAGCGCTCCTGCTCCGCGAGGCTCAACACTTCGGAGGTCGGGGCCTCATCGCTGGGATGCACGGGCGAAGTCTCCTCGATCGGCTGGGATGACAAGCACGCGAAAGCGGCCAATGTTGCTATCATACACGCAGGCACGGTCGCAGCGAGCGCCTGCAGCTTCTGCTCAAAGGAGACGCCATGATCCCGGTCGAAGACGCACGCCGTTTGATTCTGAGCACCATCCAGCCGACCCAGCCGGAAGCGACTCCGCTGCTCTCGGCCTTAGGCCGGGTCCTCGCCGAGACCGTCCACTCGCCCGTGTCGCACCCGCCCTTCGACAACTCCTCCATGGACGGCTATGCGGTCCGCGCGCACGACCTGGCTCAGGCCTCGAAAGACGCCCCCGTCTGGCTACCGGTCATTGGCGAGGTCGCAGCGGGCTGCGGCGAGCCCCCGACCGTCGGCCCTGGCGAAGCCTGCCGCATCATGACGGGCGCCATCCTGCCGCCGGGGGCTGACTCGGTCGTCATGGTCGAAGAAACCCGCGAGGAAGACGGCCGCGTCCGCTTCACCGGCCCCTGCGCCCTCGGGCAGAGCGTGCGCCGCGCGGGCGAGGACCTCGCCCAAGGGGCCTGCGTCCTCGAAGCGGGAACTCCTCTCAACGCCGCGCGCGTCGGGCTGCTGGCGGGCGTCGGGCGCGCACAAGTGCAGACCCACCGGCCACCCCGCGTCGCCATTCTCACCACGGGCGACGAGTTGGTGCAGCCCGGCGAGCCTCTGGGCCCCGGCCAGATCTACGCGAGCAACGCCTACGCCATCGCCGGCATGGTCCTGGAAGCCGGGGCGATTCCGGTCCCCTGCGGGGTCGCCCGCGACGATCGAGAGGAAACCCGCCGCCTCATCCATGAAGCGCTCGAATGCGACGTGGTCATCACCTCGGGCGGGGTCTCCATGGGGCGCTTCGACCACGTCTCGGAGGCCCTCGCCGAGCTGGGGACCATCCACTTCGACCGGGTCGCTCAGCAACCGGGTAAGCCGCTGACCTACGCGACCCTTTCGGGCAAGCCGGTCTTCGGCCTGCCGGGCAATCCCGCTTCGACCATGGTGTGCTTCGAGCACTACGTGCGCCCGGCCCTCTTGAAGATGATGGGACACCGCCAGGTGGATCGGCGGCACGTGCGGGCGATCCTCACCGAGGACATCCGCAAGCCGCTCGGCAAGACGTCCTTCCTGCGCGCCGTCGTCGAAGAGGGGCCCGAGGGCTACCGCGCCGCGCTGACCGGCTCGCAGAGCTCGGGGATGATGACTTCCATGGCCATGGCCAACGCCCTCATCATCGTCCCGGCCGAGCGCGACGGCGCACGGGCAGGCGAAGCCTTCGACGCCCTCTTGCTAGGCAGCTAGTCCCGGACCCACTCCCCGCTACGCCCGCCCGACTTGGAGAGCAGACGAACCTCGTCGATCGTCATGCCGCGATCAATCGCCTTGCACATGTCGTAGATGGTCAGCGCGGCCGTCATCACCCCGGTCAGCGCCTCCATCTCGACGCCCGTGCGACCCTCGACCCGTACCCTCACCCGGATCTCCACCCGGGCGGGGTTTCGCGCGGGGGTCAACTCAACCTGCACTCCCGAGAGCATGAGGGGATGGCACATGGGAATCAGGTCCGCGGTGCGCTTGGTCCCCATGATGGCCGCCACCCGCGCGATCCCGAGCACGTCACCCTTGGTCATGGTGCCCTGGCAAATGCGATCGAGGGTCTCGTCCTCCATCCGGATGGCCCCCGCGGCCACCGCCACGCGCTCGGTCGGGGCCTTGTCTCCCACGTCCACCATCCGGGCACGCCCCTGGGCGTCGAAGTGCGTCAATTCGTCCATTCCTCTTCCTCGCATCACGTGTGTCAGCCCGCTCATGGTAGCCGCAGCGCCCCTCGGCCACAAGGATTTCGAGCCCAAGTAGGCAAGCGACATATCTCCTTAACGCAAGCAAAAGAAAAAACGCCAACTTGGCTGGAACAATTCGGCTAATCTGACTGTCAATAGAGTGTAAGGGCCGAGCGAGGCCACCCCACCTACCCTGATCGAAGGAGGTACACCAATGGCAGGCAAGAAACCGGGTCCCAAGAAGGGCGATCCCCGTCAGGTCGAAGCCGGTCGCCGCGGCGGGCTGGCCGTCAAGGCGGAGCGCGGCAGCGAGTTCTTCGCGCAGATCGGCCGCAAGGGTGGATCCTCCACCTACCAGCGCCACGGCGAGGCACACTACGCCGAGATCGGCCGCAAGGGCGGTCAGACCCTCAAGCAGACCCGAGGCGTGGACTACTACTCCACCATCGGGCGCCGCAGCCGGGCAGCCAAGGATGCAAACGAGTAGTTCCGGTCATCCGTGCCGACGCCCCCGCTTCCGTTGTGGAACCGGGGGAGTCGGCGTGATGGGGGTCTAGTTCGCGCCCAGCTCGCGCAGGACCTTCTCGACCAGTTCGTTGGGCACGTCCGAACGAACGCGCACGCGCCCGATGGTCTCGGGCAGCACGAAGCGCAGCTTGCCGTCCTGGACCTTCTTGTCGTGGGCCATGGCTTCGAGCAGGGCACGCGCCGACAAGCCCTTGATTTCGGTCGGCAAGCCGGCTTCCTGGAGCCAGGTCACCAGGCGCTCGTGCTCCGCAGCCGCCCACATGCCAAGCTCCCGGGCGATCGCCCCGGCGGCGACCATGCCCATGGCGACCGCCTCCCCATGCAGGTAGGTACGGTAGCGCGTCACCGCCTCGATGGCATGGCCTACCGTATGGCCGAAGTTGAGGATGGCCCGCTGGCCGCCCTCGCGCTCGTCCTCCGCCACCACCTGGGCCTTGAGCTCGCAGGCCCGCGCGATCGCAGGCACCAGGGCCGAGAGCGCCCGCTCCTGCAAGAGCGGCAGGTCGGCCGTGAGCTTGTCGAAGAAGGCCGCATCGAGGATGACCCCGTACTTGACCAGCTCGGCGAGCCCGCCGCGCCACTCGCGATCGCTCAGGCTGTGCAGCACCAGGGGATCCGCCACCACCAGCGAGGGCTGATGAAAAGCCCCGATGAGGTTCTTGCCGCGCGGATGGTTGACGGCGACCTTGCCGCCCACCGAGGAATCGATCTGGGCGAGCAGCGTCGTCGGCACCTGCACGAAGGGCACCCCACGCTGGTAGGTGGCCGCCACGAAGCCCGCCAGATCCCCGACCACCCCGCCACCCAGAGCCACCACGGGGCTCTGGCGCTCCAGACGCCGCTCGATGGCCAGGTCGTAGAGGCGCTCGGCTTCCTTCAGGGACTTGGCCCCCTCGGAATCGGGCACCACCCCGAAGATCGGCGCCCAGCCCGCATGCTCCAGCGAGCGCTTCGCCGCCTCGCCGTAGAGACGCTGCACCGTCGGGTTGGTCACCACCAGGCAAGGGCCCGGCTTGAGGACTTCCGCCATCCGCTCGCCGAGATTCGCCAGGGCGTTGGGGGCGATGACGATGTCGTAGGAACGCGAACCGAGCGGCACCTTCACCTGGGCCGAGGTGCCGAAGCAGCGCGAAAGGATGGTGTCGGCCGCAAGGCCCGGGTGACCGAATGAGGTCGAGACGCGGATAGGAAAGGCCGCGTAGCGGGGCTCCCGCTCGCGGTAGCGCCGCATGAAGCCCTCGCGCTCCAAGGCGAGGGGCCGATCCGTCTCCTGGACCCGGCGCCACAGCTTCTCGGGCGGGGCATGGAGCACCACCACGGTGCCGGAGGCCGCCATCAGGCGTACATTGTCGGGATCGAGCACCGCCCCGCCACCGGGGGCGATCACCTGGCGCTTGCCGGTGCAGACCCGGGCGAGGACTTCCTTCTCGCGCAGGCGGAAGCCATATTCACCCTCGGTCTCGAAGATCTCCCCGATGGAGCGACCCGCCTCGCGCGAAATCACCTCGTCCACGTCCACGAAGTCCCACCCGAGGCGATCGGCGACGATCGCGCCGACGGTGGACTTGCCCGCCCCCATGAAGCCGAGCAGGATCAGGTTGTCCATGACTGCCACCCCCGCAAAGAAACCGCCCCCCGGGCCATCGGCCAGAGGGGCGGTGTAGGCACCCGGTCAAGGATTCGAACCTCGATAAGCAGTGCCAGAAACTGCTGTCCTACCATTGAACGAACCGGGTACGTAGCGGAACCGCGCCTCAGCGAGGCAGTGCGCCGTCCGTGAAACTATTAATACCAAAGGCTAACGACCATTGTCAACGGGTTAAGCAAAAAAAGATCGCTTGCAACGCGGCCCCGCCCCGTTCGACGGCGGCGGACGGCGCCCAGGGGCGTGGCCCGCCCCTAACGACCGCCCATCCATGGTACAATGATGGTCTTTCCGGCCATATTTCGATCGTCCCTGGATGGAGGCCTTCGTGTCCGATACCCCGCAAACCCCCGCACGGATCATCCCGCGCTCGTTGCGCGAGGAGCTCAAGGAGTCTTACCTCGACTACGCCATGAGCGTCATTGTCGGGCGCGCGCTCCCGGACGTCCGCGACGGCCTCAAGCCAGTGCACCGCCGCATCCTGTTCTCAATGCACGAGAACAACCTGACCCACGAGCGCAAGCACCGCAAGTCCGCGACCGTGGTCGGCGACGTGCTCGGTAAGTACCACCCCCACGGCGACGCCTCGGTCTACGACGCGATGGTCCGCCTGGCGCAGGACTTCTCGCTGCGCTACATGCTGATCGACGGCCACGGCAACTTCGGCTCGGTCGACGGCGACCCGGCGGCGGCCTACCGCTACACCGAGGCCCGCCTCAGCCGCATCTCGAGCGAGATGCTCTCCGACATCGACTCCGAGACGGTCAACTTCAACGCCAACTACGACGGCACCACCGAGGAGCCCGTCGTCCTGCCCTCGCGCATCCCCAACCTGCTGGTCAACGGCTCGGCTGGTATCGCGGTCGGCATGGCCACCAACATCCCGCCCCACAACCTGAGCGAGGTCGTCAACGGCCTGGTCGCCATGATCGAAGAGCCCAGCCTCACCTCGGGCGACCTGATCCAGTACGTCAAGGGCCCCGACTTCCCGACCGGCGCCATCATCCTGGGCGAGAAGGGCATCCACGAGGCCTACACCACCGGCCGCGGCTCCATCACCCTGCGCGCGGTCGCCGAGATCGAGCAGATCAAGAACAACAAGCACGCGATCATCATCACCGAGCTGCCCTACCAAGTGGGCCCCGATCCCCTCATCGAGAAGATCGCCGACCTGGTCAAGGACAAGAAGCTCGACGGCATCTCGGATCTGCGTAACGAGAGCGATCGCCACGGCATCCGCGTGGTCATCGAGCTCAAGCGCGACGCCAACCCCCAGGTGGTGCTCAACCACCTCTACAAGCAGACCCAGCTCCAGACCACCTTCGGCGTCATCATGCTCGCCCTGGTCAACGGCCAGCCCAAGATCCTGCGCCTGCACGAGATCCTGGGCCACTACCTCGACCACCGCGCCGAGGTCGTCACCCGCCGCACCGAATACCAGAAGAAGAAGGCCGAGGCCCGCCTCCACATCGTGGAAGGCCTGCTGGTCGCTCAGCGCAACATCGACGCGATCGTCTCCTTGATCCGCGGCGCCGCCAACACCGAGGCCGCCCGCACCGGCCTGATGACCTCCTTCCACCTCAGCGAGATCCAGGCCAACGCCATCCTCGAGATGCAGCTGCGCCGCCTGACGGCTCTCGAGTCCAACAAGCTCGAGAACGAGAACCGCGACCTGCTCGCGACCCTCGAAGAGCTCCGCGGGATCCTGGCCGACCGTGCCAAGGTCATGGGGATCATCAAGACCGAGCTTTTGGCGGTCAAGGAGCGCTACGGCGACGAGCGCCGCAGCAAGCTGCAGCACGACCCCGGCGAGATCCGTCAGGAAGATCTCATCCCCAACGAGCCCATGGCCATCTTCATCACGGACCAGGGCTACATCAAGCGCCTGCCCACCGACACCTTCGAGAAGCAGCGTCGCGGCGGTCGCGGGATCGCGGGCATGCAGACCCGCGAGGGCGACTTCATCCGCCACTTCTTCGTCACCAACGCCCACGGCAACGTCGTCTTCTTCTCGAACCGCGGTATCGCCTACAGCCTCAAGGCCTACGAGATCCCCGAGGCGAGCCGTCAGGCCAAGGGCACCAACATCGTCAACCTGCTGCCCCTGGGTGCCGACGAGACGGTCACCGCGGTGGTGCCCATCCCCGAGTTCACCGAGGGCGATTACCTGGTCATGCTGACCCGCGGCGGCGTCATCAAGAAGACCGACCTCACGGCCTTCTCGAGCATCCGGCGCTCGGGCATCATCGCCATCGCCCTGGACGACGGCGACAGCCTCGGCTGGGTCTGCCGCACCGACGGCGACCAGTCGATCATCATCGGCACCCAGGAAGGCATGGCCATCCACTTCGCCGAGAAGGAAGAGCTGCGCCCCTTGGGTCGCACCGCGCGCGGCGTCCGCGCCATCACCATGCGCGAGGGCGACGCGGTCATCGGCATGACCCTCGGCAAGGATGTGGGCGACCTGCTCGCGGTCACGACCGACGGCTACGGCAAGCGCACCGCCCTCGCCGAGTACCGCCAGCAGGGCCGCGGCGGCCTGGGCATCATCAACATGAAGCTCAACGCCAACCGTAACGGCAAGGTCGCCAGCATCATGCTCGCAGACGAGGACCAAGAGATCGTCATCGTCACCACCCACGGCATCGTCATCCGCCAGAAGGTCGCCACCGTCCCGCGCCTGGGCCGCATGACCCAGGGGGTCCGCCTCCAGCGCATGGATGAGAACGACCGGGTGGTGGGTGCTGCCCTGGTGGTCGCCGAGGCCGAGGCCGACGGCGAAGACGACGGCACCAGCGAGGAGGCATAGCCCGTGAGCGACGACTTCAGCGCCTTTAGCTTCGACCCGTTTCAGACCAGCTACGGCTTTGAGGTCCCGCAGGAGCTCCTTGCACCTCAGCCCGTTAGCAACCAGCCGCCGCTGGGAATGTTACTGGTGGAAGCAGGGGTTCTGACCGAAGAGCAGCTGACCCAGGCCGTCCAAGCCCAATACGAGCAGCAGGTGCCGCTCGTCCAGGTATTGCTCGAAGGGGGCTTCGCCACCCAGGATCAGGTGCTGAACGCCCTCCGTGCCCGTCCCCACTACGGCTAAAGGCGAGATTCGTGACGACGACAAACGAAGAAACCACGGCGCCCCGTGACCCCAAGCCCGCCACCTATCAGCGGGCTACCGGCCTCGTTGCCGGCTCGCTCACCGACGTGGGACGGGTCCGCGAGATCAACCAGGATTACCTCGCGGCGGATCCGGAGCGCGGCCTCTACGTGGTGGCCGACGGGATGGGCGGCCATCTGGCGGGCGAAAAGGCTTCCCTTTGCGCCGTCGAGACCATCAGCAACCTCCTGACCTGCGAGGCCATCGACCAGGCCCCCAACGGCGACCTGGCCAAGGTGATCCAGGACGCCATCCAGGAGGCCAACCGCGTCATCGTCCACGCCTCGCTGCAGGACGCCTCCATGCGCGGGATGGGCACCACCGCCGTCGTCGCCGTCACCTGCCAGGAGGCCGTCTACCTGGGCCACATCGGCGACAGCCGCGCTTACCTGCTGACCCAGGATGCGATCGCGCAGCTCACCGAGGACCACTCGGTCGTCGCCCAGCTGCTGCGCGCCCGGGCCATCACCCCGCAGGAGGCCCAGCGCCACCCCTACCGCAACGTCATCACCAAGTGCCTCGGCATGCAGATGGAGATCGAGGCCGACACCCTCGTGGTCGCCTGGAACCCGGGCGATCGCCTCCTGCTGTGCAGCGACGGCCTCTCGGGGCTGGTCGCCGACGAGGAGATGCTCGCCATCGCCAACGAGCACCAAGACCTCCAGGTCGCCTGCGAGCGGCTGGTGGCCCTGGCCAACGAGCGGGGCGGGCAGGACAACATCAGCGTGATCCTGCTCCGCAACGCCGGCTAGCACCTCCAAGTACCAAGACCATGGCGGATCGGCTCGGCAACTACGAAATCATCTCCGAACTCGGCCGAGGCGGGATGGGCGTCGTCTACAAGGCGACCGACACCCGGCTCGGGCGCACGGTCGCTGTCAAGGAGCTGCTGCTCTCCAACGCCCTGCCCGAAGTCGAGAAACAGGACACCGTGGAGCGCTTCCGGCGCGAGGCCATGGCCGCTGCGCGCATGAGCCATCCCAACATCGTCACGGTCTACGACTACGGCCAGGACGGCGATCGCCACTACATGGCCATGGAGCTGCTCGACGGCAAGAGCCTCGGCGACTTCCTGGAGCAGAAGAAGACCTTCTCGATCAAGCAAGTGGTGGACATCTCGGTCCAGATCTGCGCGGCCCTCGACTACGCGCACCAGGCGGGTGTCGTCCACCGCGACATCAAGCCCGACAACATCATGCTCGCCGAGACCGGGACGGTGAAGCTCACGGACTTCGGCGTGGCGCGGGTCAAGAGCGACCTGCCCTCCATGACCACCACCGGCACCACCCTCGGCACCATCGCCTACATCTCGCCCGAGCAGCTCTGCGACTCGCGCCTGGTGGACGGCCGCAGCGACCTGTTCTCGCTGGGAGCGCTCATCTATGAGATGCTCACCTTCAAGACCCCCTTCGACGCGGGCAACCTGGGCGGGACGATCCTCAACATCATGAACGCGGCGCCCACCCCGCCGAGCGAGCTCAACGCCCAGGTCCCCCCCAAGCTCGAAGCCGTGGTGATGCGGGCCCTCAAGAAGACCCCCGAGGAGCGCTTCAACCGCGCGGCCGAGATGGGCCACGCCCTCGTGGCCTCCCTGCGCGAGGCCGAGAAGCCCGCTCCCCCCAAGATCGTCGATCAAGCCGCCGCGCCTGCGGCCTTCACGCCCCCCAACTGTCGCCACTGCCAGGCCCCCATGACGGGCGGCGCCCGGGTGTGCGCCAATTGCGGCCGTGCGGGCACCGCGCCGCTCACCTACTCCATCCCGACCGCTCCGAATCCGAACCGCCCGCAAGAGGCCGCCGCCCCGGTCGAGACCGGCCCGCGCGGGATCCCGGCCATGCCGCCGGTCTCGGGCGGGGCGCGCCCGGGGATCCCCGTCATGCCCTCGCGCGGCACGGGGGCCCTGCCCCAGACCACGCTCGCTGGCCCCTTGCCCGGCACGGAGCCTCGGCCCGCCGCTCGCCCGGTGCCCACGCCGGAGCGCCAGGCGGCCGTGCTGCGCCAGGTGACGGGCCTCGCCCCCATGGGTTCGCTCGGCAAGGCCGGCGTGGGCCAGGGCGAGTTCCGCCAGCCGCGCGGCGTGGTCTTCGACACGTCCAAGCACCTGCTGGTCGCCGACACCGACAACGGCCGGATCCAGGTCTTCGACGAGAACCACCGCTTCTTGCGGGTCATCCGCCCGCAGCAGATGCAGGAGACCTTCCGCTTCCCGCGCGCGCTCGCCATCAGCCCGCAGGGGATCCTCTACGTCACCGACGACATGGACTACCGGATCTACAAGCTGGACACCGCCGGCCGACAGATCCACGTCTGGAAGCGCGAGCAGAAAGACGGCGAGAACCCCTCGGTGCCCGGCCGCCTGATCATCGCGCCCAACGGCCACCTGCTCCTCTCGGAGCCCAACAACCACCGGGTGCTCGTCTTCGACTCGAACGAGAAGCAGATCGGCGTGTTGGGACGCGAGCGCGGCCTCCAGTCGCCCGGCGGCCTCGCCCTCGACCACAAGGGCAACATCCTGGTGCTCGACTTCGGCAGCTCCTGCATCCAGGTCTTCGGCTCGCGCGGCGAGCTGGTCAAGACCGTCGGCCGGCGCGGCAACGGGCCGGGGGAGTTCTCCATCCCCCGCGAGATCACCATCGATCGCTTCGGCAACTGGTTCGTCGCCGACACCCTCAACCACCGGATCCAGGTCTTCGATCCCGAGGGGAACTTCGTGCTCGCCTTCGGCAAGAAGGGAGCGGGCCCCGACGAGTTCAACGGCCCGGAAGGACTCACCATCGGCCCCGACGACACGCTCTACGTGAGCGATCGCGGCAACGGCCGCGTCCTGCTGCTCAACATCCAACGCGCCTGAGGTTGCCCGTCGTGGCACGCAGTCCCTTGCCGCTTCACTTGGGAAGCGACAAGGGACTGCTTGCTCTCGATACGAATCAGGTGGCTGCAACTCGGCATCAGGCCCTGCCTTGCAGGCCAATCCCCATGCCCGAGAAGGTCATATGAAGCCTTCCTGCGAATAGCGCCAAGCCACAAAGCTGTCAGCATTTGTCAGGGATTGCCCAGGTAGGAGTTGATCCTATTTGGGCATAATCATTATCGTGTTCATCATCAGTTGGATTTTAAGAGCTCGAACCCCGTCAAAGCTCCACTTTGAGAGGGATTTCAATTGAACTCTGCCTTCCAGGGATGAGCGATGCCGTTCGGGAGAAACCACATGCGTATCGGAACTCTCGGACGCCTCGCGATGCTACTGGTGCTCGTGCACTCCCTGATCGCCTGCCGTCTTCCCTCGATGATCTCGGCCCCCACGAAGGGTGATGACGCGCGGTCCTTCGCGACCGGGCTCGCCCCCGGCCCCACCCCTGAGGCGCTCCCAGAGACCGTGCCCGACCTCGACGGTCGGGTCCTGTTCGCCGCAAAGCGAGACACCCTGGCGGCCCTGTCGGAAGTGGCGATCAAGGCGACTGTCTCCTTGATCCACACCGGTACCAACGAAACGGTCGCCACCACCGTCACCGGCACGGCCGGCGCTTTCTCCTTGAGATTCTCGGCGGGTTTCAAGCCCGATCCCAGCGCCACCTACTACCTGGAGGCCGTCAAAGGGCTCGGCGACAACATGCCGGGCCACAACGTCGCCCGCGTCAGGACGGTTGCGCAATTCCAGCGCGGCGGCTGGGTCACGCTCAGCAACTCCGCCCCCAACGCGGGCATCGTCGTCGCCGCATCGACGACCGCGATCGCCATCGGCGGCGCCCTCAAGGGCGTCACGGATTTCACCCCCTACCTGGGAACGATCCCCCAGGGAGATCTCGCGGTCTTTGCGGGCGACGCCACCCTCTCCCACACGGATGCGGCCTCCATCGAGGCCATCGCGCTGCAGTGCCTCGCGGACGACGAGGACCCCATGGCCAAGATCGGACTGAGTCTCGACGGCACCTGGGTCCGTCCCAGCCAGGCGCTCGTCGTCAACGCCATCAACCCCTCGAGCGGGGGAGCCGGCACGGCCGTGACCCTCAGCGGCGGCGACTTCATCGCGAATGCCACCGTGCGCTTCAACGGGGGAGCGACCACGACGGCGTTCATCGCGTCCATGAACACGTTCAATGCAACCGTCCCCCAGGGCGCCATCTCGGGCCAGACGGCGATCCAGATGGGGAACCTCAGCATCCTGGGGCCCCTCTTCACCGTGCCGGTCACTATCGGCTCCTTCAGCCCCACGGTGGGCGGGGCCGGCGACATCGTCACCGTCACGGGCACGGGGTTCGCCACCGACAAGGCGTACAACCTCGTCAAGGTGAACGGGGTCGACGCCGAGGTCACCCTCGCCTCGGCCACCAGCCTCAAGATCAAGATCCCCGCCTCGACGTCGGGGACGATCTCCGTCTCGGTCGTGGGGCAATCGGCCACCAGCGCCACCACCTTCTTTTACAAGCCCGTCCTCACGGACCTGAACCCCAGCATCGCCGTCACCGGCAGCGTCCTCACGCTGGAGGGCTTCTTCGGGCCCACGGTCAAGGTCAACTTCCCCGGCGTCGGTGCCCCCGTGGACGCGACCCTGCTGGGTCCCAACCGGGCGAAGGTGACGGTGCCCGCGAACGCCACCGGCGGGGATCTCACGGTCCAGACGGCCGGCACGACCACCAACGCCCTGCCGTTCAGGCGGATCGGGCATGGGCTCGGCCTGCACCACCCCAGGCTCTACAGCTCCCAGGGCGAGAACGCCCTCTACAGCAACTACCTCCCGGATTCCCGCGGCGGCCCCGCGAGCATCGTCATCGGGAACTACCTCTACGTGCTCGGCGGCCGCAGCAGCACCACCTCGTACACCGGCAACGTGAGCCGCGCGCTCATCAACGCCGACGGGACCACCGGGAACTTGATCGCGGCGGGCAGTCTGAGCACCGCGCGATCGGGCCACTCCTGCGCGGTGGTGGGCAACTACCTCTACGTCATCGGCGGCTACAACGGCGGCTATCTCAACAGCGTGGAGCGCGCCCTCATCAATGCCGACGGTACCCTCGGCAGCTTCACTCCTTTCACGAGCTCCAGCCTCTTCACCTCGCGCTCGGACCACGCGAGCGTCATCGTCGGGAGCTACCTCTACCTCATCGGCGGCTTCAACGAGAGCTACCTGTACGACATGGAGCGCGCCACCCTCAACTCGGACGGGACGATCGGGCCCTTCGCCCCGGTACCGGGGGCTTCCCTCGCCACGCCCCGGGGGTTCCACAGCGCCGTCACCCTCGAGAACTACCTCTACCTGGTGGGGGGCGCGAACAACGCGGGCTCCCTCAACAGCGTAGAGCGCGCGCCCATCAACCCCGACGGCACCCTCGGGGCCTTCGCCGCGTTCGGCGGGAGCACCCTCTCCACCCCCCGCAGCGGCCACTCGGCCACCATCATCGGCGATTACCTCTACCTCTTCGGCGGCAAGAACGGCGCGAGCGTCTTGAGCTCGATCGAGCGCGCCCCCATCTCGGCGGGGGGAGTCCTCGGCGCCTTCTCGGCGGTCGGAGGCATCCTCCTCCCGACCGCCATGCAGCGACTCAACACCCTCCTCGTCGGGAGCCACCTTCTCATCATCGGCGGCGAGAGCGCCTCAGGGAGCGGTTACAACACCCTCTATCGCGCCTCGATCCTCGCGAGCGGGGCCATCGGAGCCTTCAGCTCGGCCGGCAACATCGGCACCCAGCGCTCGGACCATGCGACCGTGGCTTCTCGCGGCTTTCTCTACGTCGTGGGGGGCTACAACGGCAGCTACCTGAGCAGCATCGAGCGCGCGTCCATCAATCCCGACGGCACCCTCGGCAC
This sequence comes from bacterium, assembly GCA_017744355.1. NCBI lineage: Bacteria > bacterium. The sequence goes on along the minus strand of JAGIBK010000002.1, from coordinate 326,158 downwards.
CTTCACGACCGTCGGCAACCTCGGCACCGCGCGCGCCAGTCACAGCTGCGTCGTCTCGGGGAGCTACCTGTACGCCATCGGCGGCAAGAACGGCACCGGCGCGCTGAGCAGCGTCGAGTACGCACCGATCAACAGCGATGGGAGCCTCGGCTCCTTCGCGTCGGGCCCCTCGCTCCAGACCAAGCGCTTCGGGCACACCAGCGTCGTCACCGGCAACTACCTCCACGTCATCGGCGGCAACGACGGCACCAGTGACCTGATCAGCAACGAGTACGCCTCGTACGCGTCGAGCACAGGGCTGCTCAACAGCTTCTCCGGCGAGGCCAAGCTCATCGCTGCCCGCTCCGGCCACGCCAGCGTCATCCTCGGGAATTACCTCTACGTCTTCGACGGCGGCACCTTCACCGGCGTCCACCCCGCGACCGCATCGGCAGGACCGGGCACCATCACCCTCGACGAAACGCGCACGGGCAGCATCACCAGCGCCAATCCGAACCCCACCAAATCCGGGACTTACTGCGTCGATTTCGACATCAAGAACGTACCGATCGGCACCTACATCACCCTGGACCACTGGGGCAGCGGCTACGACGCCTACCTGCAACTGGTCAACAAAGCCACCGGCGCGGTCCTGGCCAATGACGACGATTCGGGGGATGTCTCCAATGCCGCTCGTATCGGCTTTTACGTCGACCCAGGGATCAACTACGTGGCGCGGGCCACGACCCTTAGCAATGGCTCCACTGGAACGTTCACCCTCAAGATCACCCAGTACCTGCGGGTCGAGCGCAGCCCCGTCACAAATGGGTCGCTCGGCGACTTCGCGCCCTATTACCTGAACTCCCCCCTCACGCTCCGCCGAGAGCACCGCCTCGCGGTCGTGGGGGAGTACCTTTACCTGCTCGGGGGATACAACAACGCCAACGGCTCGCTCATGAACAGCGTCGAGCGCGCGCTCATCAACAGCGACGGAACGTACGGGGCCTTCTCGGCTGCCGGCATCAACCTCACCACGACACGGCGCGCGCCGACCAGCACCGTCATCGGGAACTTCCTCTACGTCATCGGGGGATACAACGGCGCGCACCTGAACACGATCGATCGGAGCCAGCTATGAGGGGCGAACGAAACAGACACCAGCGCCGCCTCGCAGCCCTCATGGCAATTCTGCTGGTCCTCTCGCTCGTGGCGGGGTGCCGCTTGCCGAGCATGCTCTCCTTCCCGCAGCAGGAAACCGAAGCCTCTGCCCCTGCCGGGGAGAGCGTCGCACGCCCCATCCCGCCCCTTTCGGGCCAGGCGTCGCTTGAGATGCCCAGGATCCAGGCGGTGCTCGATGACGTGGCCAAGAAGGCGACCGTCTCCTTGATCCATACCGGCACCGGCGAAACGGTCTCGACCACCGTCACCGACCCTGCGGGCGCCTTTTCCTTGAAGTTCTCGGCGAACTTCAAACCAGCCCCTCAGGTCACCTACTACCTGGAGGCCTTCAAGGGCCTCAACGACAACAGCCCCTTCACGAGCGGCGCCCGCATCCGGACGGTCGTCAAGTTCGACCACGCAAACAACCGCTGGGTCAGCTTAACGAACGCCGACGCCAGCACCAAGATCTACCTCAACGTCCCCACGACGGCCCTCGCCATCGGCGGAGCCCTCCGGGGGGTCGCCGACTTCACCCCGTACATCAACGCCCTCCCGAACGGAAACCACGCCCCCTTTTCGGGGGATGCCACGATCTCGATCGCCGCGCTCGCTACGCTGCGCAACTACGTCTCGGGGATCCTCGCGGACAACGAGGACCCGGTCGCCCACATCGCGTTCAGCCCCGGGCAGAACGCCTGGTTGCGAATCGGCCAGAAGCTCAACGTCGCCGAGATCAGCCCGCCCGCCGGCACGACGGGCTCGACCGTGCGTTTCATGGGCGGCGGCTTTACCGGCGACGCCACCGTGACCTTCAACGGCGGCGCGACCACGACCGTGACGCCCCTGAACGTCAACACGCTCGACGTGACTGTGCCCGTGGGGGCCATTTCCGGCCAGACCACCGTCCAGATCGCCAACCTGAGCGTGCTCGGCCCCCTCTTCACCGTGCCCGTGACGCTCTCGAACTTCTCGCCCACCACGGGCGGCTCGGGGACCAGCGTCACCATCACGGGGACGGGCTTCAGCAGCATCCCCACCAACAACGCGGTCACGCTCGGCGGCGTATCGGCCGCCGTGACGGCGGCTACGGCCACCAGCCTCACGATCCGGACTCCCAGCGCGAACTCGGGTCCCGTCGCCGTCTCGGTCAACGGGCAATCGGCCACCAGCGCGACCTCGTACAGCTACCAGGCGGCCCTTCACGCCTTGACGCCGGGCGTCGGCAACACGAGCACCACCCTCACCCTCGAGGGCAGCTTCGGCCCGACCGTCACGGTCAACTTTCCCGGGGGCAGCTCCGCCTCGGCGACCAAGATCGGCTCGAACCGGGCGCGGGTGAGCGTACCCTCGGGAGCTACCGCGGGCGCGCTCACGGTCACGACGGCAGGGACGACGACCAACGCCGTGCCCTTTCGCCGGGTGAGCAGCACCCTCGGCATCCTGCAGATGACCTCCACCGACGAGCAGGCCGAGTACGCGCGCCGGCGCGTCGGGCTCGTAACAGGGCGCCGCCACCATGCGAGCGTCGTCCTCGGAGACTACCTTTACGCCATCGGCGGCGAAAACGCCGGCGGCACCCTCAACACGCTGGAGCGCGCGCAAATCAACGCCGACGGGACGCTTCGCCCCTTCGTCGCAGCGGGCACCCTGGGCACGGCGCGATGGGGGCACACCACCGCGATCATCGGGAGCCACCTCTACGTCATCGGGGGCTACAACGGCGGTTACCTCAACACCGTCGAACGGGCCACCATCAACCCCGACGGCACCCTCGGCGGCTTCTCACCGGTCGCGAGCGTCACCCTCACCAAGGGGCGGCGCGAACACGCGAGCGCGGTGGTCGGCAACTTCCTCTACATCCTCGGCGGCTACGACGGCAACCACCTGAACCACGTCGAGCGCGCCGAGATCAACCCCGACGGCACCCTCAAGCCCTTCGCCCAGGTGAACGGGTTTGCCTACGCCCGCTCGGGCCACACCAGCGCGGTGGTCGGCAACTACCTCTACGTCATGGGCGGCTACAACGGCAGCTACCTCAGCAACGTCGAGCGCGCCACGATCGATCCGGACTCGGGGGCGCTCGGGGACTTCGCGACGGTCCCAGGCGTCTCGCTCAGCTCGGCGCGCCGCCACGGCGCGATCGCCGTCATCGGGGGCTACATCTACGTCGTCGGCGGCATGAGCAACGACGGCGAGATGAATACCCTGGTTCGCGCCACGATTTCAATTGACGGCAGCATCGGCAACTTCGCGAGCGTCACGGGCATCGCCCTCGGCACCGCCCGCACCGGGGCCTCGTGCGCCGTGGTCGGCAACCACCTCTACGTCCTGGGCGGCAGTAAGGGCGCGAGCTATCTCGACACGATCGAGCGCGCGCACCTCATCGGCTCGGGATCCCTTTCGACACAGACGTCCCCAGGGATCACCCTCGAAACGGCGCGCTCGGGCCACACCGCCGTCCCCATCCGCAACTATCTCTACCTCGTGGGGGGCACGAGCGGGGCGAGCTACCTGAGCACCGTCGAACGCGCCACCGTCGCTTCGGATGCGACCATCGGATCCTTCACGCGGGTCGCGGCCGTCAACCTGAGCCAGGCCCGCAGCCAGCATGCGATCGCCGTCATCGGCGACTACCTGTATGTGATCGGCGGCCGTACCGGCGCCAGTGCGTACACCGGCACCGTGGAGCGCGCCACCATCAACGCCGACGGCTCGCTCACGGGCTTCTCCCCGGTCGCGGGGACCAACCTCGTCCAGGCCCGCGCCGGTCATACCGCCACCGTCCTCGGGGGGTACCTGTACGTCGTGGGCGGCTACAACGGTACCTATCTCGATGCCGTGGAGCGCGCCCCCATCAATGCCGACGGCACCATCGGCAACTTCTCCACCTTCGCGGGCGCCACCCTGAACACGGGACGATCCGGCCACACCGCCACCGTCCTCGGGGGTTTCCTGTACGTCATGAGTGGAGAGAGCGGCGTACCGGGTGCCTTCCCGAACGACGGCTATCTGCGCTCGACCCAGAAGGTTGCGGGCAACCTGGTCTCGGGTGGACCGATCAACCCCACGCGGACCGGAAAGTACTACCAAGACTACGAGCTCACGGGCCTTGCCGTCGGCAGCCAGCACACCCTGAACCACGCTGCGAGCTTCGATGCGTACCTCCAGTTGATCAACAGGGGCACCGGCACGGTCATCAGCTCCGACGACGACGGCGGGCTCGGCAGCAGCTCGCGGATCCGTTTCACCGTCGCGGCGGGCACCACCTACGTCGCGCGCGCCACGAGCTTTTCGGATAATGCGACGGGGGCCTTCACCCTCCGGCTCGACCTGGACGACACGCAAAATGAGAAGTCCGCGATCGCTGCCGACGGGACGCTCGGGGCCTTCTCGATGGTCGATCTCAGCCCGATCACGCCGCGCAGCGGCCACGCCAGTTTCATTGCCGGAAACTACCTTTATGTCCTCGGCGGCACCACCGAAACCGGACCGCTTTCGGGCGTAGAGCGCATCTCGTTCGGCACGGACTGGACGCTCGGCAGCTTTTCGACCTACTCCACCGCCGCGCTCTCGACGCCAAGGAGCATGCCGGCCTTCGCCTTCATCGGGAACTACTGCTACACCATCGGCGGCAAGAACGGAGCCGACTTGAACACCGTGGAACGGAGCACCCTGCAGTGACGAAGCATCCCCTCTTCCAAAACGTGCTCAGGTCCCTCGTCGTCGGGCTCTGCCTCGCGACCCTCGCGGGCTGTGCTGCGGAGGACGATGACCTGCCGCTCGCAGGCAAGATCCCCACGTCCTCAGGCGACGGCGGCAGCGGCACCGACCTCAACGCCAGCGTCACGGGGGAAAAGGAGCCCACTCCCTCTCCCTCGCTCGCCCTCACCGTCTCCCCCCAAGGAGAGGTCGTGACGACCCCCAAGTGGATCGAGCTATACCCCGAGCCCGTCGATCGCGAGAGGGGCCTGGGGAATCCGAGCCAGGCCAAGCTGCACGCGGAGCTGCAATTCCCGGACGGCGGCAAGGGACCGATCCGCTGGAGCGTGCCGGCCGGCAGCGGCCTCTCGATGGCGAGTGATGGCACTCTCTCGGTCCCATCCTCCGTCCAGCCGGGCATCTACTACGTCAAGGCCCAGGCCCTCGACGTCGAGAGCCTCTTCGCATACGTCCAGGTGAAGGTTTCCCCCCTCTCCGAGCTCGAGGTCCTCATCCGATGAAGCGCCTGATCCTCCTTTGCCTGGTGCTCGTGGGCTGCCAGGTACCCCAGGCCGCCTCGCCTGTCCAGACACCCTCGTCCGCTCGAACTGCCAAGGGAACCCTCGGCGTCAAGCTGCTCTGGCCCGAGCGGCGGACCCAGCTCATCCCGCTCAGCACCGAGGCGATCCGAATCCGGGTGCTGAAGGACGGCAGGCAGATCGCCGAGCAGACCCTCGGGCGCCCCGCACGAAACGACGCAGAGGCCGTCGGGCAGGGCACGTTGCCGCTGGACGCCGCGTCGGGCCTCACGGTGGTCGCCGAGGCCTTCCGGACGAACCCCATCCTCTCTTCCGACCTCCCCATCGCCTCGAACGAGGCGCGGGGCGTGAACGTCGTCGCCAACCAGAAGACCTCGGTCACCCTCGCGCTCGCGCCCCATTTCATCCCCGTCCTGACCTCCTTCAAACCGGCAAACGGCGGGCCCGGCGTCGAGGTCACGCTCGCGGGCGCCTTCGGCGACAGCCCCTACGTGGGCCTTGCGATCGGGGAAAACGAGGGGGTGGGACGCGCGAGGGAAGGCGCGATCGTAGCAATCGTCCCGTGGAACGCCTCCTCTGGGCCGGTGATGGCCCTCGCCGACGGGATCCGTTCGAACGCCCTCGGCACGTTCCGGGTCCTGAAGACCCTCGCCTTCGACCCCGCGCGCAAGGCTTTCAGCGTCGGCGAGACGTACGAATTCACGGTCCCGAGCGCCACCGACACCTCGGGCCAGGCGGTCTCCAACCCCACCCTCACGCGGTGGGAGGCGCTCCCCCCTGGCGAGCTCAACTCGGCAATCCCGGCCCCGAGCACGGTCGGCAGCATTGACGACAAGGGGACCTTCACGGCCCTGGCGCCGGGAGAGGTTGCGATCAGGGTGTACTCGGGCGCCATCTCCGCCTACACGACCATCACGGTCGTGGACTGACCCGCTGAAAGCCGCGCCGCGTGGTAGAATGAGCCCAGATCGCCCCGTTCCAAGGAGGGTTCCTTGCTCATCAAGCGCCACACGGTCGCCTCTCTGCGCCTCAAGAAGGCAAACCGCGAGCCCATCGTCGCCCTGACCGCCTACGACTACGCCATGGCAATGGCCGTGGACCAGTCCGGAGTGGACCTGATCCTGGTCGGCGACAGCCTGGGCCCGGTCGTGCTCGGCTACCCCAACACCCTCGCGGTCACCATGGATGAGATGCTCCACCACGCGCGCGCCGTCGCGCGGGGGACGCACCGCGCCTTCGTCGTCGCCGACATGCCCTTCATGGCAGACGCCACCCTCGATGAGGCCGTGCGCAACGGCGGGCGCTTCCTCAAGGAAGCCATGGTCCAGGCCATCAAGCTCGAAGGCGGCCACCCGCCCCAGCTCGAGGCCATCCGAGCCCTGGTCGCCCATGGCGTCCCGGTGGTCGCCCACCTGGGCTTCACCCCCCAGCACCTGCACCAGCTCGGGGGCTTCAAGATCCAGGGCAAGACCCCCGAAGCCGCCGATGCCCTTCTGGAGCAGGCCCTCGCGGTGGAAGCCGCCGGCGCCTCCATGCTCGTGCTCGAACTTGTGCCCGACGCCGTGGCGCGCCGCGTCACCGAAGCCCTCTCCATCCCGACCATCGGGATCGGCGCGGGAGCGGGGTGCGACGGCCAGATCCAGGTGCTGCACGACCTGGTCGGCCTCCACGTGGATCACCTGCCCAAGCACGCCCGCCGCTACGCCAACGTGCACGAGGTCCTCACCAAGGCGATCGCCGCTTACGCCCAGGACGTGAAGGCCGGCCGCTTCCTCTCGGAAGGCCCTTCGTACGTGGCTGAGAGGGCCGCTACTACGTCAATTGACAGTCAAGAGGGCATTGTTTAGAATGGCGGCAACTTTGGCGCGACGACGGCGTTGCGCCGCGCGCCAGGCTTGTTTTTTTCCCTGAGTCGTTCCCCCGCGCAGGGCTTGCCTGCGCTTTGATAGGACGTTCAACGATGATCGTGACTGAACCCACCCACACGTCGCCGCTCACCTCGGCGCGTATGCAGCTCTCCAAGTGCATCGACATCCTCGGACTCGATGCGGGGCTGCACGAACGGCTGGCCTACCCGGACCGCGTGGTCCAGGTCAACAGCCCCGTGCGCATGGACGACGGCTCGACCAAGATGTTCGCCGGCTACCGCGTCCAGCACAACAACGCGCTTGGGCCCTACAAGGGCGGCCTGCGCTTCCACCCCTCGGTGGACATCGACGAAGTCACCGCGCTCGCGATGCTCATGAGCTGGAAGTGCTCGCTGGTCGGCCTGCCTTACGGCGGCGCCAAGGGCGGCGTGACGGTGGATCCCAAGTCCCTCTCGCTCGGCGAGCTCGAGCGCCTCACCCGCCGCTTCGCCGCGGACATGGTGCTGGTCTTCGACCCCCAGAAGGACATCCCCGCGCCCGACGTCAACACCAGCCCCCGCGAGATGGCCTGGATCATGGACACCTGGAGCGTCAACAAGGGCTACGCGGCCCCTGGCGTCGTCACGGGTAAGCCCATCGCCATCGGCGGTAGCCTTGGTCGCTTCGAGGCGACCGGCCGCGGCGTCATCACCATCACCGACGAGCTCCTGCGCTACAAGGGCCGCACCCTCAAGGGCAGCGTCCTGGCCGTTCAGGGCTTCGGCAACGTGGGCTCGACGGCGGCCATGCTCGCCGATCAGCAGGGCGCCAAGGTCATCGCGGTCTCGGACGTCACCGGCGGCTACCACAACCCCGCGGGCCTCGACATCCCTGCGATGCTCAAGTACGTCAAGGCCAACGGCAACCTCGGCGGCTACCCCGATGCCCAGCCCATCAGCAACGAAGACCTGCTCCTGCTCGACGTGGACGTCCTGATCCCCGCGGCGCTCGAGGCGGTCATCACCGAGAAGAACGCTGACAAGGTCAAGGCCGAGTTCATCGTCGAGGCCGCCAACGGCCCCATCACCCCCGCCGCGGATGCCATCCTCGAGAAGAAGGGCATCACGGTCGTTCCCGACATCCTCGCCAACGCCGGCGGCGTCGTCGTGAGCTACTTCGAGTGGGTCCAGGGCATGAGCATGCTCTTCTGGACCGAGGACGAGGTCAACGCCAAGCTCAAGGAGATCATGGTCCGCGCGTTCGGCCAGGTCGCGAACCTGGTCCAGACCCGTAACCTCACCTTCCGCATGGGCGCCTACTCGATCGGCGTCGGCCGCGTCGCCGCCGCCCTCGACCTGCGGGGCCTCTACCCCTAAGGCGAAGCCGCAAAAAACCCTTGGCCTCCCGGATCCGTCCGGGAGGCCTTTTGGCGTGTAGAATATGGGGGTCGTCCCCTTCGAGAGGAGCTTGTGCGTGAAGACCGTCCAGTGGCACGAGGATGCCGTCGTCCTGATCGACCAGACCCGGCTGCCCGGCGAGACCGCGCTCGTCACCTGCAAGACCTATCAGGACGTCGCCCACGCCATCGCCTCCATGCAGGTCCGGGGCGCCCCCGCCATCGGGGTGGCCGCGGCCATGGGGCTCGCGCTCGCCGCCCAGGCCGCCCAGGCGACCGACACCAACTCCCTGCTCACGGCGATCCGGCACGCCGCACGCGAGTTGCGCGCCACCCGCCCCACCGCGGTCAACCTCGGCTGGGCCCTCGATCGCATGCTCCTCGTCGCCGAGGAGAAGCTCCACATCGGCGTCCACGAGCTCGTCAACTACTTGGTGCTCGAAGCCCAGGTGATGGCCCGCGAGGACGAGGCGATCAACCGCGCCATCGGCCAGCACGGCGCGACCCTCATCCACGACGGGATGAACGTGCTCACTCACTGCTCGACCGGCGCGCTCGCCACCGTCGATTACGGGACGGCCGTCGGGGTGATCCGGGCTGCCCACGAAATGGGCAAGCAGCTCCACGTGTGGGTCGACGAGACCCGCCCGCGCCTGCAGGGCGCCCGCCTCAACGCCTGGGAGCTCGACCGGCTCGGGATCCCCTTCACCCTCATCTCCGACAACATGGCCGCCCACTTCATGCAGCGCGGGCAGGTCGATCTGATCGTCACCGGCGCCGACCGGATCGCCGCCAACGGCGACACCGCCAACAAGATCGGCACCTACGGCCTCGCGGTGCTCGCCCAGGCCCACGGTATCCCCTTCTACATCGCCGCCCCCACCTCGACCATCGATCCCGCGACGCCGACCGGCGCCGAGATCCCCATCGAGGACCGGGACCCGCGCGAGGTCACCGAGATCGACGGCCGGCGCATCGCCCCCGAGGGGGTGCGGGTGGCGAACCCCAGCTTCGACGTCACGCCTCAGCACCTGATCCGGGGGATCATCACCGAGCGCGGCATCCTCAGAGCACCCTACGAACGGGCGATCGCGCAGCTCATGGGCGTCGAGGCCGAGGCCTGAAGGCGAGGCGGTAAGCCTTCAGGCGACCATGCTACAATCATGAGTCGGATCACCCCGTACTGAGAGGAAAGCGCCGCCATGAGCCTCGCCGAAACCCCGGAATCGACTGCCACCAAGCACGTCTACATCAAGACGCACGGCTGTCAGATGAACATCTCTGACTCCGAGAAGGTGCTCGGCATGCTCGCCGCCGAGGGTTACCGGCTGACCGACGACGAGGCCGAGGCGGACCTGCTCATCGCCAATACCTGCTCGATCCGCGAAAAGGCCGAGGACAAGCTCTTCAGCCTGCTCGGGGTCTGGAAGGAGCGCAAGCGGGACAACCCCGACGTCCAGATCGCCGTCATGGGCTGCGTCGCCCAGCAGGAGAAGGACAAGATCCGCGCCCGCGTCCCCTCGGTGGACGTGGTGGTCGGCACCCACAACTTCCACGAGTTGCCCGAGTTGCTCGAAGAAGCCCGGGTCAAGGGCCCCATCACCCGGATCGGCAACCTCAAGGCCCCCATCCCCGACGACATGCCCACCGTCCGCGAGGGCAAGTACCACGCCTGGGTGCCCATCATCTACGGCTGCAGCTACTTCTGCACCTACTGCATCGTGCCCTACACCCGCGGGCCCTACCAGAGCCGCAAACCCGACGCCATCGAGAAGGAAGTCCGCGAGCTGATCGCCGAGGGCTTCAAGGAATTCACCCTGCTCGGCCAGACGGTCGATCGCTACGGCATGGAGCTTGCCGGCGACGAGAAGACGACGCTTGCCGCCCTGCTGCGCCGCCTCTCGGCCATCCCCGGCGTCGAGCGGATCCGCTTCATCACCTCGCACCCCCTCGACATGACCGAGGAGCTGGTCAAGACCGTCGCCGAGCTACCCAACGTGATGGAGTACTTCCACTTCCCCATCCAGGCGGGCTCCGACAAGGTCCTCGCCGAGATGAAGCGCCTCTACACCGTCGCCCAGTACATGGAGAAGGTGGAGCTCATCCGCAAGCACATCCCCGACGCCGTCATCTCGGGCGACCTCATCGTCGGCTTCCCCGGCGAGACCGAAGAGGAGTTCCTGGAGACCCTGGCGGTGGTCGAGGCGGTCGAGTTCGACTCCAACAACACCGCGAGCTACTCGATCCGCCAGTGGACCCCCGCGGGCAAGCGTGACGACCAGCTCAGCGAGGACGTGAAGGCCGATCGCCTCCAGCGCCTCAACGACAAGGTTGCCGAGGTCTCCTACCGCCGCAACCGCCGCTTGGTGGGCACCATCCAGGAGGTCCTGGTCGAAGGCCCCAGCTCCAAGAACCCCGAGGTCTTCCAGGGCCGCACCCGCGGCAACAAGATCTGCTACTTCCCGGGCGATGCCTCGCTCGAAGGCCAGATCGTCAAGGTCGAAGTCACCGAGGCCCGGCCCTTCACCTTGCGTGGCGAGATCGTCAAGTCGATCGTGCCGCTGCAGATGGCGTAGAAAAATTCAAAAAGGGGGCGGCCTTTCGGCCGCCCCCTTTTTTGGCGATAGACTAGGCGAGCACTGCGCGCTTGCGCCGGATCAGCTCCTGGGCCGCTGGCACCTCGTCCTGGCTCTTGACCGGGATGAAGCGCTCGTCGCGCTCGATCTCGAGGAAGAGGGCCTCCAGGGAGCAGGTCAGATCGCCCGCCAGGTGCTCGAACTGGATCACCGGCGCCCCGTGGACCTTCTTCTCGACCACGTACCAGGGCAAGTCGATGGCCTGCGCAAGGGCCTCCGCGGTGAAGACGTAGGTCGCGGTATTGAAGACCGGGATCAGGTCCTGATTGAAATCGGCAGGGAAGGCGAAGCCCTCGACCAGCTGCATGCGACCGTTCACCCGCGCCGGGGCCCCGCCCTTGTCGCCGGGCAGCTTGGCGGCGACCTCGACCGTCATGGGGCGGTTCGCCTGAATGTGGCAGCCGATGATCGCCGGGTCGATGGACGCCCCCAGGTTGTCCACGTTGGAGAAGAGCAGATAACGACCGCCCTCGGCCATGAAGCGCTGGAGCAGCCCTGTCTCGTTGAGAGCCGCCACGAAGTCCCCGTGACCGGGGGCCGCATGGTCCTCGGTGCCGTCGGCCGACCTGAAGAAGGTCCCATCCGGGCAGAGGCGCGGGAAGCGGTACTGGCGGAACAGGTGGATCCGCGAGGGGTCCGAGCCGAAGTAGGAATGCGCCTCCAGGTGCTCGGCGATCGCCTCGTGGGTGTGGAAGCTCGTCATGATGAAGATCGGCAAGGTCGGCGACTGCTCGCGAATCCAGCGGATCTTGAGCTCCAGGAAGCTCGCCCCGTCGAGGATGGGGTAGACCCCCTTGGGCCGCTCCCAGTTGAAGCGGGTCGCCATGCCGCCTGCAAGGATCAGCGCCCCGACGGCTCCCGCCTCGATGGCCTCGCGACCGAGCGCCTCTAGGGCCCGGTACTCGGCGCTGCCCCGTTCGGGCAGGCGCTGGATGTCTCCGGGGGCGGGCGGCTCGACGACGGCCTTCAGGCTGTTGCTCCGCGCAGTCCACTCGCCCGAGCGATACCGCGAGACCAGATGCTCGAATTGCTGCTCCATCGATCCTCTCCTGGGCCCCTCATCCTCGAAAGGCCGTGATGGTCAACGATGGCCCGGCCGCCGCCATGCGCGGCATCCGGGCCATCCCCTAGTGATGATACCACATGAGGAAATGCTAGCGGTCCTCCACAGGCTCGGCAGGCGGCTGAGGCGCTCGCGGTGCCGGCGGTTGCGGCGCGCGGGGCGCCGGAGCGTTGGGCCGCGCGCCCGGAACCGGCGCCGGGACATTAGGCCGGGCGGTCCCAGGGGCCGGCGGCTCAGCCGCGGTCCCGCCCGCGAGGCTGTAGAGCTTGAAGCCCGCGTACTTGACCTGGGCCCCGTTGGAGGCGAGCGCGACCGTGCCTGCTCCATCGATCAAGGGCGAGGTGACGGTCGCCTTCTTGTCCCCATTGAGGTAGATGGTCATGGAATTCGCGGTGGTGTCCACGTCGCAAGTCCAGGTGAAGGCGCTGCCCACCGTGCGCGCCGGCGCGATCATCTGGCCCCACAGCTTGTTGCTGGTCGGCCACGAGCCGCCGGGCATCTGCCCGTTGCAGACCCAGGCCTCGGCCACGTTGGGGCTCGCCGAGCAGATGACATAGTGGGTCTCGTCCTTGTAGAAGGGCATCAGGATGACCACACCCTGGTCCTTGCTCGGGTCGGCGACGAAGGCCCGGTAGACCCAGCCCGTCACCTCGGCCCGGTAGCGGGTGCCCATGTTGCCCGTGTAGCGCCTGATCGAAAGGCGGGTGTTGCTGCCGGGCTCCTCCTGGACGTAGACCCCGTTGCCGCTCGTCCACTTGCCCGGAGCGAAGCTGCCCGAGGCCATGGCCGCCTGGGAGACCGCGTCCCGGAAGGGCACGTCCGCAGTCTGGAAGTCCACCCGCTCGACCAAGGTCGCCCCGTCGGCCGCGGGACCCGCGGGAAATTCCTGGGGCTCGCCCAAGAACTCCTTGGGGGGTCCTTCCGGGGCCGTCTTATTGGGGCTGATGGGGCCATTCCCGTCGCCGCCCTTGGAGCAGGCGGCGATCGCCACCAGGATCAGCGACGACCAGAGGATACGCGTCTTCATGAGGCCCCTCCTACTTGGTCCAGACAATCTTGAAATTGTCGAACTGAGCGTAGTTGCCGTTGGCGCCCAGCGCGATCCAGTGAGGGTCGCGGTTGATCATGGGCACTTTCCGAGTGGCCTTCTTCTGGTCGTTCACGTAGATGACGAGCTCATTCTTGTCCACATCCACCTCGGCCCCCCAGCGCACCGAGGCCTTCGCATCCAAAGGCTCGGCGAGCCACTCGTCCCAGATCCTGGCGTCAGCGGGCCACTCGCTGCCCGCGGGGCGCTGGCCGTTGACCACCCAGCACGAGAGGTTCTGCTTGTCCGCTACGAGCATCACGTAGTGGGTGGGATCCTTGTAGTAGGGCATCATGGCGAGCACGCCCACCGGGTACCCGTGGACCGCCGGTGAATCCGCCTCCTTGGCGACCGTGCAATCCACGCTGACGCGGTAGGCGAGGCCGGCCTTGCCGCCCTGATCTCCGAAGGCGTCGCCGGTGTACTTGAGGTGGTTGGCGAGGTTGTCGGTGGCTCCCTGGGTCTGCTGGAGCTTGCCGTCCACCACGGCCCAGTTGCCTGCGGCGAAGCCCGTGGCCTCGCCCTTGGCCGCGTTCTCGAAGGGCATCGAGGGAGTCTCGAAGGTCAAGAGGGTGGTCTTGCCACCCGAGGGTGCCGTCTTGTAACCGCTCATGCCGGGGATGAAGTTGCCGAGGGCGTCGCAGCCGGCCAGCATCGTGCACGCCAGCAGAACCGCGAGCCGGAAGCCGAGGCGTTCCGTGCGCAGCATGGAGGTCCTCCGTGAGGCCGAACGTGAAGGTGAACGGCCGTGGGTGGGGAATCGTTGCGCCCAGGATAGCTGAGGCAGTCAGGGGATCCCACGGCTCGATTGAACGAGCTTCCGGCGACGGAGGTGGCGAGCTACCCTCGTGGAAACAAGCAAACAGGGCCCCGCCGAAGCGGGGCCCTGCTTGAATTGGCTGTGTTAGACCAGCGCCGTCTGACGGACGATGGTGGCCTTGTGCTCGCGGTTGATCGGGAAACGATCGCCGCGCTCGACGATGTTCACGCGGAAATCGGTCCCGCCGAACGTCGCCTTGAAGTCCTCGACCACGAGATCCGTGTCGAAGGGCAAGCAACTGAACACGTCCACAAATGCGATACCGACCAAGCTCGGGTCGTCCTGGCAATGCATGTAAGGATAGGTGTGGATACTGCAGTGGCTGGTCGTGAGGCCAACCAGACCCGTCACGCCGCTCTCAAGCGGATTCTCGTTGACGTAGTCGTGACAGTAAGGGGGAAACAACACTTCCATACCGAGCTTAGCGGGGAGCTCCTTCAGCCAAGCGTAGACAAGGCTAAAGTTAGCGAGCTTTTCCGGGTCGCATCCGTAGGCGTCGAGCGTCAGGTGCGGGCCATAGACTCCGCGAGCAGTACGTTCCAATTCAAGCAGCCCTCCTAAATCGGGGTGGTCGTCCGGCCTACCGCTACGTCCGAATCGACCTGCGGCCAAAAAAACGACAGACCAGCATAGGGGAGGTCCGTCGCAGCGGTAAGGCGATGAGGTCTAGGTCGCGACCCCGAGGGGTCAAAAACGGCCTGTAATAGCCTCGTCGCCAGGGTTTCGCCGAGCCGTTGAGCGCGGCGAGGGGATTATTAAATCAAGTTTAAAGGCCCTCTGTCAATCCCGGCAGGGCCGGCTTCGGCAGGGGACCGATCAGGGGAAAAATACTACCACACTTTGGTTTGAAGTCAGCCCCCTTGGGCAAAGCGAGAGCCAAAGAAGGCTTAAAGAAATATGTACCAATCAGAAATCAGTGTCGGAGCGCACCGACACCCGGTTCGTTCCTGTGCTGTTCGGTTGAGAAAGTACAGCAAGCGAGGGTATCGCCCGCACCTGTCTATCGGGCTGGACCGGCGCAACTTGCGTCGTTCGGCTTTAAGGATTGTTGCGCAGGGCCGTGCGCAGCTCGCGCAGGTTGTACTGGTTCAGGACGATCTGCGCGAGCTGAGCCGCAACGCCCGTATATCCCGCGCGCTCGAGGGCCTCGAAGAGAGGGCGCAGCGATCGCTCGTTCAAGAGCCCACCCCAGGTCAGGATGGCGTTCAAGCCCTCGTGGAACCAGGTGTCCTGGGTCATCAAGCGAACATCCAGGGTCGGGTGCATGGCCAGGAAGCGCGCCGCCATCCGCCCGCGCTCCTCCTCGATCCGGCGAAGCTTGGGCAAGTCCGCCACCGTGAAGGCCGGGTGATAATGGAAGCCCAGGGCCTCGTTCGAGCGGACGATCCCGACCCCCTTGGCCTTGAGGCGCACGCCAATCTCCAGATCCTCCCAGCCGTACTCCACGAAGCCCGTGTCGAAGCCGCCCACCTCTTCCAGGAGCGCGCGGCGGATGGAGATGTTCTTGGTATCGAAGAAGGCGCGGGAGGGATCGAAGGGCGGCACCTTGGCCTCGGTCAGGCGCTCGAAGTCGTCCACGTTGACCGAGTGGCCCTGCACGAACACCTCGCGCCCGGGGCGCTTCTCGCGCGCGACGCGGTGCGCCTCCATGTGGGCCTGAACGAAGGTCGGCACCACCACCACGTCCGAATCCACGTAGCAGAGGTACTCCCCCTTCGCCTCGCGGATACCGGTATTACGGGCCCGCGCCCGGCCCTGGTTGGGCTGGGCCACGCACCGCAGGTGTGGATGGTCGAGGCTCAGGGCGGCGATCAAATCGGGAGTGCCGTCGGTGGAGCCGTCGTCCACCACCAGGACCTCGTACGAAAAATCGGTTCTTTGGTCGAGGAGAGCGCGCAGAGCCTTCTCGAGGATCGCGACGCGATTGTAGGTGGTCACCACCACGCTGAGCTGGGGAAACGACATTGAACGGGCCCTCCAAGATCCTCTCAAGTCTACCGTGCGAGCGGATTTTGCGACAAGCGCGCAGGCAAAGCTTGTCTGGTTAGGCAATTTCCTGCTACACTGTGGTTCATCCACCTCACAGCGCGAAACACGTGGCGTTTGACACCAACCCTTCGTTGTGGTAAGTTTCAAATCTGCAATCCGTTTCGGACTGTTAAAGACTAGTTTAAGAAACCTTAATGGCGCCCGACTGGTGTCATTCATAGGAGAGACCTGGAACTATGCGCGTCATCATCACGCTGGCTTGCACCGAGTGCAAGGAGCGCAACTACACCACGATGAAGAACAAGAAGAACGATCCGGATCGGGTCGAGCTCAAGAAGTACTGCAAGCGCTGCCGCACGGTGCACCCGCACCGCGAGACCAAGTAGCGCGCGGTCCGTGCGACCTTAGTTCAGTTGGTAGAACGGCGGTCTCCAAAACCGCATGTCGTGGGTTCGAGTCCTACAGGTCGCGCCTCGCTTCTGATACCAAAGACCGCACGGTCCACGCCTGGCAGGCACCCAGGATTCTGGGCACCTCGGGGGTGGGCCGTCTGGTTTCGGAAGCCCTAAGGGCTTCTCGAAGGAAGAGAGTAATCCGTTGTCCGATACGAACAAGACCTCCCTCGAGGGTGGGCAAGAAGAGAACGCAGCCAACGAAACCGAAGAGCGCGACGCCTCCCTTTCCCTCAAGGGTGGGATGGGGGTCCCGGCCTTCGGCTGGGCCAAGGGCGCGCAGAGCTACCTCGGCGACGTTCGCAGCGAGTTCCAGAAGATCAGCTGGCCCACGCGCCGCATGGTCTTCAACGAGACGATCATCGTGCTGATCTTCGTGGTGGTTCTGACCACGCTCATCACCTTGTTCGATTGGATCTTCGCGCTCATTTCAAACCGGTTCCTGGTCTAGAAGCACCCGAAGAAACCAGGCATGTTACGGTCATTGGCCGCCGGGGGCGGCTAGATGGAACAGTTTCTTCGAGCGCCCCAAGCTCGCGCCGACTGACCAGACCCCTTACATAGACGAGGACGCATGAGCAGAAAGTGGTATGTCGTTAACACCTATTCGGGTTACGAGGACAAGGTCCGGGAGAACATCCTGCGCCGCTCGGAATCGATGGGCATGACCGACCGAATCTTCCACGTCGAAGTCCCCGAGGAGACGGTGGTCGAGATCAAGGAAGGCAAGCGCGTGGAGAAGCCCCGCAAGGTCTTCCCCGGCTACGTTCTGGTCGAGATGGACATGGACGAGGCTTCCTGGCACGTGGTGCGCAACACCCCCGGCGTGACGTCGTTCGTGGGCTCCACCACCAAGCCCACCCCCCTTTCCGACCGCGAAGTGCGCAAGATCTTCAAGCGCGCCGCGACCAAGGCCAAGATTCAGATCGACCTGCACGTCGGCGAGCACGTCAAGGTCATCGCCGGCCCCTTCGCCGACTTCTCGGGCGACATCATCGAAGTCAACGCCGAGAAGGGCAAGGTCAAGGTGTCGGTCTCGATCTTCGGCCGTCCCACGCCGGTCGAGCTCGAGTTCGCGCAGGTTCAAAAAGTCTAGTTCGGTGGCCGGGGGCCTCCCCCCGGCTGCTTACAAGGAGGTGAAAACACAATGGCGAAGAAGGTTACCGGGCTGATCAAGTTGGCCCTGCCCGCTGGTAAGGCGAATCCGGCTCCCCCCGTGGGTCCGGCGCTGGGTCAGCACGGCGTCAACATCATGGACTTCTGTAAGAACTACAACGCGCAGACCGCGGACAAGGCCGGGCAGATCATCCCGGTTGAAATCACGGTTTACGAGGATCGTTCCTACACGTTCGTCCTCAAGACCCCCCCGACCTCGCAGCTGGTCCTGAAGGCCGCTGGCGCCGAGAAGGGCTCCGGCACTCCCAACAAGGAGAAGGTCGGCTCGATCACGATGGATCAGATCCGCGAGATCGCCCAGATCAAGATGCCCGACCTCAACTGCACCAGCATCGAGTCGGCCATGAAGATGGTCGAGGGTACCGCCGTCTCTCTCGGCGTCACCGTCCAGCAGTAACCCCTACTCATCTACGTGGGAGGGGGAGCGAATCCCCCGTCTGCACCACAGGAGGAAAAAATGGCTAAGCTTAGCAAGCGCCAGAAGGCGATCTACGAAGGCCTCGACCTCGCCAAGACCTACGGGCCCTTGGAAGCGATCGAGCTGACCAAGAAGTTCGCGACCGCGAAGTTCGACGAGACGGTCGAAGTGCACCTGCGCCTCGGCATCAACGTCAAGCACGCCGATCAGCAGGTCCGCTCGACGGTCGTCCTGCCCGCCGGCACCGGCAAGACCGTCCGCGTGGCGGTCATCGCCAAGGGCGACAAGATCAAGGAAGCTGAAGCGGCTGGCGCCGACGTGGTCGGCGGCGAAGAGCTGATCCCCAAGATCCAGGAAGGCTGGATGGAGTTCGACCTCCTGATCGCCACCCCTGACATCATGGGTGCGCTCGGTCGCGTCGGTAAGGTGCTCGGCCCCCGCGGCCTGATGCCCTCGCCCAAGGCCGGCACGGTCACCTTCGAGATCGGCAAGGCGGTCAAGGAGTTCAAGGCCGGTAAGGTCGAGTTCCGCGCCGACAAGCAGGGTGTCGTCCACGTTCCCGTGGGCAAGGCCTCGTTCAGCCCCGAGGATCTCGGCAAGAACTACGCCGCCCTGGTCGATGCGATCAACAAGGCCAAGCCCGCCGCGGCGAAGGGCACCTATGTCAAGAGCGTCTACGTGACCTCGACCATGGGCCCCGGTCTCAAGATCGACACCGCCAAGCTCAACGACCTCGCCCCCAAGGCGTAGTCAGCCAAACCAACAAGATGAAGGGGCGAGAAAATTTCTCGCCCCTTCATCTTGTCTTAACCCGATTGATGGGTTATACTGGTCCTACAATTGAATCGAGACGTGTTCCCCACGCCCAAGACAGCAGGGATCGGCCCCGCCGATTTAAAAGTATCCCTGCCGAGGTAGCGGAAGAGCTTCGAGCGAAAGTTTCCCGAATAGGGACCCCGATCGCCGGACTCCTGCCACCTTGCGGCGGGAGTCCGGCTCGATTGATGATTGAAGCTCTCACCGGAGGAGGTGAATACTAAATGCCTACGAAAGAGAAGAAGCAGCAGACCGTTGCCGAGCTGCGCGAGATCTTCGACCGCGCCCAGGTGGCCATCGTCACCGATTACCGCGGCCTGACCGTTAAGGAGCTGACCGACCTGCGTCGTCGCCTCCAGAAGGTCGGCGGCGACCTGACGGTCTCGAAGAACACCCTGATCGATCTGGTCACCCGCGACATGGACAGCTGGAAGGCCATGGAGCCTTTCCTCGCCGGTCCTACCGCGCTTGCGATCGGTTTCGACGACGCCGTGGCGGCTGCCAAGGTCGTCAGCGACTTCGCCAAGGAGAAGCGCAAGGTCGAGATCAAGATCCGCGGCGGCGTGATGGAGGGTAACGCCCTCAGCGCCAACGAGGTCAAGGATCTGGCCAACATGCCCAGCAAGGAAGTGCTTCTCGGCCGCCTGCTCGGCAGCCTCCAGAGCCCCGCTCAGAAGCTCGCCTCCGCGCTGTCGGGTGGCGCCCGCAACCTCGTGTACGCCCTCGATGCGGTGCGTCGCGAGAAGGAAAGCGCTTAAGACTTCCACGATTCAGTTGTTAGTGCCGGTTAGACCGGCCTGCATTTAAAGGAGAACACGTAAATGGCCACTCTTACCAACGAACAGATCGTCGACGCCATCAAGGAGAAGTCGCTCCTCGAAGTTGCCGACCTCGTCAAGATGATCGAAGACACCTTCGGCGTGTCGGCTGCCCCCGCGATGGGCGGCATGATGATGATGGCCCCCGGCGCTGGCGCCGGCGCCGCTGCCGAAGAGAAGACCGAGTTCGACGTCATCCTCGAGTCGGCTGGCGACAAGAAGATCGAAGTCCTCAAGGTCGTCCGTGAGGCCACCGGCCTCGGCCTGAAGGAAGCCAAGGACCTCGTCGATGGCGCTCCCAAGGCCATCAAGGAGAAGGCCAAGAAGGAAGAGGCCGAAGGCCTCAAGGCCAAGCTCGAGGCCGCTGGCGCCAAGGTCGCGATCAAGTAGTTCGCACCTTCCCGGTTACGACGCCCCCCGACCTGTGTCGGGGGGCGTCGCCTTTTGATTCGAGCCTGCTACAATGGGCGAATGATGAGCGCTGAAGCACCCTGGAACCGCTACCTGCACGACAAGGCGAGACGCGCCGGCCTCGACGGCTTCGAGGCGCTCCTCGAAGCCCACGGCATGCGCCCTTCCGAGGGCCGCGCGCTCTACCGCGCGCTGACCCGCGAGGCCGCCTCGGACCCGTTCTCACCCCTCACGCCGGTCACGGTCCAAGAGGCGGAAGACGGCCAGACGATCAAGGCCCTCTTGAAGCTGCACGACGGCTTCGAGATCGAGACGGTGCTCATGCAGCACCACGGCCGGCGCAACACGGTCTGCGTGTCGAGCCAGGCGGGCTGCGCCTACCGCTGCGCCTTCTGCGCCACAGGGCAGGCAGGCTTCAGCCGCCACCTCACCCCGAGCGAGATCCTGGACCAGGTCCTGTTCTTCGCGCGACACCTGGCGCAGCGGGGCGAGAAGGTCACCAACATCGTGTTCATGGGAATGGGCGAGCCCTTCCACAACTACGCCGCGGTGCGCGATGCGATCGCCATGCTCTGCGACCAGAGTGGAATGAGCCTCGCCAAGCGCCACGTCACCGTCTCGACCGTGGGCCTCGTGCCCGAGATCCGCAAGTTCGCCCGCGAGCCCCTCTCGGTGAACCTCGCGGTTTCGCTGCACGCCCCGACCGATGCGATCCGCACCCCCCTGATGCCCGTCAACGAGCGCTATGCGCTCGACGAGCTGATGAGCGCATGTGCCGACTATGCCGCCGAGACCGGGCGCCGCATCTTCTTCGAGTACCTGATGCTCGAAGGGGTCAACGACGGCGACGCCGAGGCCGAGGCCCTCGCCGCCTTGATGCGCCTGGGCGACTATCACGTGAACCTCATCCCCTACAACACCACCCCGGACACGGCGCTCCAGGGCTCGGCAGACGAGCGGGTCCGCGCCTTCCAGGCCATCCTCTCGGGCCACGGCATCCCCACCACGGTCCGCCAGCCCATGGGCCGCGACATCGCCGCAGCGTGCGGCCAGTTGCAGGCCGAGACTCAGCCGAGGGCCAAATGATCCTGATCAGTGCTTGCCTGACCGGCACCAAGTGTCGCTATGACGGGGGCGGCTTCGCGCAGTACCCCGAGCTTACGACCCTCGTCGAGAAGGGCGAGGCGATCCCCGTCTGCCCCGAGGAGCTCGGCGGCCTCCCCACCCCTCGGCCGCCCGCGGAGTTGGTGGGCGGCGACGGTGCAGCCGTGCTGCGGGGCGAGGCCCGGATCGTGCGCGAGGACGGCACCGACGTCACCGAGGCCTTCCTTGAAGGCGCCCGGGCGGCCGCGCGCATCGCCGAGCAACACGGCGTCGAGCGCGCGATCCTCAAGGCGCGGAGCCCTTCGTGTGGGTGCAGCACCGTCTACGACGGCACCTTCACCGGATGCGTCATCCCGGGTCAGGGAGTGACCGCCGCCCTGCTCAGCGCCATGGGCCTCCACGTCACCGACGAGACGACCATCCCTTAACCAACTCTTAGCCAGACCATAAGTAAGCCTTCCGAATGATGCGCCGAAAACGAGAGTAGTACGCGTCATATCGAGGAGGCCTTCATGCGTTTCCGACCAGGCACCCCATCGCGCGCCGGCCGAATCACCGCCGTTGCCGTGGCGGTTTCGTTGCTCGTTGGCTGCGGTACCTCGCCTGTTTCTTCGAGGCTGTCCCAGACTCAGCAGGCGCCCGAAAACTTTTACTCGAGCCTTGGGCTCTCAGGAGACGGCACCCTCAGAAAGGGGGCCTCCGCCCTGTTCAGCGAGGCCGAGTTCGCCAAGGCCGACACCAACCGAGACGCGCGCCTCTCCAAGCAAGAGCTCGAAGGCTTCTTCTCGGACCAGCCGGATGCGGGTCTCGGATACTCGTTCGTGCCGTCCGACCCGGCGCTGCTCGCGGCCATCGGCCTCACGGGCGGGGTGCTCGCAGGCTACCTCGTCTTTGTCGGCTACAAGCTCTCGAACGAGATCCTCAACCCGTCGCAAGCGAGCGCACACCCCTCCCAGCCCGGTGACAACCGCCTGGCGTCTTCGGACGGGCTCTCGCTGGCCTTCACCTACGTGCCCGCCTGCGAGCCCAGCGATCGCGCCATCATCCTCTGCCACGGCCAGGGCTCGACCAAGAGCGCCATGAACGAGTACGGTGCCTTCCTGAACCAGCGCTACCACACGCTTGCCTTCGACTTCCGGAACCACGGCGCCTCGGATTCAGCCCGCTCCACCGGCGGGGCCAACGAGGCGCACGACGTGCTCGCGGCGGTGAGCTACCTCAAGGCCAGGGGCATCAAGCGGATCGGCGTGCTCGGCCTCGGGATGGGGGGTGCTGCCGCCCTCGCGGCCGCTGCCCAGAGCCCGGACGTCGCGGCCGTTGCGACCGACGGAACGTATGCCTCGATCCTCGACGAGCTCACCCTGCGCGCCAAGGCGCACCGCTATCCCCTGACGACCATGGCGGCCCGTGCGGGCCGGGGGCTTCTCGCCCATCGCAGCAAGGCCTCGCTCGATGCGGGCGACGCCCTGCGCAACGTGGCCGCGCTCGACAAGACGCCCGCACTCTTCATTCAGGGCGACGCGGATCGCAGCCTGAGCGGCGGCACCGCGCAGGCCCTGTACGACGCCAAGGCGGGGAGCAAGAGCCTCTACATGGTACCTGGCGGCGAAAGTGGCACCTCGCACAAGGTCGCAGGCCAAGCCTACGAGCGCCGCGTCCAGGACTTCTTTCAGCAAGCGCTCTAAAGACACACGACGAGGGGCAGGTTGAACCTGCCCCTCGTTTGTCATGCAGGGAAAAAGAAAGGGCCCGGCAGCTGCCGGGCCCTTCGCGGATCAGTATTCGGGAGGTGGACAGGCCGGACAAGGATCGGCGGTCGGGGTCGGAAGCGGCGCGGGGCGCAAGGTCGGCTGGGGGGTCGGGGTCGGCGCGACGCCCGGGGTGCCGACGGGATACGCCGCACGGACCTGCCGGAAGACGGTGGTCATGTAGAGGTCTTCGAACTCGGCGCGCGAGAGGCGGCCGTCCTTGTTCAGATCCACCGCGACCACGTCCGCGGGATCGAAGGCGGAAAGTGTCACGCGGAGGCGGAACTTCTCGTAGACAAAGCTCATCCCGAGCTCGGCGACCATCGGATCGGCCAGCTCGGCGTAGGTGAGCCACTCGTCCCCCTTCGGGGCGTTGGCGGCAACCGGCCGATCGAGACGGTCGAAGTAGGTGGTGAGGTAGGTCCGGGTCCGCTGGGCGAAGACCTTGGGCGTGTCCAAGGAGCCCAGGAAAGCCCCGCGCGTCGCGTGCATCAGGAACTCGCTCCGCGAGATTCGACCGTTGCCACGCTGGACGCCGACGCTCCGGCTGAGGACCGGAAACTCCGTGGTCATGTCGAAGTAGCGGCTCGCTTCGGCCTCGTCGATGCCGCGATCCTGGTTGGTGTCCACCAGGTCGAAGATATGGTTGTGAAGGGCCTTGAAGCCTTCGCGCAGGCCTTTGGTGGTCAGAGCGTCGAACGTGTCGGTCGAGGTGGTGGCGATCTTCGCCGGCCCCTGGCCACAGCCCGCCATCAGCAAGGCTGCACTGAGCGAGACCAGCAGGCCCCTACGGGCTTTGAGGTGCATGGTGCTTCCACTCCTTTTCGGATGAAGACGAGTCGTCGTCTTCTGTCATTTGTCCCGCCCCTGGGGGCAAAGCTTGCCTTAAGAAAACGTCAAGAAGTAGGAGTAAAGCGCGGTGTTTCGGGAGCTTGCCCGAGGGTTCCAGAGGTGCCAGAATGGTGAAATGCACGCTCCACGCTTGATCCAGGTCGATCCGGCCGCTCCGGACCTCGCCCAGCTCGCCCCCGCCGCGGCCCTGCTCCGCAAAGGGGGGCTGGTAGCCTTCCCCACCGAGACCGTCTACGGCCTGGGCGCGGATGCGCGCAACCCCGCGGCCGTCGCCCGCATCTTCGAGAGCAAGGGGCGCCCTGCCACCAATCCCTTGATCGTGCACGTGGCCGATGTGGACGCGGCTCGCGCGATCGCAGCCACCTGGCCCCCGATCGCCGATCGGCTGGCCGCTGCCTTCTGGCCCGGCCCCCTCACCCTGCTCTTGCCAAAGCGTCCCGAGATTCCCGATCTGGTCACCGCCGGCCTGGGCGCGGTCGGGGTGCGCATTCCGGCGCACCCGGTCGCACTCGCCCTGCTCAAGGAAGCGGGCATCCCGGTGGCGGCCCCCAGCGCCAATCCCTACATGGGCATCTCGCCCACCGAGGCGCGGCACGTGCTCGCGGGCCTCGGCGATCGCGTCGACGCCATCGTGGACGGCGGCTCGTGCGCCGTCGGGATCGAGTCGACGGTCCTGGATCTCACGGGCGAGGTGCCCACGGTGCTGCGGCCGGGGGGCGTGAGCCTCGACGCGATCCGACGGATCGCCCCAGAGGCGCGCATGGCGCACCTCGTCCCCGGCGAAGGGCCCCAGGCCTCGCCGGGCCTCGCCCGCCGGCACTACGCCCCCAAGGCGCCCCTCAGCCTCATCGACGGCCGAGAGGCCCTCGTTCCCGCGCTCGCGGCAGCGGGCGGCGGGCCGGTCGCCGTCTTGACCATCGGCCCAGCGCCGGCAGGGCTGACGCAGGCCAGGGTCCACGAGTTGCCCCGTGACCCCGAGGGCTACGCCGCGGCGCTCTACGCCACCCTGCATGCGCTCGACGCGCAGGGGGTCTCACGCATCCTGGTCGAACGCCCGCCCGAAACCGACGCGTGGACGGCGGTCCGCGATCGCCTGGGGCGCGCCGCCGAACGCTAATCCGTAATTACGTCCCCAGGGCTGAACATTTACTGCTTGCCTGGGTATACCCTCCCTTAGTGAACGATCAACGGTTCAATTGGGAGGGCTTCCATGAAAATTGGCAACGACAAGAACGCCGCGTCGCGCAAGGCTGCGGAAGCAGCTGCCCGCAGGGCCGCCGAGGAAGCCGCCCGCAAGGCCGCGGAGGAAGCCGCTCGTAAGGCTGCCGAAGAAGCTGCTCGCAAGGCCGCTGAGGAAGCTGCCCGCAAGGCCGCCGCCGAGGCCGCGAAGAAGAAGGCCGAAGAGCAGGCCAAGGAAAAGATGGCCGAGAAGCGCGAGGCGCGCCTTGCCGCGTATGCCCCGCCCGAGCCCAAGGCAAAGCCCGAGCCGAAGCCCGAACCCAAGGCCGAGAAGAAGCCCGAAGAAAAGCCGGAGGCGAAGACTGAGGTCAAGGCCGCCGACGCCAAGACCAAGGTCGGTGACGCCAAGGCCGATGCCTTGGCCGCGAAGGATCCCGACCCAAAGGCTGAAGCCCGGGCCGAAAAGAAGGCCGCAGAGGAAGCCGAGAAGAAGGAAGCCGCGAAGAAGGAG
The DNA here is from genome assembly GCA_017744355.1 of bacterium. NCBI lineage: Bacteria > bacterium. The sequence continues at coordinate 300,457 of JAGIBK010000002.1, read as the reverse complement.
GCCGAAGAGGAGCAGGGCTTCTTCGGCAAGCTCCTGGGCAGCGTGCAGGATGCCGGCAGCGCCGTGGTGAGCGGTGCCAAGGCGGTCGGCAAGGCCGTCAAAGACGGCGTCGACTACGTTGACGAGAAGATCGAGGACGGCAAGGACTACGTCGTCAACAAGCTGATCGACCCCGCCCTCGACAACAGCGTGCTGGGCAAGGACGACCAGTACAAGGGCGAGAAGACCGGCGCGGTCGGCAAGCTCGTCACCAATCGTCTCGAACCCGGCGAGTCGGTCTTCATGAAGCTCGAAGGCGACGCCCAGATCGGCGGCTACCAGGTCGGCGCAGGCGCCCAGGCCGAAATCAAGCGTGTCCAAAAGACCGACTCCGAGGGCAAGGCCGTCAACGAGCCCAAGGACGAGAAAGGCCGCCCGCCCACCGAGCTCGAGGTCTCCCTGACGGTCGATGCCAACGTCGGGGTCGGCATCCAGGCGGAGCTATTCGCCATGCAAAAGGGCAAGGCGGAAGGCGCCTACATGGGCGGCGTCGACATGAACGCGGGCGCCGAGGCGCAGGCGGGGGTCTCGGGCCAGGTCGAGCTCAAGTTCCGATTCGACCCGAACGACACCAAGGACATGGAAGCCTTCACGGGCATCATGAAGTCCGCCTCCAAGAGCACGCTCGAGGCCTCCATCCCGGGGATCGGCATGGCGCTCGCCGCCTCCAACGCCCCGGACCTGTCCCGCGACATTTCCGCCTTTGCCAGCCGCCTGACCGAGATCCGGGGCGAGGGGGGCGTGTACGCCAACGCGTCGATCGATGCGGGAGTTTCGCTGGGCGTCCACAACAACGCCGACGCGCCTGAAGGCGTCGAAGGTCCGGCGGGTGTCAAGGGCATGGTCGTGGACGAAGCCATCGCCGCTTCCCAGATCAACGTGGCCAGCCTCAGCGCCGCCATCGGCGGCGAGGTCAAGGTCGGTGCCAACAAGGACTTCCGCAGCGACACGACGACCCTGTACCTGACCGTCAACGGCCAGGCGCAAGCCTCCGGGAACATCGGAGACTTCGCGACGGGCGTCGGCGGCGCGGACAGCCGTACCATGGCCGTCACCCTCGACAAGAACGGCGACATCGTGGGGGCGAGCATCCAGAAGACCATGACCAAGGAGCAATTCAGCGGGCTGGGCACCGAGGACCTGCAGGGGCGCCGCATCAGCTCCAAGGCCCTCGCGCGCCTCGAAGAAGAGGACAGCGTCACCATCACCTACCAGATGAAGCCCGAGGCCCTCGAGGCCTTCAAGAAGCAGATGAAGGATCAGCCGGTGAGCGCCGTCGCCGACATGATCGGCCAGGGCTACCGCCTCGACATGAACAAGCTGAACGTCGCGAGCGTGACGGGCAGCCACGTCACGACCGGGGAGCTCGGCTTCGACGTGAAGGGCAACCAGATCAAGGGTACGATAGGACACGGCCAGGAGGTCGCGCTGGATCCCGGCGCCTACGGCGGCAAGAACCTGAACAGCGCCATGGCCGAGCACACCATCATCCAGCGGCAGCCGGCCGCTACCAGCTCGGGCACCGGCCACTAAGCGGGGAGCGATATCATGGGAAACTGGACAATCGATCTGCTGACGGGCATGCGCACCCACGAGCTTTCGCTCGATGCCCTGCCCTTCGTCTCGCGCCTGGGGGCCCCCGACGGGGTGCTGCGGGTCGTGACGGATCCGGACGGGGTGCCCCAGTCGGTGGAGGTCAGCCTCGAAGCCCCCAAACGCTTCGTGGTCAACGCCCTGGACCGGATCGCCCGCGAGGCGAGCTGGAAAGTGCCGGTGGAGGCCCTGCGTGCGGCCCAGACCAACCGCCTGGTGGTGGACATGGTCCTCAAGCCCGAGTACGTGCAGGAGCTGGACACCCTCGACGTGGACAACCCGGATCTAACGGTGACGGTGGGGTGGTACCCCCAGCTGATGGACGACCACAACTACACCATCGAGAACATCCGGGACTTCGCAGCCCCGCGCTAAACCAAGAGGGGCCCCCGACGGGGGCCCCTCTTTCTATTGCCGGGTCACGGCTCCCTGTTCGGCGGTTCCGGCAGGACGCTCTGCATGGCGGCTGCCGCCTCGGAGGTCGCAGGCTGCTCGGCTTCGCGGGGGGCTCGGAAGAAGGTGAACCGGCCGTCGGCGTAATCGACCCGCAGGATATCGCCCGGCTGGAACTCCGCTTCGAGCAAGAGGCGGCTGATGGGCGTCTCGATCTCGCGCTGGATGGCGCGGCGCAAGGGCCGCGCGCCGTAGGCGGGATCGAAGCCTCGCTCGGCGAGCGCGTCTTTGGCCGCCCCCGACAGCTCGAGGGTCAAGCCCTGCGCGTGCAGCTTGCGACGGGTCCCCACCAGCATGAGATCGACGATCGTCTGGATCTGCTCCTTGTTGAGCGGCTTGAAGACGATGATCTCGTCGATGCGGTTGAGGAACTCGGGCCTGAAGCTCGCCTTCAAGGCGTCCAGGGCCTCCTGCTTGATGGCGTCCCAGGAGTCTCCGGCCTGCTCACGATCGAAGATCCGGTGGGCGCCGACGTTGGAGGTCATGATGACGACGGTGTTCTTGAAGTCCACGGTGCGCCCCTTGTTATCGGTCAGGCGCCCGTCATCGAGGATCTGGAGCAGGGCGTTGAAGACGTCCGGGTGGGCCTTCTCGATCTCGTCGAAGAGGACCACCGAGTAGGGCTTGCGCCGGACGGCCTCGGTCAGCTGGCCTGCCTCTTCGTAACCCACGTAGCCCGGAGGGGCACCGACCAGGCGGCTGACGGTGTGCTTCTCCTGAAACTCGCTCATGTCGAGCCGGACCATGGCGTCCTCGTCGTTGAAGAGGTACTCGGCGAGCGCCTTGGCGAGCTCCGTCTTGCCCACCCCGGTTGGCCCCAGGAAGATGAACGAGCCGATGGGGCGCTTGGGATCCTTCATGCCGGTGCGCGAGCGGCGCACCGCCTCGGCGACCGCGGTGACCGCCTCGTCCTGGCCAACGACCCGCTGGTGGAGCACCTCTTCCATCTTGAGCAGGCGCTCCTTCTCTTCCTGGACGAGCTTCTCGACCGGCACCCCGGTCCATTCGGCGACGATCCGCGCCACGTCCTCTTCGCTGACGCAGGGGGTGGAGCCGCCGCGCTCTTCGCGCCAGCCCTTGCGCAGGTGATCGAGCCGCTCGCGGATCACGTCTCCCTCGGCCTTGAGCTTGCTCGCGCGCTCGAAGTTCTCCTGTCGCGCGGCTTCTTCCTTGTCCCGCTCAATACGGACGATGCGGTCCTCCAGCTCGTTGACCTCGCGGGGCTCACGACGACTGCCCAGGTGCTTCATGGAGGCCGCCTCGTCGATCAGGTCGATGGCCTTGTCGGGCAGGAAGCGATCGCTCACGTAGCGCTCTGAGAGCTCGGCGGCGGCCACCAGGGCCTCGTCGGAGATCTCGACGCCGTGGTGCGCCTCGTACAGGTCGCGCAGGCCGCGCAGGATCTCGATGGTCTGCTCGACCGAGGGCTCGGCGACCAGCACCGGCTGGAAGCGGCGCTCCAGGGCGGCATCCTTCTCGATGTGCTTGCGGTACTCATCCAGGGTGGTCGCGCCCACGGTCCGCATCTCGCCGCGCGAGAGGGCGGGCTTGATCATGTTGGAAGCATCCATGGAGCCCTCGGCGGCGCCTGCGCCCACCACCGTGTGGAGCTCGTCGATGAACAGGATGATCTCGCCCTCCTGGGCCTTGATCTCGTCCATGATGCCCTTGAGGCGCTCCTCGAACTCGCCGCGGTACTTGGTGCCCGCGACCAGCGCGCCGAGATCCAGCGCGAGCACGCGCTTGTTCTTGAGCATGTCGGGTACTTCGCCCTGGACGATCTCCTGGGCGAGGCCGTCTGCGATCGCCGTCTTGCCCACCCCGGGCTCGCCGATGAGCACCGGGTTGTTCTTGGTGCGGCGGCTGAGGATGCGGATGACGCGCTCGATCTCCTCGCTGCGGCCGATCACGGGGTCGAGCTTGTTGGTCCTGGCGAGCTCGGTGAGGTCGCGGGTGTACTTGTCCAGGTTCGGCGTCTTGCCGCCTCGTGGCGCGCGGGGCGTAGTGCCCGCAACCCCGGCGCGCGGCGCCTCACCCTGGGGCAGGCCACGCTCGGCCGCCTCTTGCACGATCTGGGAGGCGAGGCTCTCGCCCTCCTCCATCAGGCCCATGAGCAGATGCTCGGGCCGGATGGTGTAGGTGCCCTGCATGTAGGCGGCATCGCTCGCAAGGCGAACGGCGCGCTTGAGGCGCGGGGTCATGCGAACTTGGGTCGGACGCTCGCCCCCCTGCCGAGGATAGAGCTCGTCGATCCGCGCGGCGATCGCCTGCGAATCGAGCCCCAACTGCTGAACGATGCCGGGCCCCACTTGCTCGTCCTGCAACAAGGCCTGCAAGAGGAACTCGCTCTCGAGGCGGGGGATGTTGCGCTCGGCCGCTTCGCTCGCGGCGGCCTGCAGGATCCGGCGCGAATCGTCGGAGAGCCTGTCGAGTAAGCTATCCGCGCTTGCAGGCCTCACGCCGAAGACCCGCTCGATCATATTGTCCAGGCCGAAGCCCCCGAACTCGCCGGCGCCGCGCTCGGCCTTGAAGTGAGAGGCGCAGTGGGCGCACAGGTGGACTTCCTGTCGCTGGCCGTTGACCGTCTGCGTGAAGTGGAAAGTCGCGGGTCTCTCGCCGCAGTTCGCGCACAGCATCGTTCACCTCCCGAGTTGAGAAGCTCCTCGCGTCGGGGGGATCTTAGCACAGCGGCACGGGGGTGAAAACGCCCGTCCTGACCTTCTAGGAGTGGACCTCGGCCTCAGCGAGCTTCGGGCCTGCCACCTCGAAGACGGCGACCGGAAGCTCCTTGCCCTTGACCTTGATGGGGTCGAGCACGCGGTAGTCGAAGGCATGGCGCGAGCACTCGTAGGTCTCGGAGGCGACCAGGATCCCGCCGGGGCTGGCGTTGGCCTCCATGCGCTGGGCGAGGTTGACCGTATCGCCCATGACCGTGAAGTCGCGCTTCTGGGCGCCGCCCACCTCGCCGGCGACGACCATGCCCGTGTTGAGACCGCAGCGGATGGCGAGACGAACGCCGATGCGCGGCTCCAGGGCGTCGGCGAACTCGCGGGCCGCCTGCAGCATGGCCCAGGCGGCGCTGACCGCGCGCTCCGGGTCGTCCGCCCGCACGGTAGGGACGCCAAAAATGGACATGACCACGCTGTCGCCGATGTACTTGTCCACGATGCCGCCGTGGCGGTAGATGGGCTCGGTGAGGACGGCGAAGAACTGGTTGACGATGTCGCTGATCTCTTCGGGGTCCAGGCGCTCGGTCATGGAGGCGAGGCCGATGAGCTCGGTGAACATGACCGTCACGATCCGGCGATCGCCCAGCTCGTGGGTCCCGCGGCGCGCGAGGGCCTCGGCGTCCGCGCGCGGAGCTGCCCCGGCCACCGGTGCCCCGCACTGGATGCAGAAGCGGGCTTCGGGCAGAAGCGCGGTATCGCAGGCCTCGCAAGTCTCGGGGGCGCGCCGGGCGCCGCATTCACGGCAGAACTTGTCGGTCGGATCGAACTCGGTCGAACACTCTGCGCAGGTCTGGGGATGCATCAAGGCCTCCAACGTCCGCACCGGGGGAGCGGGATCCAGTATAGGATCCCGCTCCCCCGGTGACAAGGCAAGCCGTCAGGGCCTAGTCCGCGTCAAGCTCCTGAGCTGGACGGGTGCGATCGCCCCGCCCTCGGCCCGGCCGCTTCGAGGCGTCGTCCCCCGCCGAGGGGGTCGCCTCCTCGACGGGCAGAATCACGACCTCAGGCCGATCTTGAATGCGACCGTCCCGCCCCTCGGTGCCGCGATCCCGCGTGGGCCGATTCGGCCTGTCGGGACGCTCCCCTTGATCCGGCCGGTTAGGGCGATCTGGCCGTTCGCTCCGCTCGGGGCGAGGGGTCCGATCCGGACGATTGGGGCGTTCCGGCCGGTCGGGGCGCTCCGTCGGTGCGGGCGTTTCCGGACGATCCGGACGGTTGGGCCGATCCGGCCGTTCGCTCCGCTCGGGGCGGGGCGTCCGATCGGGACGGGGGCTGCTGGGGCGATCAGGCTGCTCGCGAGGGCCACCCTCTCCGCGCCGGGGCGGTTCGCTCGGCTTCCACTTGTCGCGATCGCCGCGGCGGGGCTTGCCGTCGCGCCAGCGCTTGAAGTCCTCGTCGTCGTAGTGGCGTCCCTTCCAGCGGCCGACGCGATCCCAGTCGATCTCCTGGTAGCGGCGACGGTAGTCGCGCCAGTTGTACTCCCAGTCCGGGTAGCCGTAGTGGTAGGAGAAGCTCCGGAAGAAATAGGGGTAGTAGTGGCCCGCCTGGAAGACCAGCACCGGGTAGAGGCACCACCCCGTCCACAAAGGCAGGAAGGTGGGCGCGTACATGTACGGGTAGTAGTAGTTGTCCACCAGGATGTAAGGCACCCAGGTCGAGCGGTAAGGGTAATAGAGACAGCGGTTGTAGACCCCGTAATCCACCAGGGGCGTGATGGCCCCGTAGCTCCAGGCGTCGCCCACCGGCCCCGGCGAGGCCGGGAAGGGCGCGTTGACGAATGCGCCCTGATCGAGCGGACGCAAGAGGCTGCCGGCCATCTGCTGCGAGATCTTGGGCGGCAGGTTGGTCTGCAAGTCGCCCAGAGTCAGCGCCGGCTGCGACGGAATGGTGAGCGTAGCCCCCGAAGCCTGGGAAGTCGGAGGCGGAGCGGCGCTTGCCATGGGCAGCGGCGTCGGATCGGGCGTCTCCAGGTAAGCCCGGGGAATCGGGGCGGCCTCATCCTTGGGCGCCATCCCGTAAGTCGGGACCGGTGCGTTCTGGGCGGGATCCTCGGGCGGAAGGGGCGGGGCCGAAGCCATGCAACCCAGCAAGCCAAGCGAAAGGGCGATGGCACACGCACGTAAAGTAGGGCGTCTCATTTCAGAACCTCCTTCAAGGGGTTCCTCTTCCTGAGCAAGAGCGATGGTATATCTCCTCGTCGCCCCTCACAACGAACGCTCTTCAGCTAGCCGCCAAATCTCAGCGGCCTGGCGAGAGGCGTGATGGCGCACGGCATGGGGCACAGGCCCGCCATCACTTGCTCGCCGCCGAAGTTATTGCTCGCTCGGGCCTTCTTTCCCCATACAAAAGCCCGAGCAAGGGTACATGAGCCACATTGCGCGCCCGCTCAAAGGAGATCACCTTGTCCACCTCCCGCTATGCCGCCCTGGGTCACTGGATCGTCCGGTTCCGCTGGGCCATCCTCATCGCCTGGGCGATCGTGATCGGCGTGGCCTCGCTGGGCTCGACGCGGATCTCCCAGGTGCTCTCGGGCGGCTCGGCCGGCGTCCCTGGCAGCCCTTCCGAGGCGGTTGAGCAGGTGCTGCGCCACAAGTTCCGCAACCCCTACACCCACCTGGTCGCCGTCACGGTCTCGGAAGGGGGCACTTCAAGCGATCCTGCGCGCCTCGAGCGCGCCATCGGCGCCCTCGCCGAGGACCTGCGCCGCGACGCCGTGATCGAGCAGGTTCTCGCCCCGGGCGACGTTTCGCCGGTGAAGCTGCGGGGCGAGGCGGGCGCGCAGGCAGTCCTCTTGGTCGGCCTCAAGGCGAAGGACGCAAGCGAGGCGGTGAACCTGGTCCCGCGGGTGCACGCCGTCGTCCAAGCGGCTGAAGCCCGCGAACGCGTCGACCTCCCGAAGCTCTCGCTCGCCGTCACCGGGATGCCCGCCATCACCTACGACATGAACCGCTACAGCAGCGACGACACCTCGCGAGCCGAAGCGCGCCTCATCCCGCTCACCCTCTTGGTGCTGCTCGTCGCCTTCGGCGGCCTCATCGCAGCCGGCGTCCCGCTACTGGCGGGCATGGCAGCCACCGTCGTCACGCTGGGGATCTGCTACCTGGTCAGCGGCCGCTTCGAGCTCTCGATCTACGTCCAGAACGTCGCCACCATGATCGGCCTGGCCGTCGGGATCGACTACTCGCTTTTGATGGTCCATCGCTTCCGCCGGGCGCTGCGGCACCACGGCGCGGTGGCGCCCGCGATCGCCGAGACCATGGAGACCGCCGGCCGCGCCGTCACCTTCTCGGGGCTCACCGTCCTCATCGGCCTCGGCGGCCTGATGCTCACCCCCTTGCTGGACACCCGCTCCATCGGGCTCGGGGGCATCCTGGTGGTGGCCGTGTCGGTGGTCCTCGCCCTCACCCTGACTCCGGCCGTCCTCGCAGCACTCGGCGATCGCATCAACGCCCCGCGCTGGCTCTCCGATCGGCTGCAAGAGGGCACGACCCGCACCCACTGGGAGCGCTGGGTCCGCTACGTCAGCGATCGCCCCATCCGCACCAGCCTCGCGAGCATCGCCGTGCTCCTCGCCCTCGCGGCCCCTGCCCTGCGCATGGAGATAGGCTATCCCGACACCCAGCTCTTCCCCGCCTACATGGAGTCGGTCCAGGGGGTCGAGACCCTCAAGCAGATGGAGCTGAGCGGCGCCCTCATCCCCCTCCAGCTGGTGGTCAAGGACCCGGCAGGGCCGGTGCTCGCGGGCAAGAACCTGCCCGCCCTCCTCAAGCTCTCGGCCGACCTTCGAAGCGAAGGGCTCGTGGCGTCCGTCGCAAGCCCCGTGGACCTGGGCCTCGGCTTCAGCCCCCTCCAGTACCTCATGCTCTACCGGGACCCCGAGGCGGCCCTTGCGCGCTACCCGCTCGTCAGCCAGCTGTTCGTGAGCCAGGACCGCACCATGGCCCTGTTCCAGGTCGTTCCGAAGCGATCGCAGGACCTGCCCGCGCTCAGGAAGCTGGCCGAGCGCCTCGGCTCGACCTCGCTACCCGGCGGCCTCACCCTCATGGTCGGGGGCACTCCCGCCTACTACAACGACCACGAGAACGCCATCCGCCACAGCTTCCCCTGGGTCGTCGGCTGCGTGATCGCCGCGACCTTCGTGGTGCTCGCGGTCGCCTTCCGGTCCCTGCTGGTGCCCCTCAAGGCCGTGGTCCTGAACCTGCTCTCGGTGGCGGCGGGCTACGGGGCCGTGGTCGCGGTCTTCCAGCTCGGCTGGGGCAAGAGCCTCATCGGTCTCGGCCACGTGCACGAAAGCATGCCCATCCCCATCCTCATCCTCTTGATGCTGTTCGGCATCGTCTTCGGCCTCTCGATGGACTACGAGGTCTTCCTCATCAGCGCCATCCAGGAAGCCTACCACCGCACCGGCGACAACGCCCGGGCCATCGTCGAGGGGGTAGCGTCCACCGCGCGGCTCATCACCAGCGCGGCCCTCATCATGGGGGCCATCTTCGGGGCCTTCGCCTGGGCGGACTTCGTGATCGTCAAGATGCTGGGCCTGGGGCTCGCCGTGGCCGTCCTGGTGGACGCCACCGTCATCCGCCTTGCGCTCTTGCCCGCCTTCATGCGCCTGGCCGGCCGCGCCAACTGGTACCCAGGCTTCAAGCGCTGAACAAAAAAGAGGGGGATGGCCTGAGGCCATCCCCCTCTTTCATTTAGACGGAAGTGGCCGCCCCTTCGCCCTGAGGCTCCGCCGGTACCGCCAGGCGGTCGGTGGGCTTCGGGGCCGCGCTCAAGAGGCGCTCGACCTCGAGGATCCCCTGCTTCGAGATCCGCACGGCGCCGCCCGGTCCCTTGAACTCCAGCAGCCCGTCGTCGCGCAGCGACTCGGAGAGCATCTCCAGGAGCTTGTAGTTGCACCCGAGCGTCGTCCCGATCTCGCGCAGGTAGGTCAAGGCCCGCGGCAGATGGGCCGTGTGCTCGTAGACCTTCTGCAGGAAGGCGAATCGCAGCTCTTTCACTTCACGGCTCAGCATGACGCCTCCTCTCAAGACACCAGGGGGTCGGTCCCAGGTTCGACGAAGCGCTCCTGGGGCTTGGCGGGAATCACCCGGCGCAGTTCTTCTGCCGGGCGGTTGCGGCCCAGACGCTCATGGGCCTGCACGAAGTGGTCGGCGGCGATCGCCGCATAGGTCGAAAGGTCGAGGGCCAGAGCGGTGCTCGCCACGATCTCGGCGAGCTTCCGGGCCTTGCCCTGACCAAAGCAGTCTAGCATCTCCAGGCTCGCGCGCTGACTGGGCAGCGCCGTGCCGCCGCCGACGGTCGCCACCACCACGTTCGGCAGCATCACCCCGAAGTACATCCCCTCGTCCGTCAACCGGAACGAGATCTGACCCTGGGCGGACTCGGGCACCGTCGCGATGTCCTGGCCCGTGGCGGTGTAGAGGGCCGCCACCACGTTGGCGAAGTTCACGTTGCAACCGAGCATGTGAGCGGCAAGCGTCGGGCCCATCCCCGCGTTGAGGGCCGCGAAGAGCGCCTCGGGGGTCACCCGCAGGATCCGGCGCATCACGTCGGCCTTGAGATGGGTCTCGGCGACCACCCGCTTGCCTCTGAGGCTGCTGGTGTAGGTCATGGCGTTGACCTTCTTCTCGCCGCCCAGCTGGGAATCCACGTACCAGGCGCGCGGGGCGATGCCGGTCGCGGCCGGGAATTCCCGCTCGATCCACTGGCAGACGGCCCAGCAGCACTTCATGACCATGTTGGCGCCGTAAGCATCCCCCGTGTGGAACGAGAGCTGAACGCAGACCGTGTCCCCGAGCACCATGGGCTCGAGCGAGAGCAGGCGCGCCACCCGCGACTGGGCCTCGGCCACCTGGCGGATCTCCATGACGCTCGCGCGGACCCAGGTCGCGAAGGCCACCGCGTCCGTCAAGCTGTCGAAAGTGAACATGGGCGCCCGCATCATCTGGTCGCTGACGACCCGCACGGTGGCGCCCCCCGACTCGGAGACGGCCCGCATGCCGCGCGTGCACGAGGCGACCAGGGCCCCCTCGGTCGTGGCGAGCGGCACGTAGAAGGCGCCCTGGGCATGCTCGCCGTTGATGAGCAAGGGGCCCGCTACCCCGATGGGCACCTGGACGAAGCCCACGTGCCCCTCGATGTTGCCCGAAAAGAGCGCAGCCGAAGGCGCCTCTTCGCCGCTCAAGGGCGAGAGGTCGGCAGCAGTCGCCTTCTCGACCCACCGTCTGCGATCGCGCAGGGCCTCAGGGGTGTACCTCTTCTTGTGGGGGACCGAAGCCGGTCGCGCGGAGTCGGGCCGTAGCGGATCCATGGGCGCGGACATCCTTCCTGAGGTTCAAAACGAGCCGCCGACTGCTTTCCAGTATATAGCCCAAATAGCCCCCACACTTTCGCCCGCGTCGATTCTGGGCATAAAAGAGACAAGGGAGGCTCCATGCCAGCCAAGATCCGTGTCATCGTCAACCGCAAGGCCCGCAGCGGCTGCAAGCGAAACCTGCTCGAGCGCCTTTCGCGGGCGCTCTCGGGTCTCGACTTCGAGATCGTCGTGCCCGAAAGCTACGACGACCTGGTGGCGGCCGCCCGCAGCGCTCCTCAGGACGGCGTCGAAACCGTCGTGGTGGTCGGCGGCGACGGCACGGTCAACATCGTCCTCAACGAGCTGGCCCACACCCCCGTGCGGCTCGCGATCGTCCCGGCCGGGACCGCCAACGATCTCGCCCGCCAGCTCGGCATCCCGCTCGGGCTCGAACGAGCCTGCGCCCGCATCCGAGACGGCAAGCCGCAGGTTCTGGACCTCATCGACGTCAACGGGCGCCTCTTCGTGACGGCGGGCGGCATCGGGGTGGTCAGCGACACCGCCGTGGGCGTCAACCGCCTCAAGGCGAAGCCCGGTCTCCTGAGCAAGACGGTGCGCCGCCTGGGCGCCCTGGTCTACGTCCTCTACAGCTTCGGGTTGCTCGCAGGCTCCCGCTCCATCGTCAGCGACCTCGAAATGGCGATCGACGGCGAGGACCACGGCCAGATCCCGACCATCGCCCTCTTCGTGAACAACCAACCCTCGCTGGGCAAGCTCGTGGTCCCCTACCCCTCGGCCCGGCCCGACGACGGCCGGCTCGGCGTCTGCGTCATGGCCCGCCGCAGCCGCCTGGGGGCCATCCTGACGGTGATCCTCATGAGCCTCGGCGGCGCCCACACCCGCCGCAAGGAGATCCGGCTGATCGAGGGCGAGAGCCTCGCCGTCACGAGCCCCGTCCCCAAGACCTTCATCGGCGACGGCGAGGTGCTCGCCCACGCCGACGCCTTCGCCCTGCGCGTCGTGCCCCGCGCCCTCCACGTCCTCGCCTAGAAAGTCCCCATGTCCCTGCTGCTCGCCAAGACCCGGATCGTCCTCGTCCACCCCACCCTGCCCGAGAACGTCGGCGCCGTCGCGCGCGCCATGCGCCACTTCGGCCTACAGGAGCTCGTGATCGCCGAGGGCGGGGTCTCGCCCACTCATCCGACCGCCATTCGCGTGGCAGCAGGCGCCGAGGCCATCCTGCACGAGGCCCGCGCGGTCGAAACCCTCGATGAGGCCCTGGCTGGCGTGGTCTTCGCCGTGGGCACCACCGCGCGGCCCTACGAGGCGGCGGATCTGCGCACCCGCGAGCCGCGCGAGGTGGCCACCCTGGCTCGCGATCACGCCCCGGCAGGGCCCGTCGCCCTCGTCTTCGGCACCGAGAAGCACGGCCTACTCAAAGAAACCCTGAAGCGCTTCCACCAGATCGCTCGGATCCCGGGCGAGCCCGACGCATGCCTCAACCTCGCCATGGCGGTCAACGTCTTCGCCTACGAGTGGTACCAGGCAAGCCTGCAAGCCGCTTCCGACGAGACGCCGCTCTTGGCGGCCGCCGCCTCGGAGGCCTCCCTCGATGCCCTGGGCGAACGGCTCACCGAGGCTCTGAAGCGCCTCGGGGTCTTCCGGACCCACGACGCCGCGAGCAAGGCCCACACCCTGCGCCGGATCCTGAGCCGCACCCGGCTCGATGCCGACGAGGCAGCCCTGGTGCAGGCCGTCGTGCGAAAGCTACCGTCGCTGCTCGACGCCTGAGCGCACGTCGCTCATCAGCTCGCACAGCTCCCGCAGGGCCAGACGCACCCGGCGCGAGATCTGGGTCTGCGACACCCCGAGCCGCCGACCGACCTCTTGTTGCGAGAGATCCTGGAAGAACGAGAGCTCGATCACCTCACGGCTCCTTGCGCAGAGCCGAGCGATGGCCTGGGTCACCATGATGTGATCCTCGGCCGCGAGCGAGGCCGCCTTCTGGCGCTGATCCACCAGTTGCAGGCGCATGGGCGAGGACTCGTCCTCGGCATCCATCGCCGCGTCCAGGGAGAGCGGACGCACCGAGCGGTCCATGGCCACGACCTCTTCGACCTTTGCCGGGCAAAGGCCCGTGATGCGGGCGATCTCCTCGCAGCTCGGCTCGCGCTGGACCTGCTGCTCGAGGCGCGAGGTCGCCGCCTTGACCGTGGATCGCAGCTCGGTCAGCTCCCGCGGCGCCCGGATCAAGGTGGCGCTATCGCGCAGGTAGTGCATGATCTCGCCCACGATCATCGTAGAGGCGTAAGCCTCGAAGAGCCGACCAAGCGTCGGGTCGAAGCGCCGGATGGCACGCAGCAGGCCCAGGCAGCCGACTTGCACCAGATCGTCGAACTCGACCCCCGAGCGCAGGTGGTGGCTGCGCGCCAGGCGCCTGACCAGCGGCAAGTGCTCGCGAACCATCTCGGCCAGATGGCGGCGATCCGGGTAGGGCATCGAGTGGGGCTCTCTAGCGGTCATCACGGCGCGCAACCTCCGGGCAAAGTGGACGAATCACCTCGTTCGAAGCCGATCTTGTCAAAGATGCTCGCTCGCTACGAGAACCGTCCCCACAGTCGGCATGTGATTTTCGTCTCACCGGCAGGACGAGCGGGCCACAACCTGCCCGCCGCCCGAAGAAACGACGCCGGGACAAACTGCGGCTTCAGTGGTAAAGTTGAGGGCGTGCCGCATGGCGCGTTGCGATTACCCCTCGACAGCCTTCTTGGCCCCGCCCGTGCGTGATCGCGCCAGTCCTCAACCAGGCCGGTGCCCCTCGGGCATGGCCAACGCATCGATTTCGGAGGTCATCTCTCCATGAAGATCCTCGTCTGCCTGAAGCAGGTCGTCGACGTCGAACTGAACATCCAGCTCAAGGACGGTCAGATCGCCGACCAAGGTCTGCGCTACGTCATCAACGCCTACGACGAGTCCGCTCTCGAAGCCGCGCTCCAGCTCAAGGACGCCGCCGAAGCCGACGTGACCGTCCTGAGCATCGGTCCCGACCGCGTGCTCGAGGCCCTGCGCAAGGGCCTGAGCATGGGCGCCGATCGCGCCATCCATCTCAAGGACGACGCGTTCAACGGCAGCGACTCCTACGCCTTCGCCAAGGCCGTCAGCGAGCTCGCCAAGCAGCGCAGCTACGACCTCATCATCATGGGCAAGCAGGCTCAGGACACCGACGCCGCCCAGGGTGGCCCCATGCTGGCCGAGTTCCTCGACTGGCCCCAGGCGACCAACCTGATCTTCGTCCAGCGCGCCCCCGAAGGCGGCCTCATGGTCCGTCGCGTCGGTGACGAGGGCAAGGAAGTCCTGAGCGTCCAGACGCCCGCCGTCCTGACCATCAGCAACGACTTCGGCGAGGCTCGCATCCCCACCATGAAGGGGATCATGGGCGCCAAGAAGAAGGAAATCGAGACGCTCTCGCTTTCGAGCATCGGCGTCGCCGCCGACGCGGTGGGTGCTACCGGCTCCAAGACCGAGATCGTCAATCGCGAGCAGCCCGAAGGCCGCAAGACCGGCCGCAAGGTGACGGGCGAGGTCGGCGCGATCACGCGCGAACTCGTGAACTGGCTCGTCAACGACGGCAAGCTGCCGGTTTAGGAGGAGATCCATGAAAGCCTTAGTCATCGTTGAAACCAAGGGCAACAGCATCAAGAAGGTCAGCCTCGAGCTGCTGAGCCAGTGCCGCCGCTGGGGTCTCGAGACCTCGGCCGTCGTGGTCGGCTCGGGCGTTGCGGGCCTCGCCGATGAGCTCGCCGGCTACGGCGCCTCAACCGTCTACGTGGCCGATGACGCCAGCCTCGAGCGCTACCAGACCCTGACCTACGTCAAGGCCGTCGCGGATGCCGCCAAGCAGAGCGGCGCCCAGCTCGTGCTGGTCAGCGGCTCGGAGCTCGGCAAGGACCTGGCTCCTCGCCTCGCCGCTCGCCTCGGCGCGGGTGCCGTGACCGACGCCAAGGCCGTTTCGGTCGACGGCGGCAAGGTCACGGTCAAGAGCCTGGCCTACGCGGGCAAGGTCATGAACCAGGTCGCCTTCAAGAGCGACGTGGCCGTCGTGACCGCCCAGCCCGGCACCTTCGAGCTCGCCGACAAGGCGGCCGGCTCGGCCAACGTCGTGAAGCTCGAGACCCCGAGCGCCGACCTGCGCGTCGTGCTGCGCGAGATCCTCAAGGAGACCTCGGACAAGGTCGACCTCGGCGAGGCCAACATCGTCGTGGCCGGCGGCCGCGGCATGAAGGGCCCCGAGGGCGTCAAGCTCATCGAGGACCTCGCGGACACCCTGGGTGCCGCCGTCGGTGGCTCGCGCGCCGTCTGCGACTCGGGCCTGATGCCCCACTCGTGCCAGGTCGGCCAGACCGGCCGCGTCGTGGCCCCTCAGGTCTACTTCGCGATCGGCATCTCGGGCGCCATCCAGCACCTGGCCGGCATGACCGCCTCCAAGGTGATCATCGCCATCAACACCGATCCCGACGCCCCCATCTTCAACGTGGCGGACTACGGGCTCGTGGCGGACCTCTTCGAGGCGGTGCCCATCCTGATCGAAGAGTTCAAGAAGCTCAAGGCGGGCACGGCTGCGGCCGCCCGCTAGACCTAAGCGCATTGTGAAAGGGGCGGTTTTCGGACCGCCCCTCTCGCGCATGATACCCCCGCGCACCCGATGCCCCCTCCAGGCCCGCGCCTAGAATTGGATTGAATCGCTATGAGTCCGATACTCATCACCCTCATGATCTTGACGGCAGGCGGTTTCTTCGCCTACTTCGGCTGGCAGAAGTACAGCCTCCTGCTCAAGGCCAAGCCCGAGAATCGCCTCGACCGCATCCCCGAGCGCCTCAAGAGTCTCTGGGAGTACGGCATCCTCCAGAAGCGCCTCGTCAAGCAGCACAAGGCCGCCGGCTGGATGCACGCGCTCATCTTCTGGGGCTTCTGTATCCTGCTGCTGCGCAGCACGATGCTCATCGGCGCGGGCTACTACGAGCACCTGCACATCCCCGGGGTCATCGGCAACGCCTACAACCTCCTGAAGGATGTCTTCGAGGTCACGGTGCTGACGATGGTGGGCTACGCCCTCTACCGCCGCTACGTCATCAAGCCCGAGCGCCTCACCAACTCGTTCGAGGCCTACCTGATCCTGTACCTGATCGGGTTCCTGATGGTGTCGGACTTCGTCTATGACGGGGCCAAGTTCATCAAGTTCGCCCTGCCCACCTCGCCCGAATACCTGCCCCACGTGGCCGAGGAGGCCCGCTTCTCCATCGCGGGCGGCGCGGTGGCCATGCTCTTCAAGGGCCTCTCGGCGGGGGCGATCAACGCCCTGTACGTGGGTGCCTACTGGCTGCACGTGGCCGTCCTGATGGCCTTCGGCGTGTACCTGACCAAGTCCAAGCACATGCACGTCATCACGAGCCTGCCCAACGTGTTCCTGCGCAAGCTGGAGCAGCCGGCGCTCGCCATCCCCAAGCTCGACCTCGAGGACGAGAATGCCGAGTCCTTCGGCATCGCGACCATCGACGACCTGACCTGGAAGCAGGAGCTGGACCTCTTCACCTGCACCGAGTGCGGTCGCTGCCTCTCGAGCTGCCCCACCTACGTCACCCACAAGCCCCTCTCGCTCAAGGGCGTCAACGACGACCTCAAGCACCACCTCTTCGCCAGCGCCGATACCGCGTCGGTGCCCCCGGCCGACGAGTCGGGCTCGGCCGTCAAGGAGCCCGTCAAGCTCATCGACAACGTCATCTCGCCCGAGACCCTCTGGGCCTGCACCAGCTGCGGCTTCTGCGAGACGGCCTGCCCGGTCTTCATCGAGCAGGTGCCCCGCCTCATCTCCATGCGCCAGAACCAGGTGCTGATGGAGGGCGAGTTCCCCGGCGAGCTGAACAAGGTCTTCTCGGGGATGGAGCGTTCGAGCAACCCCTGGGGCATCGGCTACGACAAGCGCGCCGACTGGGCCAAGGACCTCGACGTCATGACCGCCGAGGAAGCCAAGGCCCAGGAGAAGCCCATCGAGGTCCTTTACTTCGTGGGCTGCATGGCCTCGTTCGACGAGCGCAGCCAGAAGGTCGCCAAGTCCCTCATCAAGGTGCTGGACACGGCGGGCATCAAGGTGGCGATCCTCGGCAAGGAAGAGGGCTGCTCGGGCGACTCGGCCCGCCGCCTCGGTAACGAGTACCTCTTCCAGGAGCTCGCCAAGTACAACGTCGACAAGTTCACCGAGTACGACGTCAAGACCGTGCTGACCGCGTGCCCGCACTGCTACAACACGATCAAGAACGAGTACCCGCAGTTCGGCGGTAACTACAAGGTCCTGCACCACAGCGAGTTCCTCGCCGAGCTGATGGAGTCGGGCAAAATCCAGGTCAGCAAGGAGTTCGAGGACGTCATGTTCCACGATTCCTGCTACATGGGCCGCTACAACGGCGTCTACAAGCAGCCGCGCGTGGTCATCGACCTGCTCTCGACCAACGGCGTCAAGGAATTCGAGCGCAACCACGACAACTCCTTCTGCTGCGGCGCCGGCGGCGGCCGCATGTGGATGGAGGAGACCATCGGCGAGCGGATCAACGAGAACCGCGTCGAGGAAGGCCTCAAGGAGAACCCCAAGGTCATCGCCTCGAGCTGCCCCTTCTGCCTGACCATGCTCAAGGATGGCGTGGACGCCAAGGGCAAGACCGACGAGGTCAAGACCATGGACATCGCCGAGCTGGTCGCCCAGGCGCTGATCGTCAAGGACTCCGACGTGAAGGACGCCGACACGACGAACGCCTAGGCTCTCGACCCCCTCAAAAAGCTTCGCCCCAGCCGTTTAGCGGCTGGGGCGAAGCTTTTTTAAGCAGTTGTTTAACTGTTGTTACATGCATCAAATCGTAACAAGCGGGTAAGAGAAATTAGACGCCGCTTGACGCTGCCCCGCAATGTCGCCGCTCTACAGGACTGACGCCATGTTTCGCAGCGCTCCGCTCAAGGCCATCGCCGCCTGCGCAGCCGCCCTTCTAGGGCTCTCGCTGTTGACGGCTTGCCCAAAACCCATGACGCAGGCGAGCATCGGCGCGCCGAGCGCGGAGCACGCCCCGCTTGCGCTCGAAGGCCAGCTCGATTTCGGGGATCGCCGCATCCAGGCCGACCTCAACACCGACATCGCCGTCGGCGCGACCGTCTCCTTGATCGAGGTGTCGAGCGGCAACACCGTCAGCGCGGTGCTCACCGACGCCAAGGGGCGCTTCGTCATGCGCTTCTCCAACGGCTTCAAGCCGGTGCGCGGCACCCTGTACTACATCGAGGCCATCAAGGGGCTTTCGAGCGGCGAGGGCACCAACAACGCGGTGGGCGGCGAGGTGGTCCGGGCTCGGACGATCGCCTACTACAACGAGGGCTGGCGCACCCTCACGAGCGTCGGGCCGGCCATGTCCATCAACGGGACCACCACCGCCCTCGCGGCCCTCGTCGGGTTGCGCAAGGGCACCCCGCAAGCGATCGACCCCATGACGCTCCTGGGCAGCATCGCCCCCGGCCAGAGCGAGGGGGGCTACCCCGACGCCTTCGTCTCGCCCGACCCTGCCCGCTTGCCGGTCTCAGTGGTCCAGCGCGCCTACGACCTGGTCATGGACTCCTACGCCAAGAACCGGGACCCCATCCGCTGGATGAGCCTGCCGGCGGACGAGCCCAGCAGCGTGAAGCTGCTCGATTTGCCCTTCTCGGTCCTGTTCCTGAGTCCCGACAGCCAGGTCGCCGGCGAGACCATCGATCTGGTCGGCAGCAACTTCGACCCGATCGATAACCGGGTCTTCTTCCGTGGCGACGGGGGCGGCACCCTCGAAGGGACCGTCACCAAGCTGACGCCGGACCTTTCGCGCTTGAGCGTTCGCGTCCCCGCCGGCGCGGTGAACGGCCCCATCTCGATCCAGGTCAACGGCAAGACCCTCTCGGGCCCCGTCTTCCGCCTGGCGACGCGCGACGGGCACAGCGTGGTCGATGCGAACGGCAACGTCTACGTGGTCAACCAGAGCATGGGCACCGTCTCGGTCGTCGAGCGCCTGCCGGGCACCGACAAGACGGGGGTTCGCGCCGTGGTCAGCGGCCTGGACAACCCGAGCGCCTTGACCTTCGGCACGGGCGGCTACAACACCCTCTACGTGGCGTGCGGCGGTGCGAGCCGCCGTGTCTACCAGATCGACCTGGGCGCCACGCCGCCCACCGTCACCCCCTACAGCGCCGCGGGCGGGGTCGCCAACCCGAGCGGCATTGCCTTCTCGCCCTCCGGGGCGCTTTACCTGAGCGACGCCACGGCTCACAAGGTCTTCGTCGTCGCCGGCGCTGGGGCGAGCGCCCAGCAAGTGAGCGTGACGGGCAGCGCCCTGAACGCGCCCCGCGGCATCTGCTTCGGCCCGGACGGCAAGCTCTACCTGGCCAACCACGACGGGGGCAACATCCTCAGCATCTCCCTGACCACCCAGACGACCGGCAGCGCAAGCCAGCTCGCGGCCGGTCTGAGCGGCCCTTGGGGTATCGCCTTCGACAACCGCGGCAACCTCTACGTCACCAACCACGCGGGCAATTCGGTCTACCGGATGCCCCTGACCTCGCAGCCCGGGGCGCTCCCCCTGAGCTTCGGCCCCATCTCCGCCTTCGCGAGCCTGCCCAGCCCGGCGGGAATGGACGCGGACCCCTCGGGCTACCTGTACGTGGCGGACAACGTCAGCAACGGCATCTACCGGGTCAACCCGCTGGCCGAGAGCCGCCAGATCGGCATCGGCATCAGCTACCCGACCTCGATCTGGGCGGACGCCGACGGCAAGTTCATCCTCACCGACACCGGACGCATCCTCAAGCTCGGCTCGGACAACATCCTCTCGGTCTACGCCGAGGGCGTCACGGGCGCCAAGGGGCTCGTGCGGGACTCGCAGGGCATCTTCTACACCAACCAGGCGGCGCTGGGCGCCCTGACCCAGATTCGGCCGAACGGCTCGCTTGCCATGGTGCTCGACAACCTCGGGGCGGCCTACGCCTCTGAGCTGCAGCTGCGCAACAACACGGTCTACCTGCGCGCGAACACCAGCATCGATCCACCCGACACCACCTACTCCGGACAAGGCGAGGTGCTGGCCTACAACCTCGCCAACCTGGCCGCCGGTCCGAGCCGCCTACGCACGATCCTGCGCAGGGCCAACGCCATCGCCCGCGACGAGTCGGGCGGCCCCTACCACCAGTACTACTATCTGCTCGGGCACGACGAGGGGTGCATCTGGCGGGTCCAGCGCCACAGCAGCACCGGGGCGACGATCACGCTGGTGCTCAAGGATCCCGCCCGCCTGAAAGACGCCCAGGACATCCACGTGGACGGCTCGGGCCGGATCTGGGTCGCCGACTACCAGGGGCCGTCGGGCAACGGCAGCCTCATCGTCTACAACGCGAGCGGCACCTTCCTCGCCGAGTACGAAACGGTCAACAAGCCGACCAACTTCGCCTCGGACGCCAACCGCAACGATCTCTGGGTCAACAGCCACGTTTCGGGCGGGGACCTGCGCCAGATCAAGGTCGCGGATGGCTCGGTCCTCAGGACCATCGGGGGTCTCTCCTATCCGCGCGGCTTCGCCTTCTCGGCGGATCGCACCACCCTCTACGTCAACGAGTGGGGCCTGGATCGGATTTCGCGCCTCGCGGGCTACCAGGGTGCGAGCGCCCCTTTCACCTCGTTCTTCGGGACTGGGGATGTGTATGACATCGAGACCACCAGTGACGGGGCGCTCCTCACCACGAACGGCGCCCGCCTGCGCCGGATCGAGGCCGACGGGGTGACGGTCAACGACACCGTGCGATCGCACTACAACACGCTGATCAAGACCTTCAAGCAGTCGGACGACGATCTCGCCTACGTCTCGGATCCCGGCTGGGTCCACCTCATGGCCTACGGCTCCTACACCTGCTTCACCGCGGGCCTGCACCCCGGCAACGGGCGCGGCGACTTCGGCGAGCCCCGCGGGTCGGGCCTCGTCACCAACGGGAAGTTCTTCTCCTACGGCCGCGCGGGCGCCTGGACCGTCGTGACGGAGCAAGCCCTCGATGGCAGCCTCCTGCGCACGGCCCGGATCGAGACCGACTTCGGGGGAATGACGAGCAACGGCACCGACACCGCGTACTTCACCCGGATGGGCTACGGGACGGTCTACAAGATGAAGGACGGATCCCTCACACGCCTGAGCGACGAGCCCTTCGGCTACTCCGACAACAGCTACGGCATCGCCTACTACAGTGGCAAGCTTTATCAGACGAACCGGACCCGGCACCGCATCGACGAGATCGACGCCACGAGCGGCGCGAGGACCCAGCTGAGGGTGGGGCTCGTCGCCCCGGAACTGTAAGGGAGCCGAGATGCTGCGACGCCTTTTGGTCCTCACCTTGACCCTCTTGGTCGCCAGCTGCAAGCTGCCGCCCATCGCCTCGTCCCCGGCCGCCTGGAACGGCGCGAGCAGCCGCCAGGGCGCGGCCTCGCTCTCGGGCCGCGTCGAATCCGCCCCACGTCGGGTGCAGGCCAGCTTCGACGACATCGCGAGCGGCGCGACCGTCTCTCTCATCGACGCCCAGACCGGCAACACCCTCGGCACCACCGTCTCGGACGCCGACGGGCGCTTCGTCATGGCTTTCGGGACGGGCTTCAAACCGGCCGAGGGCCACATCTATTACCTCGAAGCCTTCAAAGGCTTGAGGGGCACCGGCAGCGAGTTCAACCAGGTCGGGGCGGACCTCGCGCGCCTGCGCAACGTCGTCATCTACCAGGCGGACGGCTGGGCGAGCCTGCTCAACGCCGCCCCGAGCCTCACGGCCTCGATCACCCGCCGCACCACCGCCCTGAGCACCATCATCGCCCTCAAGGCACAAGCGGGCGAGGCCATCTCGTACTCCACCTACATGGGCGCCCTGGAGCCCGCCACCTTCGCCGCCGTCGGGGGGATCACCCCCGCCCTGTTCGCGCAAGCCTACGATCTGGTCGGAAAGGCGATCGAAGAGGACCGGGACCCCATCCAGTACACGGCCTTCGACACCAACACCGGCACCTTCCTCAACGCCTTCATCGGCTTCGGCATCGGCACGATCGCCCCCACCGCTGGCAACATCAACACCCTCGTCACCATCGACGGCAACGGCTTCGCCTCGGGCTCGCTGAGCGTGGCGTTCAACGGCACCCCCGCCGCTATCGAGAGCGTCACCGACTCCCGCATCGTCGCGAGGGTCCTGCCCGGCAGCCGTACAGGGCCGGTCACGGTGAAGATCGGCAACACCCTCCAGGCGGGCCCCACCTTCACCGTGCGCTTCAACGACGGCCACCGGGCGCTGCTGAACGACAAGCTCTACGCGGCGAACCCCAGCTGGGACACCCTGGCCGAGATCGACGCCAGCGGCGAGGTCAAGACCCTGCAAACCTTCTCGCCGGGCTCCAACCCGAGCCAGGTCGCCGTGGGGCCGGACAACCTCCTCTACGTCGCCATGCAGGGCAGCAACGAGATCCGCCGCCTTGCGCCCTCGAACCCCGGCGCCCACGCGCTCTTCGCCTCGGTGGCCTCGCCGAGCGCTCTGGCCTTCGACACGAACGGCAAGCTCTACGTCACCAGTCGGGAGAACGGCACCATCGTACGCCTCGGCACGGGCGGCGCCCCCGAGGCCACCGTCACGGGCTTCGACAAGCCGCGCGCGATCGCCTTCGACCATACGGGCGACTACTACGTCTCGGAGGCCCGGGGGGTCTACAAGCTTTCGCCGAACACCCTCAGCAAGGCATCCGCGACGCTCTGGGGGGTGATCGGCGATCCAGGAGGGCTCGCCGTCGACTCGGCAGGCGACGTCTACGTGGCGAGCAGCGTCAACAACGCGGTCTACCGGATCGGTACCGACCGGGGGGTGTACTCCCACCTGATGACCAACAAGCCGGGTAGCCTCTGCTTCGATGAAAAGGGCAACCTGTACGTCTCGGACTCGGACAACAACCTGATCCGCCGCGTCTCGCCTTTGGGCGACTCCCTCGTCTACGCCTACGGGATCAGCAGCCCGCGGGGGCTCGCCGTGGATCCGCTGGACGGCACCCTCTACATCGCCCTCAGCCAAGGGAACGCCGTCCTCAAGGTGGTGAATGGGGTCCTCAAGCGCTTCGTCACGGGGATCGCCAACCCCCAGACCCTGAAATTCCGGGGCAACGGCCTGTTCATCGCTCACCCCTTCACCCACTCGGTCTCGTACGCGCTGCGCGACGGGCAACTGAGCACCGTCGCAAGCGGCCTCACCTATCCGGGTGGCGTGGATCAGGCTGTGAGCGGCGCCACCCTCACGGGGCCGCTCTACGTGGGGCGCTTCGGCGAAGAGGAAGATCCGGCCCTGCCGCGCCCGCCGAGCTACCCGTCCTCGTGGGGCCCCATCTCCAACGGCGACGTGAACGGCCTGGACGTCGTCACGGGCGGTAGCCCGACCCGGCGCCGCACGCTCTACGAGCAGCAGATCGACTTCATGGCCATCGACAGCAGCAAGACGATCTACGCGGTGCGCCAGAACGGCCGCACCCTGACCATGATCTCCTACACGGCCCCCGGCAACGGGAGCAACACCTCGCGCCAGATCCGGCAGCTTGCGGGCCCTCTCGCCCCGTCCCAGTTCCCGAGCGACCCGGGCTACGTGGCCGTGGACGGCGCGGGGAACGTCTACGTCGTGGTCTCGGGCATCGGCAAGATCTATCGCTTCAAGAAGAGCGCGGACTATGCCAAGGAAGAGATCTCGGGCTTCAACCGGCCCTGGGGCCTCGCCTTCTCCGACACCGGCAAGCTCTACGTCTCGGACTACGCGGACGGGGTGCTGCGACGCATCTCGGCGCCCGACACTGCCACCGGGCCGGATGCCGGCTTCTCGGGGGCCATCCCCGCCGGGACCCGGGGGATCACCTATCGCCGGACGGGGGCCGTCGGCTCGGGCACGGGCACCCTCTACCTCGCGAACAGCGCCTCGGTCGAAAAGTTCAGCCTGACCGGGGACACCCTCTCGGGCGCCTACCAGAACCATTACAGCGGCCTTCCGAGCTCTATCACGACCATCCACACGGATTCGAGCGGGAACCTCTACGCCTACGCCAACGCTACCTATGCCTACAAGCTGAGCAGCGCCACTCCGCCCGTTCGCTCGAACTACATCGACATGACCGGCTGGGCCCGCCTGAGGCAGATCGCCTTCGACCCGAGCTTCGCCCTGTACCGCGCCGAGAACAACTACAACGGCCTGAGCACCATGAACTCGCTCAACACCACGCGCGAGCTCGAGCTGGACGGCAACACCCTCTACGTGGCCTCGCCGGATAACCGCGGCGGCGGCGGCGTGCTCAAGATCGACCTGAGCACCAACCGGGAAACCCTGATCACCGCCACCGGCCGCGCCTTCTCGCTGGCGCTCGACGGCGCGAGCCCCGGTCACGACCTCTACGTGGGAGGCGCGAACGGCAACGTCTACAAGGTCCTCGCGGACGGCAGCCACAGTTCCCTCTGGAGCCTCGGAACCCCGCTCTACGGGCTGGACATCCGCGGCACGACGCTCTGGGGAGTAGGGGCCAACTCGGTGATCTACGAGATGCCCATCGGCGGCTCGGCACAAGCCCTGCGCTACGGGCTGATGGAGCCCTCCTTCTGATGGGGCGCGCAAGGTCGCTTGCCTTGGCGTGCGCGACGGGGCTGCTGATGCTCGTCGGCTGCGCCGCTCCGGATGAGGACGAGGGGCTCCTCTCGCTGACGGCAGCCCCCAGCGGCACCGAGCGGCTCACCGGCTCGCTGCCGAGCCCGGATCCCGCGCCGACGCCGACGCCAAGTCCGAAGCCCCGCCCTACTCCGACGCCAACCCCGTCGCCCGAGCCAACCTACACTCCCACGATCCCGGTGAGCCACCCGGGACCGACGATCACCCCGGGATCGGATCCGACGCCCTTCGCCACCGCCTCGATCCCCCTGGAGGAGCCATGACCCACCACCACTTCCCGCGCCGTCTGATCGCCTTGTCGCTCGTCAGCCTCTCGCTTGCGATCCTCGCGACGAGCTGCGCGGCCGAAGACGACTTCGGGACGGTGGCGAACCCACAACAGAGCGCCACCCCCACCCCGAAGCCCTCGGACCTCACGGGCGGGATCGTGGACGATTGAAGGGGGAAGATCAGGCCTTGCGGATGACGCCGACCTCGAAGTTGGCGTAGAGGAAGGCGCGATCGCGCTTCAGAAGCCCTTGGGCGGCATCCGCCTGACGCTCGATCTCGGGCACCTTTTCCGCCGGGATGGCGCGGGCCAAGAGGGTGTTCCAGTTGGCCATGCGACCGCCCTTGCGGCCGACCCGCACGATCTCCTGGTGCAGGCGCACGAAGTTGGGCTCGCTGATCCAGTCGAAAAGGTTGGAGACGTTGAACTTGTCGAAGGTGTCGTCCGGCACGCTCAAGAGGTAGCGCTCGATCTCGCCGGTGACAAGCTCCACTCGCTCCACCCGCTCGCGCATGGCGGCGAAGTTCTCGGCAGCCAGATAAGGGGGCAGCGCCTCCTCGTCCAGGTAGCTCCCCAGGAGGATGAGCGCCAGGAAGTAGTTGTCCCGGATGGGGATCCCGGTGAAAGCGTGCGCGGCGCGGCCCCGGAAGATCTTGCCGAAGCCGTCGAAGTCGACCAGCCGGAAGTGCTCCTTGTCCTTGGCCCGAGTCATGACCGCTCGGCTGAAGAAGACGTCGAAGATCCCGCGCCAGATGGGCCCGTCGATGTGGCGATCGTAGTAGGCCCGCTGCTCGTCGAGAGTCGCGCAGTCGAAGAGGGCGCGCAGCTTCTTGCGGCCGTAGATGAGGCGCATCAGCGCGCCGAAGGCGAGCAGGTAGCGCTCGAGGCGACCGGCGTACAGGACGCCGCGAGCGACCTGCTTCTGGTTGGCATCCCAGTAAGCGCGGGCCTCGTCGCTCAAGAGCGGCCGGATCCGCTGGTACAGCTCCGGACGGCGGCTGGAGGGACGGACCCCGATCAGTTCGAGAAGCTCACCGTGCTCCAGGCCTTTGAAGGCAGCGATCTTGAAGCGCAGCAGATGGTTCTGGCTGGGGTTGAAGTCCAGGGCGACCACCCGGGCCGGATCGTGCAAGAGCAGGCTGAGGGTGTTGCAGCCCCCCGAGGTAATCGAGAAGCAGACGTCACCCGGCTGAACCTGCAAGGCCTCCTGGAGGATGGCCGGGTCCTCCCAGCAGTTGCTGTAGCCAATGGCCCGGAAGAAAGGGCGCCCTGCCACCTCGCTGCGCAGGGCGTGATCCTCGATCGCCCGCTCTTGTTGGCCCGCCACGAGAGTTGGATTGGTCAAACCTGCCGTCATGCGCAGCTCCAGAATGAGAGAGGGCGACTTCCCCCTTTTACCACGCGAGCAAGGCTTCTCAACCTTGAGCGTTGAGCGCTTGATGCCAGCAAGCCATGCACCCCTGGCGAGGGGGCTGGAGATGAAGCGAAAGGCTTAGCGATCGGGGCTTGCTGGGTACGAAGAGCAAGAGCCTCTGAAGACACCAGGCTTTTTTGATCATCCATCGCCTGGTAGGACGCTCATCGTCCCGTCGCCAAGGAGAACGCATGGCAACCAACGCTCCAGCCCTTCCCTTTCCCGCGCGCCTCAAGCTCTACCTCGACGAGCGCTTTCCGCTGAGCACCCACCTGGTCGTGGTCTGCGCCTTCTTCCTGAGCAACTACTTGCTGGCCGAGCGGCTGGCCCATGCAGGGGCGGCCCGCTTCGGCTGGCGCGCGATCGCAGGGATGGCGGCGGTGCTGCTCACCTTTTTCCTGCTGCGCGTCTTCGACGAGTTCAAGGACTACGCCCGCGACGTGGTGGCACACCCGGATCGGGTCGTCTCCCGCGGGATCATGCCCCTGTCCGAGTTGAAGGTCATGGGCTGGACGGTCGCGGGTGCGCTCTTGTTGCTCAATCTACCGATGGGCATTCCCACGATCGCATCTTACGTGCTTGTCATCATTTACGCGCTCCTGATGTACAAGGAATTTTTCGTCGGAGAGTGGTTGAACAAGCACATCGTCCTCTACGCGTTGACCCATCAGGTCATCACGCCTTTGCTTTGCGTGTATGTTTTCATGCTGTCAGCCACCCAGGTGGGCGCCGCGTGGCACCCGCTCTTCTGGTTGCAGCTCGGCATGGGCGCAGGCACCGGCCTCGGCTGGGAGATGTCGCGCAAGATCCGCATGCCGGTGGACGAACAGCCTCTGGCTGACTCTTACTCCAAGCATTTCGGCCCTGCGTTGGCTGCCCTGATGGCGTTCTCGAGCCTTGCCTTCGGTGCGGGATGCGCCCTTTTCCTCGGCCTCAAGGTCGGCTTCGGACCCGTCGCCTATGGGCTGCTCGGGCTCGGCATGCTGGTTTCGACCTTCGGTTTCGTGAAATTCTGGCTCAAGCCGACTCCCAAGGGGGCCAAGGGCCTCGACAACTGGGCCGCGGTTCTGATGCTGCTGTGCTACGTGGCGATCGCGATCGGCTCCGCTGCGGGCCGCGGCATCGGCTTCGCCTTCTAGAGAGACCTCACCATGACACAAGACGCTAAAGCAAACGCGCTGCACTCCCTCGACGCTCACGAGCTGGGCGGCAAGGCCCTCAACCTCCGGGCGCTGAGCGCCCAAGGGCTGCCCGTGCCCCCCTGGGCCATCGTGCCAACGAGCATGTTCAAACGCTTCATGGCAGCCTCCGGCCTCGAAGCCGTCATCCGGACCCTGGTCGCGGGCCTCGACTTCGAGAAGCCCGACGCGGCCAGGACCGCGAGCGAGACCATCCGGCGCCTCTTCGACTCCAGCGAGATCCCGGAGGCCATGACCCGCGAGCTCAAGCGCGCCTACAAAGACCAGTTCGCGCCCGAGACCTACGTGGCGGTGCGTTCGTCGGCGGTCGGCGAAGACGGCGCCAAGGACTCGTTCGCTGGTCAGATGGACTCCTTCCTGTTCGTGAAGGGCACCGAGGCCGTCCTCAAGAGCATCAAGCGCTGCTGGGCCTCCGCCTACTCGGAGCGGGCGATCGCCTATCGCCACCTCAAGGGCCTGGACCCGGTGAAGGCCGAAGTCGCCGTCATCGTCCAGGAGATGGTGCCTGCCGACGTCTCGGGGGTCATGTTCACGGCCGACCCGCTCACGGGCGATCGCGACACGGTGGTCATCAACGGCACCTACGGCCTGGGCGAGGGCATCGTGTCGGGGGCGCTCGACACCGACTCGTTCACTGTCAACAAGAAGACAAAGCACCTCACCACCGAGACCGTAAACAAGCCCAAGAAGATCGCTTTCGCCTCGCGGCGCGGCCATGGGACCTACGAAGCCAACGTCGCAGCAGAGCAACAAGACATCCCGTGCCTGACCGATGAGCAGGCCCAGGCCCTCGCCAACTGGGGCATGAAGGTCGAAGCCCACTTCGGCAAGCCCCAGGACATCGAGTGGGCGATCGCGAACGACCGGATCTACATCCTCCAGGCCCGGCCCATCACCAACCTCAAGGTGCCCCAGACGACCGTCGGCAAGGAGATCATCTGGGACAACTCGAACATCACCGAGAGCTACTCGGGGGTGACCTCGCCCTTGACCTTCTCCTTTGCCTCTCACGCCTACAACATCGTCTACAACCAGGTCTCGGCGGTGCTCGGCATCCCCGAGGAGACCATCAAGGCCAACGAGCAGACCTACCGCAACCTGCTCGGCCTGGTGCGCGGCCGGGTCTTCTACAACCTCGGCAACTGGTACCAGATGACCTCCCTGTTGCCCGGCTTCAACTACAACAAGGGCTTCATGGACCAGATGATGGGGGTCAAGGAGAAGGCCGACTATCAGAAGGGCGAGAAGAACTACTCGGAGCTGCCCAAGCTGCTGTACGTCTGCTGGCGGCTACTCGACAACTACCGCCGGATCGACAAGAGCGTCGCGTGGTTCCAGGGCAACTTCGAGCGTGCCTACGCGCACTACAAGACCTACGACTGGAAGGCCATGCGCCCTGACGAGATCAAGGTGGCCTTCCATGACCTCGAACAGAAGCTGCTCTGGCAGTGGAAGGCCCCCATCCTGACCGACATCTCAGCCATGGTCTTCTACGGGGTTCTCAAGAAGCTGTGCGTGGGCTGGTGCGGCGACGAGACGGGCTCGCTCCAGAACGACCTTTTGTGTGGCGAGGGCGAGATCGAATCCACCGAGCCCACCAAGGCCATCATGCGCATGGCGCTCGCCGCCCGTGCCGACGAGGCCCTGCGCGCCTTCTTCGAGTCCAACCACGAGCGCGAGATCTGGGGCTTGCTCCAGCAAGACGACCGCTTCCCCACGATGCGGGCTCAGGTCCAGGACTTCCTGGACAAGTACGGCTACCGCTGCATGAACGAGCTGAAGCTCGAAGAGAAGAACCTCAAAGAAGACCCGAGCTTCGTCTTCGCCATGGTGAAGAACTACCTCAAGATGCCCAGCCTGGACATCGCGGCGATGGAGGCCAACGAGAAGCGGATCCGCACCGAGGCCGAGACCCTGGTCCGCCAGAAGCTCGGAGGCAATCCGCTCAAGCACGCCTTCTTCAACTGGGTGCTCATGAACGCTCGCCGGCACGTGAAGAACCGCGAGAACATGCGCTTTGCGCGCACCAAGATCTTCGGCCTGCTGCGCGACATGTTCCAGTCCATCGGGCGCACCTTCGCCGGCTGGGACCTGCTCGACGACGCCCAGGACGTGTTCTACCTCAACCTCGACGAGATCTGGGGCTTCATCCAGGGCACGGCGACCAGCACCAACCTCAGGGGCCTCGCCGCCCTGCGCAAGGAGGAATTCGCCCGCTACCGCGCCGAGGAGATCGACGACCGCTTCAAGAGCTACGGGACGGTCCACTTCGCCAACCACTTCGTCGGCGAGCAGCCCGAAGACCAGGGCGAGAGCGATCCCAACGTGCTCAAGGGCATCAGCTGCTGCCCCGGCGTGGTCAAGGAGAAGGTGCGGGTCATCCGCTCGCCCGAGGACGACATGCGCCTCAACGGCGAGATCCTCGTCGCCGAGCGCACCGATCCGGGCTGGGTCCCCCTCTACCCGGCGGCCTCCGGCCTGCTCATCGAGCGCGGCAGCATCCTGAGCCACTCGGCCATCGTGGCCCGCGAGCTGGGGCTGCCCACCATCGTGGGCATCAAGGGCCTCACCCGTCGGGTCCAGGACGGCCAGGTGGTCGAGATGGACGCCCGTCAAGGAACCGTTCGTCTTTAACAGAAAATCAAGGGTATAGAATCCATGCCCTCCCCGCTCACGCAGAAAGGCTCCTTCATGCGAATTCGCCCGGCCCTTCTGGCCCTCGCCCTCGCGTTCGCCTTCGCGGCACCTGGGGCGCTCGCCGCCCCCGCCGCCGTGACGAGCAAGCCGCCGGTGCAGGCCATCGGCCAGAGCGAGGCCGAGATCAAGGCCGGCTTCCGCGCAGTCCAGGCGGCCATGGACCGCGACGACCAGCAAGAAGCCATGCGGCTCGCCAAGGCTTGCCTGGCGGCCGTCCGCGCGAGCGGCCTGCACGCCCTCTTGCCCGAAGCGCTCCTCATGAGCGGCGAGGCCATGATGGGCTCGGAAAACGACCGTGAGGCCCGCAAGTACCTCCTCAACGGCCTGGGCCTCGCCCAGCTCTACGGCGATCGCCGCAGCTACGCCAACGCCTTGAACGACCTGGGGATCATGGCCGAGCGGGAGGGCAAAATCCGGCTTGCGGCGAATTACTACCGTGAGGCGCTCCCCATCGCCGAGACGGTGGACGACCCGCAGCTCTTGGATGCCGTCACCTACGACCTGGGCTCTGCCGAGTGCGAGCTGGAGCAGTTCGAAGCGGGCTATGCGCGCCTCGCGACGGCGCTCGAGCGCACCCTTTCGCGTGGCGAGACCTACACCGCGGTCAAGATCAAGCTGCGCGTGGCGGACGTCGAACGGGACATGAAGCAGGCGGATCAAGCGGAGAAAACGGCCCAGGAAGCCCTCACCATGGCCCGCAGCGTCAAGAGCAAAGCCTCGGAGCAAGGCGCTTTGCGCCTGCTCGCGATGCTCGCCGTCGATCGCAAGGACCTGAAGGTCGGCGAGGCCCGCTTCAAGGAGGCCCTGAAGGTCGCCCGCAGCGGCACCGACCCGTGGGCGCAGGGGGCGGCTTCGCTCGACTTGGCCACTTTCCTGGTGGCCAACCAGCGCGGCAAGGAAGCCACCGAGCACCTGCTCGCCGCTCAGCGCACCTTCAAGCAGCTCAAGCGCCAGGACCTGGTGGACCAGATCCGTACCCTGCTCAACCACGTCGAAAAGGGCAAGAGCAAGCGCATCTAGATGACTTTAGCTACGCACGACAACGTCATCCGCTACCTCAGCCACTGGGCGAGCGTCTCTCCGACCAAGCCCGCCCTGGTCTTCCCTCGCAACGTCAGCCCGAGCGGCACGATCGACTACCAGCAGCTGAGCTTCGAACAGCTCGAGGACCGGGTGAACCGCCTTGCCGCCTCCCTCGCCGCGCGCGGCATCGGGCGCGGCGATGCCGTGGTCGTCATGATCCCCATGAGCCTCGAGCTCTACTCGCTGCTGCTCGCGCTCTTGAAGCTCGCGGCCCCCATCGTCTTCATCGACCCCTGGGTGGGACTCGACCAGATCAAGCGCTGCATCGCGCTCACCTCGCCCAAGGCCTTCGCGGGCGTACCGCTCATCCAGCTCTTGGGGCGCGCAACCGGTGCGCTCAAGGACATCCCCATCCGCCTCACGGCCCGGGGCCCCGCGCGCTTTGGTGAATTGCAACTCGAGCAGCTCATCGAAGCGACGGCCCCCGCCGTCGAGACCGCTGCGGTCCAGCCCGACGACACCGCCCTCATCACCTTCACCACCGGCAGCACCGGCACCCCCAAGGGGGCGAACCGCACCCACGGCTTCCTCGTGGCCCAGCACCAGGCCCTCTCGCGCGAGCTGGGGCTCACGCCCGAGGACGTGGACCTGCCGGCCTTGCCCATCTTCATCCTCAACAACCTCGCTTCGGGCGTCACGAGCGTGGTGCCGCGAATGAAGCCGTCCAAGCCCTCGGCCATCGACCCGCGCGTCATCATCCGCCAGATCCAAGACTGGGGCGTCACGACCGCCGTCGGCTCGCCTGCTTACTTCGCCCCCATCGCGGACCACTGCCTGGCGCACGGCCTCTCGCTCGATACGGTGCGCGCGGTCTTCACCGGCGGCGGGCCGGTGCCGCCCGGCCTGCTCGGCAAGCTGCGCAAGGTGCTGCCGAACGGCTCGGCGTACGTGGGCTACGGCTCGACCGAAGCCGAGCCGGTCGCGCTGATTGAGGCCGCCGAGGCCTGCGACGAGACCGACGCGCTCGCCGAGGCGGGGCACGGGACCTGCGTGGGGCGCCTCGCGCACGGCATCTCGGCCAAGATCATCCGCCGGATCGACGGCCCCGTCGCGCTCGGCCCTCAGGGGTGGGAAGCAATCGAGCTCGGGACGGGCGAGGTCGGGGAGCTGGTGGTCACGGGCGAGCACGTGGGCAAGGACTACTACCGCAACCCCGAAGCGGTCCTCGCCAACAAGATCCGCGACCCCCACGGCACCCTCTGGCATCGGATGGGGGATCTGGCCTACTTCGACGTGCAGGAGCGCCTCTGGGTAGTGGGCCGCGTGAACAACGCCGTGCAGCACGGCGATCGCACCCTCTACCCCTTGCAGGTCGAGGCGATCGCCCGGCAACTGCCCTTCGTCCGGCATGCGGCGCTCATCGAGCGGCCCGGCGCGCGGGCGATACTCGTCGTCGCCCCTCACGCGCCCGGCCAGTGGTGGCAGCACCGCACCTGGAAAGAGGCCCTGCTCGCGCACATGACAGGCCGTGGCGCGCCGGTGGACGAGGTCCGCTTCATCCGGCGCATGCCCCTCGACCCGCGCCACAACGCCAAGATCGACCACGCCAAGCTGCGACGAATGCTGGGCTAGGGCTTGCTCGGCGAGGCTTCGGGCAAGTAGACTGGGGTTATGTTCGACCCCGCGCCAAGTCCTGCCGAAGCCGCACTCCTGCGGCATTTCGGTCACTCGACCTTCCGCCCCGGCCAGCAAGGCGTGGTCGAGGCGATGCTTGCGGGTCGCGACACCGTCGCCATCATGCCGACCGGCAACGGCAAATCCATCTGCTACCAGCTGCCCGCCCTGATGCTCGAGGGCACGACGCTGGTCGTTTCGCCCCTCATCGCCCTGATGAAGGACCAGGTGGACGCCCTCCTCGAAAAGGGCATCCCCGCCACCTTCATCAACAGCAGCCTGGAGCCTGACGAGGCCGAGTACCGCCTCGCCTCGCTCGCCGCCGGCAAGTACAAGCTCGTCTACATCGCTCCCGAGCGCTTCAAGAACCGCGCCTTCATGGAGGCGATCCAGGGGGTCACCATCGCGCGCCTCGCGGTGGACGAGGCGCACTGCGTTTCTCAGTGGGGTCACGACTTCAGGCCCGACTTCCTGCGGCTGCGCGAGGCCCTGAACAAGATCGGCCGCCCCCCGGTGCTCGCCGCTACGGCGACCGCCACCCCCGAGGTGCGCGAGGACATCGTCAAGCAACTGGGGATCAAGGACCCGGCCGTGTTCGTGACGGGCTTCGACCGTCCGAACCTACGCTACGTGGTGCGCCCGGTCAGCGGCGAGGCCGCCAAGCTCTCCAAGGTCCTCGAAATCGCCCAGAAGACCAAGGGCTCGGGCATCGTCTACGCCTCGACCCGCAAGAACGTGGAAGCGATCGCCGAGCACCTGGAGGCCGCCGGGGTTTCGGCCGTCGCCTACCACGCGGGCCTGCACGACATGGAGCGCGACCAGGCGCAGGACGCCTGGATGCAGGGCAAGGCGCGGGTGGTGGTGGCGACCAACGCCTTCGGGATGGGCGTGGACAAGCCCAACGTGCGCTTCGTCATCCACCACGACCTGCCCGGTACCGTCGAGGCCTACTACCAGGAGGCAGGCCGCGCGGGCCGCGACCAGAAGGCCTCGTACTGCGTGCTACTCTTCTCGCCCGCAGATCGCTACCTCCAGGAATTCTTCATCGAGGGCAGCTGCCCCAGCGTCTCGACCCTCTCGGACGTCTACCAGGTGCTCTGCGACCAGGGGCCGGACGAGTTCGTCATGACCCACGAGGCCATCGGCCGCGCCATGCCGGGCAAGGTCAACGACATGGCCATCGGCACCTGCCTCAACCTGCTCGAACGCAACGGGGTCATCGCCCGCGCGCCGCGCGGCGCCAACCACGCCTACGTCCGCCACGCCAACGACCTGATGCCCATCGACGGCCGTGCCAAGATGCAGAAGCTCGTCTACGGCGCCCTCAAGGCCGTCCTGCGCGACGAGCTGGACGCGGGGGTCGCTTTGGACCTCAACCAGTTCGTCACCTACGTGGGCGAGAGCCGAGAATCGGTGCTCGCCGCTCTCAACGGGCTCAACGAGCGCGGCCTCATCGCCTACACCCCACCCCAGCGCGGTCGCGCCATCCGGCTCATCAAGCGGGCCGAGGACTTCGCTTCCCTCAAGCTGGACGTCAACTACCTGATCGGCAAGCAGGCGCGCGAGATCAAGAAGCTCGACGCCATGATCAACTACGCCTACACCACCGACTGCCGGCGCGCCTACATCCTCGACTACTTCGGAGAGACGGCCCCCTCGCGCTGCGGCGCCTGCGATCGCTGCCTCGAAGCCCCCGGCGCACAGTCCCTGCCGGTGAAGAAGGCCCCGGTCCGGGTCGTCGCCAAGATCGCCCCGGTCGCCAAGGTGGCGGCCCCCCAAGGCGATCCCATCCTGCTTGCGGCCCTGCGCGAGGCCCGCGCCGGCATCGCCAAGGACAAGGGACTGCCTCCTTACTGCATCGTGCACGATCGGGTACTCGATGCGGTGGCGGCCGCTGGCCCTGAAACCCTCGAAGCCCTCGCGGCCATCAAGGGGATCGGCGAGGACAAGTGCCGTCAGTGGGGCGCCACCATGCTCGCGGCCCTGGCCGCCGCTCAGTCCCCCTCGGTATCACTCGCCACGAGCGGCGCGGGCTGATCCGCCCGCACGACGGCCTCCGCCTCGGGCAAGAGCGCGGCCGGCTGCGCCATGGGCAGCGAGAAGTAGAAGGTGCTGCCTGCTCCTGATTGGGAACGAACGCCGATCGTGCCCCCGTGCGCTTCGATGAGCGCCTTGGAGATGCTCAAGCCAAGCCCCGTGCCCTGTCCCAGGCGCCGCCCGTCGTCCAGCTGAGAGAAGCGCTGGAACAGCTTTGGCAAATCCTGCTCGGGGATGCCGGTGCCCGAGTCCGTGATCTCGCAGCGCACCATCCCCTCCTCGCACCGGACCTGGACCGTGACGCGGCCGCCTACCGGCGTGAACTTGACCGCATTGGAGAGGAGATTGAGGAGCACCTGACCGATCCGCTGAGAATCCATCCAGAGCATGACGGGCTCTGAGGGCAGCGTGACGCTGAACGCGAGGCGCGAAGCCTCCCCTTGCGGCAGGAGGCTATCGACGATCTCGCGAATCTTCGCCCCGAGATCCGCGTAATCGAACTTGAGCCGGAAGGTCCCGGCGTCGATGCGCGCGCAGTCGAGGAGATCGTTGACCAGGCCGTCGAGTCGGCTGCTTCCCATCTGAATCTGATGCACGAAGTCGAGCTGTTCCTTCGAGAGGGCGCCACCCACGTGGTCTTCGAGCAGCTCGGCAAAGCCGATGATCGAGGTCAGGGGAGTGCGCAGCTCGTGGCTCACGGCGTTGACGAAGTCGGTCTTGAGGCGATCGAGCTCCTTGAGTTTCTCGTGGCTCTCCTCGATCTCGCGCATGGCCGCCTCCAGGTCCGCCACGTGGCGCTGGTCGCGCAGCCTCAGGACCTCGAGGCGACGGTAGGTCCATCGTCTGATCCCGAAACCCATCGACGCGAGCACGAACGCCTGAACGAGGTGAAGGCCGAACTCCACCCACAAGGGGGCCGGCGTGAAGGGCGGCGCCACCGTCGAGAAGCTGATCCCCGTCACCCAGGCAGCAGCAATGGCCAGCAGGGACAGGACGAACCAGGGGATCGAGAGCAACAGAAAGCCCATGCTGAACGCGCAGATCATGAAGGTGACGCTCTGCAGCGGCCTGCTTAGCAAGACCATGTGGGCCACGGTGAGCGCGAGCACCGAGGCGAGTAGCCCGAAGACGACGGGGTGGGCCATGCGGGCGGGCAGGCGCAGCCGCGAGAGCGCGAACGCGATGAGCGAGAAGAGCAGGCCCAGGCCGAGCTGGAGGTTGGCGAGCAAGTGGACACGCTCGGCATCCGCCGCGGCGAACGCGATGGGCTTGACGAAGGCCAGCGCGATCATCAGCAGCGCCAGCCCCGCCGAAACAGGGGCCAGGGCGGCAAGGATGATGCGGTCCAGCGCTTCGTCCAGCTCTGCTTCGGAAATCTCGGGGCGTGATGATAAGCGCATAAGACCAGTTTACGGCCGGTTCAAAATCGAAACAATACACCCCATGGTTTAATAGGGGGCATCATTTCCCCTCGCTCGCAGGTGCCCATGACCTCATCCATCCTCAGCGACGCGCTCCAACACGGCATCCGCCCCGGCCTTGAGCGCATCACCGCCCTTCTCGATCGCCTCGAACGTCCCCACGCGCGCCTCAAGGTGGTGCACGTCGCCGGCACGAACGGTAAAGGCTCGGTCTGCGCCTTCTTGAGCAGCATCCTCAAACATGCCGGCTATCGCGTCGGCCGCTACAACAGCCCTCACCTGGTCTCGTACTGCGAGCGCATCTGGCTCGACGGCGCCTTCATCGACGACGCCTCGCTCGATCGCGCGCTCGAAGCCGTCCAGGGCGCCGCCGCCGCGCTGGATCCCGTGCTCGGGCCCGTCACCGAGTTCGAGCTGATCACCGCTGCCGCCTTCCTTTGGTTCGCCGAGCAAGCTCCGGACCTGGTCCTCCTGGAGGTCGGTCTGGGCGGTCGGCTCGATGCGACCAACGTCGTCGAGCAACCGGAACTCTGCGTCATCACCCGGATCGCCCTCGACCACACGGCGCTCTTGGGCGATACCCCCGAGGCGATCGCCCGGGAGAAGGCGGGCATCCTCAAGGCCGGCGTCCCGGCCCTCACCGGCGCGACCGACTCGGCGTTCGAAGCGATCCGCGCGATCGCCCAGGACTTGTCGGTGCCGCTTCGCCAGGTGACCGAGGGGCTCCAGGGCTACGAGCTGGGGCTGGCGGGCGACCACCAGACTCTGAACGCCGCTCTTGTCCTCGAAGCCGTTCAGGCGCTTCGAGCAGCGGGTTGGGCAGTGAGCGATGCCGCCCTGCGCGAAGGCTTCAAGGCCGCGCGATGGCCGGGGCGCCTCGAAAGCTGGCACTCGGCTGAAGGCGAGCAGTTCGTCTTCGACGGCGCCCACAACCCGGACGGCATCGAGGCCCTCGCCCACGCCCTGGCGGCCTCCCCCGAGCCCGGAGGCCGGGTGATCCTCATGGGCGTGCTCGCGGACAAGGACCCTGGCCCCATGATCCGGGCGCTTGCCCCCCATGCCGAGACCATCATCCTCACGACCCCGCCGAGCCCTCGGGGGCTCGATCCCACCACTCTCTCGGCGCTGCCCGCCCATCCGGACCTGCACCTCGAACCCGACTGGCAAGAAGCGCTCGCGCTCGCGCGTCGCCTGGCGCTCGGCCGCCCTATCTTGGTGGCGGGATCGCTGTACCTTGTCGGCGCCGTCTGTGCCGGACTCGGGCGCGTCATCGAGGCCTGAACCAGGCAAAAGCCATGGTAGGATCGAGGCTTCCCGCTCCATCCTGCCGAGGAGGCCCGCCTTGTCCGCCCCGACCCTGCCCAAGATCGGCGATCGCCCGACCGACTACGTC
This sequence comes from bacterium, assembly GCA_017744355.1. NCBI lineage: Bacteria > bacterium. The sequence goes on along the minus strand of JAGIBK010000002.1, from coordinate 262,461 downwards.
GCCCGCGTGACGCAGCTGCGCGAGTTCAAGAAGAAAGACTCCGACAGCGGCTTCCACATCTTCCGGGCCACCAACGCCCAAGGGGCGATCGCCTGCGTCATCTGGACGGGGCGCATCGACTTCAAGAACGGCGACTACGTGCGCCTGAGTGGCGAGGTGAAGCTGCACAAGGACGCGCCGCAGTTCGTCGTCGCGCGCTACGAGGTCCTGCCGCGCGAGCAGTTCCCGCCCGAGCAATTCCTGCCCATCTCCCGCCGGCCCCTCGCCGAGATGGTCGCCGAGTTGCGCGAGGTCATCTCCTCGGTCGAAGACCCGGGCCTGCGCGCGATGCTCGAGCGCCTCTTGCTCGAAGACCCCGTCACCGCCGAGGCCTACCAGCGAGCGCCCGCCGCCAAGACCCACCATCACCCATTCCTGAACGGTCTGCTCGAGCACAACCTCACGGTCGTGCGCCGTGCGCTGGGGCTGTGCCTCGCCGAGGACGGGCTCGACCGCGACGTGGTCATCGCGGGGGCCCTCCTGCACGACGTCGGCAAGATCGAGGAGTACGCCTTCGACGCCGACGAGATCGGCTTCACCGAGGTCGGCAACCTGATCGGGCACGTGGCCCTCGGCTACGCCATGGTCCGCCGGGCGATCGCCGAGCAAGGCGACATCCCCACCGACAAGGCCACCAACCTCCTGCACGTGATCCTCAGCCATCAGGGTCGGCTGGAGTACGGCTCGCCGGTCGAGCCGCGCACGGCCGAGGCCTTCATCGTCCATCATGCGGACACGGTGGACGCGCACCTCTTCCAGGTGAAGCGCACGGGCGAGGAATTCCCAGATACCCGCCTGGGCTACGCCAAGAGTCTCAACCGCATGGTGCTAGGCAACCCGGCGATCCCCTACATCGAAGGCTACCGCCACTAGGAGCGTCCGAGCACCGCCATGCCATAAAAAATCCCTCGCTGGGCATAATAACAGCAAGCGAACATTCGCCTAAGGCCCGCGCGCGTCCAGCGTTTTGGAGTGAGGGAATCACCGTGAAGAAGACCATGCTCTCGCTGATGGTCGCAGCCGCCCTGGCCACCGTCGGCTGTGACGCCCTGCTCACCACCGCCAAGAACGACGATGGAAACAGCGGGAGCAACGGGATCGGCCAGATCCCGGGTACCGGCTCGACGAGCGCCAAGTTCTCCGGCCGCGTCCTCGACCTCGCGGGCAAGCCGGCCGCCAACGTCCAGGTCAAGGGCTACCTGGTCAGCAACAACGCGGCGGGCATCATCAGCAACAACGCCTCGGGCTACCGCACGCTCGCCGGCGACTCCTTCCAAACCAAGACGGACAGCAAGGGCAACTTCGTCCTGAGCAACCCGCAAGGCCTCGACCTGAACATCGAGGCCATCCTACAGGACGACATCAAGGCCATCACCATGGGTGTCTCCAGCAGCTCGTCCAAGGTTGACCTGAAGCTCGCCTACACCGGCCGCATCGTGGGCACGGTCAAGACGGAAACTCCGGGCAAGAACATGCTCGGCGTGGACGTCTTCATTCCCGGCACCGGCTACGTGGCCAAGGCGGACGATGCCGGCAACTACGAGATTCCCAACGTGCCCCCCGGCGAGTTCCGCGTCGTCGGCATGCACTCCGACATGGGCCGCGGCGAGGCCCCGAGGGTTTCGGTCACCTCCAAGCAGGTGATCCGTGCGCCCGAGATCGTCCTCGGCTTCAAGGTCCCCCAGGTCACGGCCCTTTCGCCCGATAACGGCGGGGTCGACCAGCTCATCACCATCACCGGCAAGGACTTCTCGGTCTCGCTCGGCAAGAAGCCCCAGGTCCTCTTCAACGGCATCCAGGGCCAGGTGATCGAAGAGTCAGACACCGCGCTCAAGGTGAAGGTGCCGGAGCTTTCGACGACCACCGCCCAGGTGCTGGTCAAGTCGGCGGGCTTCGACAGCAACACGAAGACCTTCAAGGTCATCAAGACGCTCGATATCTTCCCCCAGCCCCAGGAAAACGCCGCCAAGGACGCGACGGCCTCGGCCCCGCTCAAGGACTACCTGGTCTACAACCTCACGCGCCGCTACGTGGTCCGCGCCCTCGACGCAGCTGGCGCCATCATCCCCAACGCGAGCGTCACCTGGAGCTCGGTGGCGCCCTGGCTCGCCACCGTCGATGCGAACGGCAGGCTCCAGGGCCTCGCCCTCGGGACCGTAACGGTCAAGGCCTCCTCGGGTCAGGTCGAAGCCATGCTGCCGGTGGAGCTGCTGCGCCTGCTCACAGGGCTCTCCGTCACCCCCAACCCCCTTCCGACCCTGGCTGCCTACCCAGTGGGCGAGCAGCCGCTGGATCCGACGCGCACCAGCGTTCAGCTCCAGGCGAAGACCCTCGTCAGCGGCGGCGCCGTGGAGAACTATCCCGTCACCTGGTCCACGGGCGACGCCCGCCTCACGGTAAGCCCCGACGGTCTGGTCACCCTCAAGCCCGGCGCCGCGGAAGGTAACGCCACGGTAACGGTACGCTCCGTCGCGAACCCATCGCTCACCCAGGGCATCACCATCCCGGTCGTCCACCAGGGCAGCCTCGAACTGGTCATCGAATAGGAGACGCTGATGAACATCCAGAAAGTCGCATTCTTCATCAGCCTCACCCTCCTGGTCGGGTGCCGTCCCGCCGGCTTGTTGCAGCTTCCGAGCACCACCCAGAGCGATGGCTCGCAGGGCGCGACCGCCCAGCAGGACCCGCAAGCGCGCAAGGGAAGCCTCGCGATCGCCATCAAGTGGCCCGAGCTGAGCCGCCCGGGCTTCAACGCCCAGGTGATCCCCAAGACGACCCGAGCCCTGGTCGTCACGATCGCAGACGCCGACGACCAGATCATCCTGCGCGAGCAGATCGATCGCCCCGCCCAGGGCGGCAGCGACGCGGCTCGCCGCGAATTCTTCCTCAACGAAGGCGTCGGCTACCAGGTACAGGTCGAGGCCCACGAGGGGGTCGACGGCGAAAACGGCAAGGTCGTCCTGGTGGGCAAGCCCATCGCAAGCGCTTTCAAGACCGGCATCGAGATCAAGTGGAACAAGAAGACCTCGGTCCCGTTGCCTCTGGATGCCACGTACGCCCCCTCGATCGCGGGCATCTCGCTCGAGTCGGACTTCAGCGTCAGCACGGACCATGCGGGTGCCGGCGCGGAGCTCTACCTTGCCGGGCAGAACCTGACCTGGCCTGCGAGCGGGCTCTCGGAAGTGATCTTCCCCTCCGGGAAGGTGGTCACGGCGTTGAGCGAGAATGCGGGTAACACGCTTCGCTTCACCGTGCCAACCGGAGCCGGCAGCGGAAACCTCCGCCTGCGGGTGAACGGTGTGCAGAGCGTGGCCGAGCCCTTCTACGAGGTAAAGACCCTGAACCTCACCGCGGCCAAAGGCGGTGCGGATATCGCCCTGGATGATTTCGGCGGCGATGGCATCGTGCGCAGCTGGCTCGGGGAGAGCTTCCCGTTCGTCACTTTCGGGACCGACAGCTCGGACAGCGTGCTCGTGAGCATCAACTCCAAGTTCTCGAACACCAATGGCACCGTGGGCGCCATCAACGGAAAAACGGGAATTTACCAGGCAAACGTCAGTGGCTTCAGCGGCTTCGGCGAAGACGTGGTCACGGCGAAGAGCGGAAGTGTCGAGACCACCCGGAAGGTGGTCGTGAGCCCTCCCGCCGGCATCTTCATCGACATGAACGCGGAGCCGCCCCTGGGGGCCCCTGCGAGCGACCCCATCGGAGGCCTCTCGGTCGCGAAGATCGACGAGAATCGCTTCATCGGGGCCTGGTTCGACCGAGGCAACCTGAACGACCAGGCCGACGACCGCGTGTACTGGCAGCTCTTCAACCGTAACGGCATCATCGCGGGCACCCGTCACTCGGTTCCAGCGTTCTACCGAGACACGATCCGCATGGTGCGCGTCGCGGTGCAGGGCGAGACGGCAATGGTCGCCTACACCCTCACGAACGGCTTCGGGCTCACCACCGTCGACCTTCAGACGGGGGCCCCCAAGCAGACCTTGACCTACGACAATGCTGCGGCCAACCAGTTCTTCCGCCTGGGGAACCTGGCAGCCACCAACGAAACCTTCATGGTCACCTACTATGGAATGGTCAACAGCAAGCTCCGCTTCAACTACGCCATCCTGAAAGTGGCTGGTGACGGCGCCATCAGCGAAGTCAAGAGACAGCCCCTTCCGATCATTCTGTATGACAACGCCGCTAAGGAGGAGGTCGAGGTCGCCCTCAACGACAACACCGTCGACAACATGGGCATCTCGGTGAGCACCCCCGCGCCGTCGTCGAGCTACACGGTAGCGTTTCACTTCGTGGGCCTCTCCGGCAGTCTCTTCGACGAGTTCTTCGAGTTCGATGACAAGGGCTTCAAACGCAACGGCGCCGGTTTCCCACGGTCCAACCATCGTGCCATCTCCTTGGCCGAGAATGCCTCCCACTACATGACGGTCGCCGTCGATGCGACCGAAAACAAGGTAAAAGCCTACCGCTACGGCAAGGCCGATCCCTTCAACGGCACGAACACCCCGGCGATCGAGGTGGACACGCAGGCCGTCATAGGCAACCCCCAGGACCATCCGACGTCGGTCGTCTGGAACGGGACGGAGTTCCTGGTGGCCTATACCAAGAACGTGGTCATCAACGGCGAAGCGAAGCCTCGCCCCATGGTCCGAGCCATCGCCGCCGACGGCACCTTCAAGGGTCCTGCCTATCCGATCGCGAACCTGGGCACGAGCCCCATGCTCATCCCCACCGACGAAGGCGCGATGGCCTTCTGGCTCAGCAGCACCAAGAAGCTGGTCGCAAGACGCCTCAAGTACCACTAACCCAGCAAGCCAAGAGCCCCGGCGCGAATCGCGCCGGGGCTCTTGGCTTGGCTTCTTAGAGAGACTGGATCGAGCTGAAGAGAGGCAGCTGGCTGACCTCGTTGGCGCCTTCGTCCAGGGCCGCCTGCCTGAGCGAGAGCGAGATGCGGTTGCGCCGCTCGATCTCGGTGAGCACCTGGCGCGCCCGCTCGATCACCGGCGCGGGCAAGCCCGCAAGGCGCGCCACCTCGATGCCGTAGGAGCGATCGGCCCCGCCTGGCACCACTCGCCGCAGGAAGATCACCTCGTCGGCCGTCTCCTCGACCAGGACCTTGTAGTTGCGGACACTGGGCTGGCTCGTGGCCAGCGCCGTCAGCTCGTGGTAGTGGGTCGCGAACAGGGTACGGGCCCGAACGTGCATCGCCAGGTGCTCGCTGACCGACCAGGCGATCGAGATCCCGTCGAAGGTCGAGGTGCCGCGCCCGATCTCGTCGAGCAGGATCAACGCCCGGGGGCTCGCGTTGTTGAGGATGTTGGCCGTCTCGTTCATCTCGACCATGAAGGTCGACTGCCCCGTCGCCAGATCGTCCACCGCGCCAACGCGGGTGAAGATCCGATCCACCAGACCGATGCGCGCCGAGCGAGCAGGCACGAAGGAGCCCACCTGCGCCATCAGCACGATCAGCGCGATCTGACGCATAAAGGTGCTCTTACCCGCCATGTTGGGCCCCGTCAGGATGATGAGCTGGCTCGACGCGGTGTCGAGGCGGGTATCGTTGGGCACGAAGGTACCGGGCGGCAGGAGCTGCTCGATGACTGGATGGCGCCCCGCCTCGATCTCGAGCACCGTCGAGTCGTCCACCACCGGGCAACAGAAGCCCTGGCGCACCGCCACCTCGGCGAAGCCCACGAAGACGTCGATGGCCGCCACGTGCGAGGCGATGCCCTGGAGCTCGGTCGTCCAGGGAGCGAGCGCCGCGCGCAAGGCCGAGAAGACCTCGTACTCCATGTGCCCGATGCGCTCTTGGGCCGTCAGGATCGCGCTCTCGCGCTCCTTGAGCACCGGCGTGATGTAGCGCTCGGCGTTGACCAGCGTCTGCTTGCGCTGGTAGTCGTCCGGCACCAGGTCCTTGTTGGCGTGGGTGATTTCGAGGAAGTACCCGAAGGTCTTGGAATAGCCGACCTTGAGGCTCCGGATGCCCGTACGCTCCTTCTCCTGGGCCTCGAAGGTCGCAAGCCAATCCTTGCTATCGCCCAAGAGCGAGCGCGTCTCGTCGAGCTCGGGGCTGAAGCCGTCCCGGACCAGCCCCCCTTCGGTCAGGGAGATGGGCGGGTGATCGACCAGGGTCTCGCGGATACGTGCGGCCAGCACGCCGATCTCGGACGGAATCGCCTGCAGGGCGCGCAGGGCGGGGCTCTGGGTGGAAAAAAGCAGCTCGACCAGCGCAGGCAGGGCCTCCAGGCTGTCGCGCAGCGCGATAAGGTCCCGGGCGTTCGCCGTGCCGGCGGCCACGCGACTGGTGAGGCGCTCCAGATCGCGGATGGAGCCCAGCTGGTCGGCCAGGCGCATGCGCAGGCCTGCGTTCGCGGCGAGCTCGCCGACCGCCTGGTGACGCTCGCTGATGGCCGCCGCATCGAGCAGCGGGTGCAGCAGCCACTGACGCAGCTTGCGGCCGCCCATGGCGGTGCGGGTCTCGTCCAGCACCGAGAGCAGCGAGCCCTTCCAGGATCCGTCGCGCGCGGTCTGGGTCAGCTCGAGGTTGCGGCGGGTGGCCGGGTCGAGCTGCATGTACTCCGAGAGACGATACGTCTGAATCCCCGAGAAGAGGGCAAGCTGGGCCTTCTGGGTCTCGCCGAGGTAGCCGAGCATCGCCCCGGCCGCCATGGTCGCAAGCGGCAGCTCGGGCAGGCCGAAGCCCTCCAGGCTCTGGAGCCGGAACTGGGAAAGGATCTGGCTGCGGGCCTTCTCGAGGTTGAAAGCGTAGTCGGGCCGCGGCGTGAGGTTGAGGCCTTCGGGGAAGAGGCCCTCCCACGACGGATCGAGCTGCGCGGGCTGAAGACGGCCCGGCGTGCGGCCCCAGGCCATGTTCTGCCAGACGCTCGGATTGACGGGCACCAACAGCTCAGCGGGCGCGATGCGTGCAAGCTCACCGGCCACCGCCCCGGGGTCCGCGATCTGGGTGGTCCGGAACTCGCCGGTCGACGCGTCGCAGTAGGCGAGGCCGAAGCCCGCGGGCCCCTTCACGATGGCGGCGAGGTAGTTGTTCTGCTTCTCGGAGAGGTAGTTCGCCTCGAGGACCGTCCCGGGCGTGACGAAGCGAACGATCTCGCGCTTGACCAGACCCTTGGCCTGCTTGGGGTCCTCGACCTGCTCGCAGATGGCGACCCGGTAGCCGCGCTCGATCAGCTTGGCGAGGTAGCCCTCGGCCGCATGGTGCGGGATGCCCGCCATGGGGATGCGGTTGCCGTTGGCGCCGCCGTCACGGCTGGTGAGCGTCAGCTCCAGCTCACGGCTCGCGAGCACCGCATCGTCGAAGAACATCTCGTAGAAGTCGCCCATCCGGTAGAAGAGCAACACGTCCGGGTGCTGCTCCTTCAGCGAGAGGTAATGGGTCATCATGGGCGAGTACTGGGGCTGCACGGGGTTCCTCCGAGTATCAGGGTTTCAAGACCATTCTACCTCCCGACAGGCCGTCCCGAGGACCACAGGGCCGTTCCGCGCCGGGAGATCACGAAAAAGGCGGGAAATAATCCGGGGAATCTACGTCATTCTTCCCGGATCCGTGGATAATAGGGGGACTGCACGCACGAGGAAACCATGACCCAGAAACAATCCGTCGGAAACGCCCTGTGGCTCTTGATCTTCTGCGCCGCGCTCACCTCGCCGTTCTGGGGCCACTGGTCGTTCGGCCTGGGGGTCGTGCTGATGGCGATCATCAGCGAGCTGCGCAAAGAAACGCCCGCGTCGTCACGCGCGGGCTTCAGGAGCGGGCCGCGCCTAGCGACCCGCAACAACATCACCTTATCCGAAAATCAGCGGGAAGAGGGCGTCTAGCCGCCCATCCGCTTTTGAACGGCGAGCGCCTCCTGCACGTGGCTGGGGCGGGCGTAGTTCATCTCGATCAGGATCTCGCCGAGCCACATGTAGCGACCGCGCCGGGCCAGCTCCTGCTGGCGGCGCAAGGCGCCCTCCAGCTGGACCTCGGTGATGACCCCCTTGGCGACCATGTACTCGCCGAAGCGGAACTTGGACTCGGTACGCTTGGTAAGCTGCTCGAGAGTGGGATCGTGAACCTGGAAGCGGATGTAGCCCTCGGAAAGGAGCTGCTCGACCGCCTGGTTGAAGCGATCGCCCGCAACGTTCACCATCTCGCTGATCGCAAAGAGATTCTGCTGGCCATCCACCTTGGCGAGGATCCGCCATGTGTCCGCGTCGACCTGGACCCCGCGCAGGGCGAAGTTGGTCTGGATGGAGCGAAGGGTGACCTTGCCCTTGTCCGTCACCTCGGGCACGCGCGCAAGAGGACCGCCCGCGGGTCTGGGGCGCGGCGACGGGGTCGCGGCAGGGGCGGCAGGGGGAGCGCTCGGCTGCGCCGACGCAGCAGGGGCGGCAGGGGGAGCGCTCGGCTGCGCCGACGCAGCAGGGGCCGCGGGCTGGGCGGCGGGCACCGTCGCGAAGCGACCCTGGCCGAGCAGGGCATGGACCTGGCGGAAGATGGCGGCGTTGTCGGGCAGGGCCGCAAGGTCCGGGTGACGGGTCACCTCGTCGGCGGAAAGCTGGCGCACCGAGAAAGTCCCCACGCGCTGGGAGACCATGGGGACCAACGCGGCCATGCCTTCGTTCATGGCGTTGCGCGCGCCCACGACCTTGCCTTGCAGCATGAAGAAGGTGCCACGCTCGATCGCTTCGAGCGCCACCTCGCCATCGAATTTGAGCGCCTCGAGGATCCGCACCACCATTTCGATACGGAAAATGCTCAGATCCCCAGACAAGATCAGCTTCGCCATTGAGACCTCGACAATAAGTCCTGCATTACGGATAGATGGACCGGCCAACCGCCGATTTTGTTCCGGACAGGATTCTGCCCGCGTCGGTGCGACGCATCCCGCACGGCGCAGGCATGCCGCGAACGAGCGCTGAAGTGATTATACACCAAACTAACGCCCCCTATCCTTGGGCGGGGCCTGCTTCGAACGAAGCTTTCGAATTGTTATCTCCGACACTGATTCTCGTTATGTAAATGTTAGAATGACTAAGGCCTGGCGCTACTCCTACCCCTGCGACGCGCTTGTCGCAAGGATTTCCGCTCGGCGCTAGCCCTCTAGGTCAATGGCAACCAAATACGAGAAGCAAATCGAGAAGCTGCTCGCTCACGTAAAAAACCTCCACGGCCTGGTGGAGGAGCGGAGCCAACAGCTCAAATACTGGCAAGGTTACGCCGGCAAGCTGCGCGAAGAGCGTCAGCGGCTCGCCGGCGTGATGATTGCTGCCGCCCGCGCGGTGCTCGGCCAGGTTGCCGAGCGCTACAAGGCGCTGCGCGAAGAGAACCGCAAGCTTAAGTCCTACGTCCAGCACCAGGATCAGCTTCACCAGAAATCCGTCTTCCAGCTCAAGAACCAGCTCCAGTACGCCCTCTCGCGCATCGACGACCTGTCGATGGAGCGCAAGCAGTGGCGCGTCGGCATGCAGCAGCGCCAGCAGCAGATCTGGAAGACCCAGGAGCAGTTGGAAGCGACCCAGCAGCAGCTTGGCGATCGCATCAAGGAACTCGAGGCCGCCCTCGACGCCGAGCGCTCGCGCAACAAGAACGTCCACGAGCGCCTCGCGACCGCCGAGCGACAAATCGAGATCCAGCAGGTGCAGTGGCAAGAGCTGCTCGCCCAGAAGGACACCCTCGCAGCGCGCCTGGCCGAGACCGAGGCCGCCCTCGAAATCGCGCAGCGCACCCTGTCCGAGACGCTCGCGAGCCAGCAGTCCTCGATGGGCCGCGAGGTGGACAACCTCCGCGCGCTGGTCGTCTCGCTGCAGCGCCAGACCGAGTCCCTCCACTCCGAGATCGCATCCAACCAGGATACAATCGAGAAGCAGGAGCGCTTCATCGCCGTTCTCAAGGGCGATAAGAACCCCAACATCCGGTCGTTGACCGATCGCAAGAAGGATTCCCCCCCCGGAATGGAGGACCAGACGAGCCATGGCTAGCGATATGACCATCCTCAAGATGATCAAGGACAAGCGGGACGGCAACGCCCACACCCAGGACGAGATCCGCTGGCTGGTGGATAACGTTTCGCGGCTGCCCGACTACCAGCTCTCAGCGTGGCTGATGGCGGTGGTCCTGCGGGGCATGACCATCGAGGAGACCACCTTCCTGACGCACGCCATGGCCCACTCGGGCCAGGTCATGGACCTCTCGGACGTGCCCGGCCCCCGCGCCGACAAGCACTCGACCGGCGGCGTGGGCGACAAGGTCACCCTGGTGCTCGGTCCTCTGGTGGCTGCCGCCGGCGTCACCGTCGCCAAGCTCTCCGGCCGCGGACTGGGACACACGGGCGGCACCGTCGACAAGATCGAGGCCATCCCCGGCATGACCTGCGACCTGACCGTCGAGCGCTTCAAGCAGCAGCTCTGCGACATCGGCATCGTGCTCGCGAGCCAGACCGCCGAGCTCGCCCCGGCCGACGCCATCCTCTACGCCCTGCGCGACGTGACCGGCACCGTCGAGAGCATCCCGCTCATCGCCGCATCGGTCCTCTCCAAGAAGATCGCCGCCGGTGCCGACGTGATCCTGCTCGACGTCAAGACGGGTGCCGGCGCCTTCATGCGTGACGACGAGAGCGCCCGCGAGCTTGCGACCACGATGATGCAGGTGGGCGAGCGCCTGGGCAAGCACGTGGCCTGCGTCGTCAGCGAGATGGGCCAGCCCCTCGGCTCGGCCGTCGGCCACGCCAACGAGGTGGCCGAGGCGATCGCCACCCTGCGCGGCGAAGGCCCCACGGACCTCACCGACCTCTCGGTCGCGCTCGGCGCCCTGATCCTCGTCGGCGGCGGCCTCGCCAAGAGCCGCGAAGAAGGCGAAGCGAAGCTGCGCGAAGTGATCGAAAGCGGCGCGGCGCTGTCCAAGTTCGAGGAAGTCATCAAGGCCCAGGGCGGCGATCCCGAGGTCGTCCGCGACCCCTCGCGCATGGCCCAGCCCCAGTTCCGGATCCCCGTGGAAGCCCCTCAGGCTGGCTTCGTCCAGGATCTCGACGCCCTCTCGGTCGGCCTCGCCGGCAAGGAGATCGGCGCCGGGCGCCTCGTGAAGGGCGCTCCCATCGATCTGGCCGTCGGGATCATGCTGCACAAGAAGGTAGGCGACTGGGTAGAAAAGGGTGAGACGCTCGCCCACCTCCTCGTCAACGACGAGAGCAAGATCCCAGCCGCCAGCCAGGCTTTGCTTGGCGCTTACCGGATCGGCAGCGAGTCCGCGACCCCCGCGGCGCTGGTCAAAGCCGTCTACTCGGCCGAGAAGAGCGCCCTGAAGTAACGCCAAGGAGAGCTTCGTGACGATTCCCGGCAAGCGCCTGCGCCTCGGCGAGATCCTGATCAACGCGGGCGTCCTCACCGAGGATCAGCTTGCTCAGGGTCTCTCCAAGCAGCAGCAAACCCGGGAGCCGCTGGGCGAGATCCTGATCGCCCTCGGCCACGTCACCGACGCTCAAATCAAGCACGCGCTCGAGCTCCAGTACGGGGTCAAGAGCTTCTCCATGAAGCAGAAGCCCCCGCAGGAGCTCGTGCGCCTCTTGCCCGAGGCCATGATCCGGCAGCACCAGATCCTGCCGGTCGGCATCTCTCAGATGACCGTGGCCATGGTCGATCCCAACAACATCCTGGCCCTGGACGATTTGCGCCTGCGCTTCAAGGGGGTCTCCCTCCAGCCGGTGGTCATCACCGACGCCGACTTCCGCGAGATCCTCAAGGTCATCCCCCGCGAGACGGTCGTAACCGCCGCACCGGAAGCCGAAGCGCGCCCCGAGGAGGATCGCCCCGACGCAAGCCTCGCCGGCGAGGACCAGACCGCGGCCCAGTACGCCCAGGGGTTGCTTGCAACCGCTCTCAAGCGCAAGGCCACCGAGATCGTCCTGGAGCCCCAAGAGCACGAGACCTGGGTGCGCCTTAGGATCGACGGTAGCCTGGTGCGCGAGCCCTCGATCGCCCCGCGCCTGGGGGCGGCCGTCATCGGTCGCTTCAAGGTGCTCGCGAACCTCGCCCCCACCTCGGGCGGCATGGCCCAGACCGGTACGGTCAAGACGCGCCACGAGGGCCGCTCCATCCACCTCACCCTGCGGGCGTTGACGGTCAAGCACGGTCAGATGCTCACCCTGCGCCTGTTCGACCAGAGCACGCTCGAGCAGACGAGCCTCGACTCGATCGTCCACCATCCCGGCACCCGCGAGGTGCTGCGCCGCCTGCTGCGCCTCAAGAGCGGCCTGCTGCTCATCAACGGCCCCAAGCACTCGGGCAAGGACACCCTGCTCTACGCCCTGCTCAAGGAAGCCCTCAAGGACAACCGCAGCGTGATCGGCTTCGGGACCATGCCCTTCGAGCTCGAAGGGATCGCCCAGGCGCCGCTGGACACCCACCGGCCCGAGCTCTCCCTCAGCCAGGTCTTCGAGCAATCGCCCGATCTGCTCGCCGTTCCCTCCTTGACCGAGCCCGAGCTCGCCCGAGGCCTCGTCCACGGGGCGCTCGCGGGCGCCGCGGCCATCGTGGGGATCCCGACGGCCCAGCGTTTCCTCCACCAGCTTTTGGACCTCTCGGAGCTGGCACCCCGACCGGTGGCGAACGCCGTGGCGGGGGTGGTCGTCATTCGCCTGGTTCGTCGGCTCTGCCCCGCCTGCAAGGTGCCCTACAAGCCCGACGAGCAGACCTTCGCCTTCTTCAAGGCCATCAACGAGACGGGGATGCTGTACCGCTCGGTGGGCTGTCCTGAGTGCCACGAGACGGGCTACGCCGGCCAGGTGGGCATCTTCGGGGTCCTACCCTTCGACGCCCAGCTGCGCCACATGGTCGCGAGCAACACCCCGCAGCCCCAGATCGACCAGTACGCCAAGCAGCGAGGCCACATGGCGCTGTACGACTACGCCACCTGGGTGGCCGCTCAGGGCCTGACCACCCTCGACGAGCTGGCGAAGACCGACCTCTTCGAACGCGTCTCCGAAGCGAGTCACGGATAGTCTCTTCTAAATTTAGCCGCAGGCGCTGTTGGCCGCAGGCGCTTGTTCGTTCTGAGCTATAATGAGGGAAACCAACCCTCACCCCCCACGCGAGGAACGAACCCATGGCTAAACTGAACCGTGCCTTCATCGTCGTCCTGGACGGCATGGGCGTGGGCGAACTGCCCGACGCCCACCTCTTCGGCGACCAAGGCGCCAATACCTTTGCCAACTGCGCCGAGGCCGTCGGCGGCCTGAACCTCCCCAACCTCCAGAAGCTTGGCATGGGCAACATCATCCCCATCAAGGGGATCGCCCCGGCCGACAAGCCCTTGGCGAGCTTCGGCAAGATGGCCGAGAAGTCCCCCGGCAAGGACACGACCACGGGTCACTGGGAGATGGCGGGGATCGTCCTCGACCATGCCTTCCCCGTCTTCCCCAAGTTCTCGGACGAGATCATGGACGAGTTCACGCGTCGGACGGGCCGCGGCTATCTGGGTAACCTGCCCGCCTCGGGTACCGAGATCCTCAAGGAGCTTGGCGCCGAGCACGTCAAGACCGGCAAGTGGATCGTCTACACCAGCGGCGACAGCGTCTTCCAGATCGCCGCGCACCAAGACGTGGTGCCCCTCGACGAGCTCTACAACGCCTGCAAGATCGCCCGCGAGATCCTGGACCCCTACCACGTGGGCCGCATCATCGCCCGCCCCTTCTACGGCGAAGAGGGCTCCTACGAGCGCAACCAGGGCGGTCGTCACGACTACTCGGTGCCGCCGCCCGCCAAGACCCTGCTCGACTACGCGGTCGACGCGGGCCGTGAGGTGATCGGCATCGGCAAGATCTCGGACATCTTCGCCGCCCATGGCGTCACCCAGAGCCTGCCCACCGCCTCCAACGCCGAAGGCCTCGAAACCACCATCCGCATGGCCCACGAGGCCCCCGATGGCAGCCTGGTCTTCAACAACCTGGTCGACACCGACGCCAAGTACGGCCACCGCAACAACCCGCAGGGGATGGCCGAGTGCCTCGCCGAGTTCGACCGCGAGCTGGGCAAGCTCGTCGAGGCCCTCAAGCCCGGCGACCTGCTCATCATCTCGGCCGACCACGGCAACGAGGCCACCGACGTCTCGACCGACCACACCCGCGAGTACGTGCCGCTGCTCGCCTACATGCCGGGCGTTCCCGGCGTGGACCTGGGCACCCGCACCGGCTTCGGCGACATCGCCCAGACCATCGCCCAGGGCTGGGGCCTCGAGGCCCAGCTCGAAGGCGAGAGCTTCTGGCACCAGCTGACCCCCAACCCCGTCACCGCCAAGAGCATCTAACAAACGGCCTCTGGCCGCCGGGGGCGGCTTGAAGGAACCATTTCGTTAGACGCCCTAAACACAATAGAGGAGTTCAACACCCCATGCCCGATTTCAACGACCTCAAGGATAGCGCCGACAAGCTGGCCAAGCAGGCCCGCGAGACCGCCGAGCTCGGCGTCCAGGTCGCCCGCGAGCAGATCCACGCCCTGGTCAAGGACCCCGAGATGGTCCGCCGCATGGAGGAGGCCGAGAACGCCTTCGACAAGCAGATGCAGGAAGTCCAGCGCCGGATCGAGGACGGTGCCAACCAGATGCTCTCGATCTTCAACAACCTCGCCTCCCAGGCCGGCATCAAGACCGAGGCCCCCAAGGCCGAAGCCGAGAAGACCGAGAAGACCGACGAGAGCGCGAAGTAAGCCTCCTATCTTCGGCAGAAAGCCCGCCCCGTTTTGGGGCGGGCTTTCTCGCTGAAATGGCTTCAGGCCATCCGGCGCGCGTGGGCGATCGCCGCGCGGGCCGTCTCGGCGATGCCGTCGGCCGTCACCTGGAAGACGCCCGGCGTTTCACGCTTGCGGTACAGCCACGATGCCACGATCTGCACCTCATCCAGCTCGCGCCGATCGATCCGCGTGCTCGGCGCCGGCTCGATAAGATACGCCGCCTTCAAGAAGGAGCGCAGGCGGACCGATGCACTGCGCCCGTGCAAGGCGTCGGGCTCCAGCCTAAGCTCGCCCACCCAGCGCGCCCGACGAATCGCCAGGAAGTGGGTCGAACCGGGCATCAGGCCCGGCAGGGCGACCAGGGCGTCCAGCTCGTCCAAGCTCCCGAGTCGGCGCTGGTGATCGATCAGGCGCTTCAAGGCGTGGAGGCGATCGCGCAGGCGCGCGGCGCGCTCGTAGGCGAACGCTTCGCTTGCGCGCAACATCTCTTGCTCAAGCGTCTCGATGATCCCGCCGGTCTCGCCCATCACGAAGCCCACCGCCGCCTGGACCCGTTCGGCGTAGGCCTCATCCATCCGGCCGGTGCAAGGCCCCAGGCAGCGACCGATGTCGAACTCCAGGCACGCGTGGGGCGGCAAGGTCGCGCACGACCGCAGGCCGAAGGCGGGCTGCAGCGCCTCGACCACCGTCTGGACGTAGCTCGCGCTCGAAAAGGGGCCGAAGTAGCGGCCTCCGTCCTCGACCAGGGTCCGGGTCATCATCAGGCGGGGGTAACGCTCAGCCGTGAGCTTGAGGAAGGGGTAGTGCTCGTAGCGGCGCCCCCGCACATTGTAGCGAGGCTGATGACGTTTGATCAGGCGCGACTCGAGCAGCAGGGCCTCCAGCTCGGAGCCCGTAGGGTGCACCTCGATGCGCACGGCCTCGTGCTTGAGGCGCGCCGTGCGCGGGGTGTGGCCCCCGCTCGCGTGGAAGTAGGACCGGACGCGATCGCGCAGGTTGACGGACTTGCCGAGATACAGCAACTCGCCGTCCGCGGCGTAGAACTCGTAGACGCCGGGACAGCGAGGGAGGGTTGAGATCGCATCGGGGCCCACGCCAAATCCGCGCGGGCCCCGTTCGATCATCCGACGATGGCCTTGGCCCGTTGCCACAGGGCCTCCATCTGGTCGAGCTCGAGCTCCTTGAACTTGCCCTCGGCCAGATCTTCCATCTTCTGGAAGCGGCGCTTGAAGCGGGCGTTGGCCTGACGCAGGGCCTCTTCGGGGTCGATCTTGAGCTGGCGCGAGAGGTTGACCACGGCCGTCAGCACGTCGCCGAGCTCGTGGGTCAGGGCCGCCTCGCCGTGCTGGCCTTCCATGGCCTCCTTGAGCTCGCCGAGCTCCTCTTGGACCTTGTCGAGGACCTTGTAAGGATCGGCCCAGTCGAAGCGGACGCGCGAGGCCTTGGCTTGAAGCTTCTCGGAGACGACCAGGGCGGGCAGGGCCGTCGCGACCCCCGCGAGCGCCGACTCGGGAGCACCCGCCTGGGCCTTCTCCTCGGCTTTGATGTCGGCCCAGTTCTTGACCACCTCGTCGGCGCCCGAAACGCTCACCTCGCCGAAGACGTGGGGGTGGCGCCGCACGAGCTTGTCCGAGATGACCTCGGCGACGTCCTGAACGTCGAACTCGTCCTGCTCGGCGAAAATCTGGGCCTGCAGGACCACCTGCAAGAGCAGATCGCCCAATTCCTCCTCAATGGCGCCCACTTCGCCCGAGTCGATGGCCTCGACGGTCTCGTAGGCCTCCTCGAGGACGAACTTGCGCAGGGACTCGGGGGTCTGCTCGCGGTCCCACGGGCAACCATCGGGCGCACGCAGGCGGGCGATGATCTCGACCAGGCGCGAGAAGCCGCGCTTGGGGCCGGGCCCGAGGTAGAGGCTCGAAAGATAGTCGATCCAGGGCAGGCGATCGATCTCGAAGAGCGGAACGGACTCGATCCGCTCCTGCCCTTCGACGCCGGCCGCCCGGATCACCTGGACCGGGTGATCGTCGGGCCAGAAGCGCATCAGGTGCAACTTGACCTCGCTCGCGACCTGGGGCGAGTAGAGCTGCATGACGAGGGTGTGCCAGTCGGGGTGCAACTCGCGCCCTTCGAGGGCGAGGCCGTCCACCACCTGCATGCCTGCGTTGGGATCGAGCCCGATCCGCGCGTAGATGGCATCGAGCGCGCTGAGCCCCGCCACCACCTCGACCTTGACCTCGGTCTGCGCCAGCAGCGCGGTGACCGCGTCCTCGGCCACCAAGGGGTGGCCGGGGACGGCGTAGACCACGTCCTCATCGCGCGCGACTTCGAGGAGGCGCGCCACGATGCGGCCGTAGACCTCCTGGAACGAGGCGCCCTGCTGATAGTAGGGGTCGAACGACTCCCACTTGAGGCCCCACTTGCGCATGGCTGGCGTGGTGGGGTGGATCTCGGTGCGCAGGAAGAGGCGCTTGGCGCTATCCAGCGCCTCCTTGGCTGCGAGGGTGAGCTGGCCGGGATCTCCCGGCCCGAGGCCGACGACGATGATGGAACCCATGGGGTGCTATTTCTTCTCCGGGGTAACGGGGGCGGCAGAGGGGGCAGGGGATTCGTGCTTGGGCTGGTACTCGGGCCGGATCTCGATCGTGGCCCCCTTCTTGAGGGTCTCGACGAACTGCTGGAAGCGCTCACCCTGCTGCTGGGTCTGGAGCTGCTCGTGGATGGACTTGGAGACCTCGGCGAGCGGCTCGGTGCGGGCCGGGCGATAATCCAGACGCTTGATGATGTGGTAGCCGAACTGGGTCTTGAAGGGCTCCGAGACCTCGCCGTTCTTCATGGCGAAGGCGGTCTTCTCGAACTCGGGCACCATACGGCCCTTGCCGAAGAAGCCGAGGCTGCCGCCCTGGGCCTTGCTGCCGGGGTCGTCCGAGTTCTCGCCGGCAAGCTTGGCGAAGTCACCGCCCGCCTTGACCTTGGCGTGGATCTCCTTGATCTTGCCGAGCGCTCGGGCTTCGTCCTTGGCCTTGTCCTTGGCCTCCTCGTCGAACTTGACGAGGATGTGGCTCGCCTCGACCTCCTCGGTGTGGGCGAACTGGGCCTTGTTCTTGTTGTAGTAGTCGGCGACCTGGGCGTCGGTGACCGCGATGTCCTTGCCCACGTCCTTTTGAAGCTTCTCGATGGCCACGGCCTTGAAGAGCTGCTGCTTGAGGTCGGCGAGCGTCAGGCCGTACTCCTTGATGGCCTTCTCGAAGGCCGCGTTGTCGGGGAATTGCTTCTTGACGTCGGCGAGCTTGGTCTCGACCTCGGCATCGGTGGCCTTCAGGCCGCGCTTCTCGGTCTCGATGAGCAGCAATTCGCGCTCGGTGAGCTGCTGGAGCAGCTGCTGCTGCATGCCCGCGAGCATCTGCTTGCCCTGAGTCGAGTTGAAGTCCACCCCGAAGCGCATGGCGTATTGCTTCTTCTGCTGTTCGAGGGCCTGGTTGTAATCCTTGAGGGAGACCTTGTGACCGTTGACGGTCGCGACGTAGCCGTCCTTGTTGAAGGTGAGGGCCGAGCAGCTCGCGGTCACGCCGCCGATCAGCAGGGCCAAGGCCAGGCCGTAGGCGGCCTTCGTCGAATTTTTCAAAGGAATCTCCTCTCGTAGGTGGAAGGTCCCGTCATTCTACCGGAAATCCTTCGGCAGCGTCAGCCCCGCTCCTCGTGCGAGCCGTCACATGGCAGGCGTGACTAGCAAGCGAGCAATCTTAGGAAATAGCACTTAGAATGGAGCAAGTTATCGGTTCTAACCGCCAACGATTTTCGACAAGAGGAGCCTTTCATGTTCCAGTCCCGCATCGCCGCACGCCTTCTTCTCGCCACCCTGGCCGGCAGCCTCATGCTCGGCTGCACCGAACCCCCGACCAAGGGCGGCCAGGGCCAGACCACCGACCAGACCGGTCAAACCCTGCAGACGCCCTCCGCCAAGCTCGTGATGGCCGAGGTCAAGGACTCCCTCAAGAGCCTCCAGAACTTGCAGCAAGCCGCCGGCGCAAAGAACGCCCCTCAGGCCGGCTACCGCGTCACGACGATGGAGAACGGCTGGGTGCTCGCGTCGGAAAGCGACAAGGAAGGCTACGACGTCAAGATGACCCGCCACCTGGCGACGGCCACCGAGGACGTGCAGTCGGTGCTGTACATGACGTCGGGCGACGGCCCCATCCAGATGGAGCAGACCGACGTCGTGACCAAGAGCGCCTCGCGCAAGCCCGGCACCTACGTCGTCCTGATCACCCTCACTCCCGGCAGCAACGAAGAATTCACCTACGCCCAGGACACCACCTTCACCCCGGCCGGCGGCGGCACCGCCGTCAAGCTCGACCTGTCGGCGACGCTCGCCGGGGGGAACGTCAGCATCAAGGCCAAGGGGGATCTGCCCGACGGCAGCAAGACCGACCTGACCCTCGTGAGCAAGACCTCCCCTGCCATCGAGATGAGCGTGAAGGGGGACATCACCTCGGCCTCGGGCAAGACCATCGGCCTCGACTTCCTCGCGGACGCCGCGGGCAAGGGCAGCATGACGGTCAAGGCGGCCAAGGACTACCACATGGCCTTCACCATGGACCCCGCCTCGGCCACGCCGTTCGTGGGCAAGCTGAAGGACGACGCGGGCGCCGAGCTCGGCAAGTTCGAGTTCTCGCACGACAGCGATCCGATCAAGGCGACCATCACGTACAACAACAGCGCCAAGGCTGCCGAGACCTTCGACTTCACCATCATCGACGATGTCGCTGGGGCCCTCTCGACGCTCAGCACCAGCATCGCCAACTCCTTGTCAAACGACTAACAAGCACCATTTCCGCGAAAGCGGGCCCCCTCGAACGAGGGGGCCCGCTTTCGTTGGTTCAAACCCGGGTGAGTCGCAGGCGACAACGCTCCTGATAGGCTCTGGCCGCGCTATCCTCGGGGACCTCGGCGAGGCAAAGGGCGAAGAGGGCCTGGGCCTCCTCGAAGCGCCCCTCCTGGTACAGGGCTGCGGCACGCTCGAAGCGATCGCGCAGGCGCAGCTTGCCCTGCCTCAGCGGCAAGGGATCGCCGTCGATGACCTCGTACACCATGACCGGCTCGGACTTGCCCTTGACCTTGACCCGATCGAGGAAGCGCACCGCGACGCGCTCGGGATGCTCCAGATGGCGCAAGGTCTCGTCGGTGATGAGCAAGGGGGCCGCGTACTCCTTGGTGAGGCCCTCGACGCGCGAGGCGAGGTTGACCGCATCGCTGATGACGGTGCCCTCCATGCGATCGCGCTCGCCGATGGTGCCGAGCATCAGCTCGCCGGTGTTGATGCCGATCCCGATCTCGATGCGCGCGTAGCCCGCGTGGTGCCGCCCCTCGTTGTAGTGCTCGAGGCGGCGCAGCATGGCGACGCCGGCGGCGATCGCTCCATCAGGCGTGCCATCGAAGAGCGCCATGATGGCGTCGCCGATGTACTTGTCGATGAAGCCGTCGTGCTCGCGGATGATGGGCCCCATCTGGCCCAGATACGAGTTGATGAAGTTGAAGTTCTCCTGCGGGGTCATCTGCTCGGAGAGGGTGGTAAAGGCGCGGATGTCCGAGAAGAGGACGGTCATCCTGCGCTGCACCTGGTCGCCCAGGCGCACGTCCACGATGCTGTCCTTGTTCAAGAGGCGCATGAGCTGGTCGGGTACGAAGCGCGTGGTCGCCGCGAGCAACTCGTCCTTGAGGCGGTCCAGGACCAGGAGGCGATCCGAGAGTTCCTCGACCGTGGCGAAGGCCCGCGCGAAGCGGTTCGCCAGCAGGAAGGACTGGGCGAAGATGAAGGCCAACAGGCCGAAGTGGACCACGTAGGGCGATTGAATCACTCCGGCGCTCACGAGGATGTCGTTGAGGGCTGCGGCGAAGAGAATCAAGAAAGCGATCAAGGCGGCGATCGCTCCCTCCCGGCGCTTGAGGGCCGCCCGCACGATGGCCGTCACGATGAAGACGGCCGCCGCCACGGTGAAGAAGTCGAAGGGGTGCAGGGTCTGGGAGTAAACGCCAAAGGGGGCGACAACCACCACCGCGCTGGCGAGTAATGAGACGCCGAGGGTGCCGCGGGCCGCCCACCGGGGCACCTCCTGGGGGAAGAGCGCACGCAGGAAGCGCACGAAGGCAGGCAGCGACAGGTAGTAGGTCAGGTACTCCACCCGGTTCACCACCCGCCAGCTCAGATCGGGCAGCAGGGTCAGGATGTAGTACTCGTTGGTGAACAGCACCCGCAGCGCGATGATCGCGCAGAAGAGACCGAAGTAGAAGGTCGAGGGGTCCTTGCGGCGTGAGACGTAGAGCCCCAGGTGATAGAGGCCCATCAAGAGGATGCTGCCGAACATGAACAGGTCCATCGCGAGCTGACGCTCGCGGGCCCCCTGGATCTGGCGCTCGGTACCAAGCAAGAAGGCGTCGAAGGTCGCCAGGCGCTCGCGATCGACGTCGCGGATCTGGACGATCAGGCGCTCGGGGGCCTGGGCCAGCCGGAAGGCGGCGGCGTTCGGGTCGTTGCCGTATCCTCCACCCGGCGCTTTCTGACGCTCGTAGAGCAGCTCATCCCCCACGTAGATCCGCACGTCCGCGAGCAGGTTGATCCGCTTGAGGGCGTAGAGGGCAGGGGCCGGCACTCCCTTGAGTTCCAGGACGTAGGTGCCGAATGGGCGCGCCGGCCCTCGTTCGAGACCAGTGGCAGGCTGATTGAGAAGGGCGGGAAGCCGCACCCACTCGCTACCGGTGGGCGCCAGGGCGCCGCCGAAGGCTTCGGGGCCGAGCAGGCGGCCGGGGTAGTAGCGCCATTCACCCGCCAAGGAGATTGGCGGCTCTTCACCCAGGTGCCAGGCGGCCAGATCCAGGCTGCCCTGCGTGGCCTCGGGCGGCTTGGCCGGCGTTGGCGCGGGGCGGCCGACGAGCACCAGCAAGGCGACGAGCAAGAGGATGCTTGCGACCAAGCGGCCCCAGACGGAGCGCCAAGAGTTGAAGGAGGTGAGCATCAAATAATCAACGCCAAACTTCAAAAATACTTGCTTGCTTTTCCTACATACCCCGAATAACGATGCGCCGTGCGGGCATAAGAGAGCCATGCCACGCTTGATTGCTAAAACCACCCGCCCCGTCTCCGCGATCGCCCTGGCCGTGGGGGTGACAGCGGCCTTACCGGCGCAGGCGCAGGACGCCACCACGCTCATCCAGGGCGTGCGGATCGAAGGCAACCAGGAGACCCGATCCGAGACCATCCTGCGCGAGATCACGCAGCCGACCGGCGAAGCGCTGGACCGAGTGCGCCTCGAGGCGGACCTCGCCAGGCTCTACAAGCTCAATTTCTTCGATCGGGTGGACTACGCGCTCGAACCCGGCCTGGACCCGGCGCGCTCGACGCTGGTGGTCTCGGTCAAGGAGAAGCAAACCTGGATGCTCTTTCCGGCGGTGACCTACACCAGCCTGGACGGCCTGCTCCTGAGCCTCAACTACCGCAAGGACAACCTGCTCGGCACGGGCCAGTCACTGGGCGCCAACATCAACCTGGCACGGAACTACTACTACTACCTCAACTACGCGAACCCCTGGTTCGGCGAGGGCAAGACGACCCTCGACTCGACCCTCTTCGCCCAGCGAGTCTGGAACAACCTCGCCGTCGGCCCGAACGCCGCCTTGCCCGGGCTCATCGTGGAGCGGCAGGGCTTCAACGCCACCGTCGGGCGTCCGGTCTTCGGCGATCCGGTCGCGAGCCAATGGCAGGGGGCTCTGGTCGTCAAGGCCGAGCGCACGGCGCTGCAGGATTTCAACCAGGCCCCCCTGAGCGGCGGGGCGCTGTTCGCCTCGGGGGGCAACGCGGACCTGCAAGCGATCGCAGGCGCCAAGCTCACTTTCGACTCGCGGGATCTGAACCTCAACCCGACGAGCGGCTGGTTCAACAGCGCGAGCGCCGAGCAGTTCGTGCCGGGGCTGGGAGCCTCGAACCTCACGCGGCTCAAGCTGGACGTGAACCGCTACTTGCCCTTGGGCGGCGGGCACACCCTCGCACTGGGCACCCGTGTAGGCCACCTCTTCTCGGCCTCGGGCGAGCGGATTCCCGTCTACGAGCGCTTCTTCCCGGTGGTCGAGAACGCGATCCGGGGCTGGGCAGAGAACCCATCGCCCGAGGAGCTTTCCCGCTTCACGCTCGGCAGCTCTTCGGGGGACTCCTTCGCGCTGGCGAGCGCGGAGTATCGCTTCCCAATCGTCTGGATCCTGGCAGGCGCCCTGTTCGCGGACACGGGTCTCTACTGGGACCAGGCCAAGGGTAATTTCGCCTGGGAGCGCACCCGCTCGGGCTACGGAGCGGGGGTGCGCGTCAACATGCCCGCCCTCGGGGCGCTGCGCATCGACTATGGCATGCGCGAGTGGGACCCGGCCGGCGGCGTGCTACAGCTCGCGGTGGGCCATAAGTTCTAAGGAATCTGATTAGATCCCCCCACCCCCGTCCCACCAGGGGGCAGGGGGAGGGGTTTAGGCTTCGACCAGGACCTTGTCGGCGTCGCTGGCGATCGCCGCAAGCAGCTTCTCGACCGCCGAGATCTGGTCCTCGGCCATCATCCCTTCACGGCTGCACGTCAGCTCGCTCTCGCCCCAATTCCAGCGCGACAGCGCGGGCTTGCCGAGGGTGAGATCCGCCCAAGCCGAGCGCGAGAGGGCGAGCTGCACCCGGATGGTCTTGGCATCCGAGCGTACCGCCGAGACGCCGAGCTCGCTCGCCGTGAGCCGCAGGCCCACCACCCGCATGAGGTTCTTGACCGGTTGGGGCGGGGCGCCGAAGCGATCGCGCCACTCGCTCGTCAGCAGCTCCAGCTCGCGAATGCTCGCCACGCTCGCCAGCCGCTTGTACTGCTCCATTTTCTGGCCGGGCTCGAGGAACCAGTCGTCCGGCAGGTACGCCGCGACGCTCAGGTCAATGACCGCCTGCTGATGGTCCGTGACCACTTCCTGACCCTGTAGCTCGGCGACCGCCTCTTCGAGCAGCTGCATGTAGAGGTCGTAGCCGACCGTGATCATCTGGCCGTGCTGCTCGCCGCCCAAGATGTTGCCCACCCCGCGGATTTCCATGTCCCGCAGGGCGATCTGGTAGCCCGAGCCGAGGGCCGTGAACTGCTGGAGGGCATCGAGGCGCTCGCGCCCCTCGGGAGTCAGCTCCTTGCCCGCACGGTAGAAGCAATAGCAGTAGGCCTTGACGTCCGAGCGGCCGACGCGCCCGCGGATCTGGTAGAGCTGCGCAAGGCCCAAGCGATCCGCGTCGTCGATGATCATGGTGTTGGCGTTCGGGATATCGAGGCCCGACTCGATGATGGTCGTCGAGACCAGCACGTCGTACTCGTGGTTGAGGAACGAGAGCATCACGTCCTCGAGGGCGTTCTCGTTCATCTGGCCGTGGCCCACCACGATCCGGGCCTGGGGCACCAGCTCCTGCAATTCGGCGGCGACCCGGTAGATGGAATCGACCCGGTTGTGCAGCACGAAGACTTGGCCGCCGCGCTCCAGCTCGTGAAGGATCGCCGTGCGGACCATGTCCGGCTCGTAGGGGCCCACCGTGGTCTTGACCGGCTGGCGGTTCATGGGCGGAGTCGTGATGAGGCTCATGTCGCGCGCGCCCGACAGGGCCAGGTACAGGGTGCGGGGGATGGGCGTCGCACTCATGGTCAGCACGTCGACGGTCGCCTTGAGGTGCTTGAGGCGCTCCTTGTGGGCGACGCCGAAGCGGTGCTCCTCGTCGACGACCAAGAGGCCTAGGTCCTTGAAGGCCACGTCCTTGCTCAGCATGCGGTGGGTGCCGACCACCACGTCCACCGTCCCGGTCTCGAGGCCGCGGGTGGTCTCTTTCTGCTCCTTGGCCGACTTGAAGCGGCTGAGCAGGCTCACCTTGATGGGATAGGGCGCGAAGCGCTCGCGCAGGGTCTGGTAGTGCTGGTGCGCCAGGAGGGTGGTCGGCGCGAGCAAAGCAACCTGCTTGCCCGACATGGCGGCCTTGAAGATGGCCCTCAGCGCCACCTCGGTCTTGCCGAAGCCCACGTCACCGCAGATCAGGCGATCCATGGGGCGCTCGCGCTCCATGTCGGCCTTGGTCTCGGCGATCGCCCGCAGCTGGTCGGGGGTCTCCGAATAGGGGAAGCCCGCCTCCATCTCGGCCTGCCACGTGCCGTCCTCGGGATAGCCGTAACCCGGCTGGGCGGCGCGGTGGGCGTAGAGCTTGAGCAGATCCTCGGCAAGGACCGCGACGCTCTTCTTGACGCGCTTCTTGACGTTCTCCCAGTCGGCGCCGCCCATCTTGTTGACTTTGGGCTTGCCTTCGTGGGTCCCGCGGTAGCGGTGCAAAAGGCCGAACTGCTCGACCGGCACGTAGAGGCGATCGTCGCCCTGGTACTGGATGAGCAGGTACTCGCGCTCCTGGTTGTTCATCTCCAGGCGCTTGAGACCCAGGTACTGGCCGATGCCGTGCTTGGCATGCACCACGTAGTCGCCCACGCGCAGCTCGCTGAGGCTCGCGATCGCAGCCCCCGCGTGCGGCGCCCGTTTGGGAGCCCTCGCTCCCGGGCGCTTCTGCCAGCCGAACAGCTCGGCGTCCGAGAGCACCATGAGCTTGCTGTCGGGCCAGACGAAGCCCGCGTTCAGGCTCTCGCGAACGATCCAGACGCCCCCGAAGTCGAAGCTCGGAATGGGCAGGCGCCCGCCGTAGTTGGCCGCGAAGCCCCGCTCTTCGAGGATGGCGTAGACGCGCTGGGGCTGGGTGGAGGCGACGACCACCTTCTCGCCGCTATTCGCGGCCTCCTTGAGGGCGGCGGTCAGGCGATCGAACTGGTTGCCGAAGCCGTGGGGGGCATGGGTGCCCATTCGCACGTCCGCCCCATCCTCGCCGGAAGAAAGATCCAGCTGAGCGTAAGGCTTGAGGGATGCCGCGAACTCGTCCCAGGTCTGGTGCAGGGGGGTCGGCAGGGGCACGAGATCACCTGACTGATAGCCGTCGTCGTACTTCTTCTGGAGGGTCGTCACCCAGCCGGTGTAGGCCGAGGCCAGGGCCTTGCGATCGAGCCATACGACGGGCGAGCCGCCCGGCAGGTAGTCGATGAGGGTGCCGAGGCCGCCGAAGAAGGGCGCGTAGTACTCGCAGCCCTCGAAGTACTGGAAGGTCCGAAGCTGCTCCAGGGCCGACTGGGTCTTCTTGGTGAGCTTCGCGGCCTCCGCCTGGCGCTTGCCGCCCATCAGCTGGCGGACGCGCTTCTCGGCGTAGCCGTACAGGAGCTGCTCAGCCGTTCCCCAGCCCTCGGTGGGCAGGATCAGCTCGCGGGTCGGCC
This sequence comes from bacterium, assembly GCA_017744355.1. Classification (NCBI taxonomy): domain Bacteria; species bacterium. Next base: position 236,350 of record JAGIBK010000002.1, on the reverse strand, counting down.
ACAGGGACAGCACCTCACGGGGCTCGGTGGAGCGCTGGCTCGCAAGCTCGTACTCCTGGATGCGATCGATCTCGTCGCCGAAGAACTCGATCCGGCACGGGGCGTCGGCCTGGGGGGCAAAGACGTCGAGGATCCCGCCGCGGCGCGAGAATTCGCCCTTCTCGGTGACGGTGGTCGAGGGCCGGTACCCCAGCTTGATGAGCTGCTCGGTGAGCTGGTGGGGCGAGAGCATGTCGCCGGGCTTCAGGGTGACGGTCGCCTCGCGCCAGGCCTGGGGGCTGGGCAGGCGCATGGCGAGCGCTCGGGGGGTGGTGATCACCCGGCGCGGGCCCGGCTCGCACAGTTTGGCGAGCACCGCTTGGCGCGCGTGCAAGAGCTCTTCTTCAGGGGAGACGCCCTCGTAGGGGGTCACCTCGACCGCGGGAAAGTAGAGGGCCTCGACGCCGTAGGCGACCAGATCCGCCTGCAGGCGCTTGGCCACGTCGGCGTTGGGGGCGATCGCAAGCCAGCTCTCGGCCTCGAGGGACGAGGCGACCAGCGCCGCCGCCGCGGGGGTCACCCCGCCTACCTTGAGGGTGCGGCCGGCGACCGTCCCTGCCTTGAGGGCCTCCCAAGCGGGGGAGGCGAGGAGGAATGCCTGGAGATCGATCAAATTGCTCATGAAATCCCGGATAATCGGCGGCGCGCGACGCTCCAGTCTATCACGTCGGGCTGTGGCCCGCCGGGGCTTAGCCCCCCAGGGCCTTGAGGGCGCGATCGATGCGATCGCGCAGGATCGGATTGGTCTTGGCCTGGCCCTGGGCCACCTGGAACTCGCGGATGGCCTGCGCCGCGTTGCCGGACTGGCGGTACAGCTCGGCCATCCGGAAATGCAGGTCGGGGTCCTCGTAGCGCAGGGTGACGGCCTCCCGGAACTGGGAGAGAGCCTCCTGGAAGGCGCCGCGGTCCTGGTAAAGCTTGCCCAAATTGACCAAGGCTTCCCGGTGGCGCGGGTCGATGGCCAAGGCCTCGCGGTGCTCGCGCTCGGCCTCGCCTGACTCCCCGCGCAGCTGGTAGACCATGGCCAGGTTGTAGTGCAGGTCGCTGTTGCGCGCATCGAGCGGCACCGCCTGGCGGTAGACCTTGACGGCCTCGTCGAGCCGGTCGGTCTTGACCAGGAGCTTGCCGAGCGTCACCAGGGCCCCCACGTCCTGGCCGTCGTAGTCGGTGGCCGTGCGCAGGGCCTTCTCGGCCTCCTGGTAGCGACCCTGGCGCAGGAGGGCCCGGCCCAGCAGGTAGTGGGACTTGGGGGTGGTCGGCGAGATGTCCACGGCCGTCCGGTACTCGGCGATCGCCGCTTCCAGGTTCTTCTGGGCTTCGTAGACCTGGCCCAGGTGCTGGTGGGCCGCCAGGTGGCGCGGCTGGGTGGCGATCAGGGCCTGAAGGCGCTCGGCGGCGCTCGAAAGCTGTCCCCGGTCCTCGAGGGCGATGGCCTCGGCCAACGGATCGCGCTCGGCAGTCCAGAGAGCGTAGCCCCCGGCCCCCGCGAGGCCCAGGACCATGACCGAGACCCCGCCCAGGATCCACTTCCAGGGCCACTTGCGATCCAGCTTGAGGGGCATGGTCGGCGCCTTGGCCTTGCCGAGGCCCTGGCCGCACTTGCCGCAGCGGGCGACGAGGAGCTTGGTCTCGGAGCGCACCCGGTTGAAGACCCCACAGTGGGGGCAGATGGAAACGATGATGGTGGTGGGTGCGGGCCGGCCCACGCTGCGCCGGCGGTCGTAGGCCATGCGGCGGTCCGGGTTGGAGAGGACCTCGTAGGCCTCGGTCAAGAGCTGGGTCTCGATCGGGTTGCCCCCAAGATCCGGATGCCCCCCCGCCAAGAGCAGGGTGCGATACGCCTTCTTGATCATCAGGGCGCTCGCTTTGGGGTGGACCTGCAGGATTTCGTAGTAATCGGGGCCTTCGGCCATTCGGACCTCTCCATCATCCTGGCGAAGGGGACGCGTCGCGTCGCCCTCCTCGGCGCCAGAAAGCCCTTCGTGCTCGGAAAGGCCTCCGTTTTCAGAAAGCCCTCCCGCCTCAAAAAGCCCCTCTATTCTACACAGCCCCCGCCCCAGATCGCTTGCCTGTGGCGACGAAACCTCTCACTCATTTCGTCAAATCGACCATCCCCCGCTTCCGAGCCCGCCGCTACCGTAGAGCGAAAGTCTTGCGCATCCAGCAGCCAGCCTTTCGCCGCCCCTATTCTCGGTTCGGAAAGGAGGAGGTCGGATGGAGAGCACGCCAGGATCCTGGGCGGGCCAGGAGGCCCTGAGCCCCAACCGCCGCGCTCAGACGCCCCTCGCTCGCACGCCCGGGCTCGACCTCGAGGTCGCCTCCCCCGAGCCGGGCACCCTCCGCTTGCGCCTCCAAGGGGGGCTCGATGCCCGCTCGGCGCCGGCCTTCAAGCATGCGCTCGCCGAGCTGCTTTCCGAGGGCCCTTCGCGGATCGTGCTGGACCTCTCGGCCCTCAAGCGCCTGGATCCCACGGGGCTCGCGGCCCTCGCCGAAGCCGGCGAGATGGCCAAGCGCTGCGGCCAGCGCCTGGTGGTGGCCCACCTGCCCCCGTCCGCCCGCAAGCGCCTCGCGCGCGCCTCGCTCCACAAGATCATTCCCCTGAGCGAGGCCTGAGGGGGCCAGGCCCCCGCCCCCACCCCTTTTGGCGAGGAGAAAGCGTGAAAGGCCTGATCCTCACGGGGGGCGCGCACCATGCGCTCGCTCCCATCACCGCCACCGCCCCCCTCGGCGCCCTCCCGCTTCTGGGCGAGCCGCTGATCGCGCACCAGCTGCGCCACCTCTCGCGCGCCGGCGCCCGAGAGGTCCTGGTCGCCATGCACCACCTCCCCGCCCCCCTCGAGGCCGCCCTCCAGGCGGCGACCCCCGAGGGGCTGCACGTATCCGTCGCCCTGGAGCCCGCGCTCACGGGGACCGGCGGGGCCCTGATGGCCCATGCGGCCTTCCTCTCGGAAACCACCCTGGTGCTCTGCGGCGACGTGGTCGAAGGGCTGGATCTTTCGGGGGCCCTCGCCCACCACCAGAAGACCGGGGCCCTCGTCACCGCCGTCCTGAGCCCGCAGGCCACCCCCGGCGCGCTCGGCGCGAGTCTCTCGGCCGACGGCCTGCTGGGCGCGGCGGGGACCGAGCCCCCCAGTCTCTTTCAGACGGGCCTCTACTTCGTCGAGCCCGCGGCCCTTGCGTACCTGCCGGCAGCCCCGTGCGCCATCGGGCGCGAGTGGCTGCCGCAGCTCGTCGCGCAGGGGCTACCCGTCGCGGCTTTCGTGGCCGAGGGCCCGTGGCAGACGGTAGGAAGCCCGCTCGGCTATCACCAGGCGCAGCTCACAGCCCTTGCCGGGGATTGCGCCCACGTGGACCCCAGCGCCCGGATCCACCCGGAGGCCAAGCTCGTCGCCCCCTACTGGATAGGCCCCGGCTGCCGGGTGGATCGCGAGGGGCGGGTCGGCCCCCACGCCGTGCTGGTCCGAGAGGTGAAGCTCGCGCGGGGTGCTTCGGTCGAGTCGTCGGTGGTGCTCGCGAACACCTGGCTCGGCCGCGCCACCCGCTGGCGCGATCGCCTCGTCTGGCGCCACGGCTCCTTTCCCCTGGATCGGCCGCACCCCTATTTCGAGCCGAGCCCCGACCCGGAGGTGCTGCACCCGACCCTGCGGGCACCGTGGGGCGAACGGCTCGGCCAACTTCTGGACTCGGCGATCGCCGTCGTGGCCCTGGTGCTCCTCTCGCCCTTGCTGCTCGCCATTTGCCTCGCCATTTACCTGGACGACCCGGGCCCGGTCCTCTTCACCCAGCTGCGGGTCGGCCAGGACCGCCGCGCCTGGCGCGAGGGTAGCCTGCGCGGCCGGGTCTTCGAGCTTTACAAGTTCCGGACCATGGTCCGCGACGCCGAGGGGCGCCTTGCCGCCCTCAAGGCCCAGAACCAGTACGGTGACGGCGCCTTCTTCAAGCTGGCGCGCGATCCGCGCATCACCCGCCTGGGCCACTTCCTGCGCGCCACCAGCCTCGACGAGCTGCCCCAGCTCCTCAACGTAGCCCGCGGGGACATGCGGCTGGTCGGCAACCGCCCCCTGCCGGTGTACGAGGCCGAGGCCCTCCACGAGGACTGGCAGCGCCTGCGCTTCTCGTGCCCGGCGGGGATCACCGGCCTGTGGCAGATCAGCGGGCGATCCGACCTCAGCGAGAAGGAGCGGATGGTCCTCGACTCCTACTACTCGGTGACCCGCACCTTCTGGAGCGACTGGCTCATCCTGCTCAAGACCATTCCTGCCCTCTTGCTACGCCGCGGCGCACGCTAGCGCCCTGTTCGGAGGAAGCACCACCATGAAGACCCCCTTGGCCCCGATCGTCCTTGGCGCCATGCTCGCGCTCGCTCCCCTTTCCGCCCACGCCCAGGGCCTCCCCGAGCCGCCGGCGGTCTTGACCCTCGACCAGGCCATCACCAAGGCCCTCGCCAATAATCCCCAGCTTCGCCAGGCCCGGGCCGAGCTCTCCCGCGCCGAGGCCGAGGCCGAGGTCGCCAAGCTCTACCCCCTGCGCACCCTTTCGGCCAACGTGGGCCTCAACACCGTCGTGCCCCCGGCGAACGGCCTGCCGCTGCCCGCGGCCGGCGCCTACCTGACCATGAACCTGGGCGACTTTTTGAGCACCCCCATGGTGCTCAAGGGCTCCGAGGCCCGGGTCCAGGCCGCGCGCGAAGGGGTCCGGCAGGTGAGCCTGCAGGTGGTGGCGAGCACCACCGAGGCCTACGCCGGCTGGCTCTCCCAGCAGAAGCTCCTGGCCCTTCGGCATGAGGCCATCCGCAGCACCGAGTCGGACGTGCTGGTGGTCCAGCGCCTCTTCGGGAAGGGCAACGCCAGCATCAGCGAGGTCATGAAGGCGCGGCTTGCCGTCAGTCAGTCCCAGGCGGACCTGGTCGCCTCGGAGGGCGCCTACAACCGCGCCTGGGCCATCCTGGTCCAGCAGATGGGCGACACGGATTGGCTCGACAAGCCATCGAAACCCGCCAAGTAGTAAGCCCGCCCTAGTGAGGAGAAAACCATGAAGGACCGCCGCCCTCCCATCGAGGCCGCCCTGGCGCGCTTTGAAAACAACCTGCCGCTGCTGCGGCTATTGGTCGAGCGCGTCCTGCCCGGCTATCCGGGCGGGCCGCGCCCCCTGGTGCTCGCGGGGGCCCTCGCCCTGTACCAGGCCGCGCTGAGCTGGATAGAGGCCGAGGGCCCGTTCGGTGAGGCCGCCGAGAACGCCATCCAGCCGGCGCTCTTGGCCCTCTTCCAGCCCCAGGCGATCCCGCCGGTGGCCCTCCCCCCCGAGCTCACCCCCTTCGGCGACCGGCTCGACGAGATGGTCCGCACCCTGGAGGCTCGGGGGATGCAACCGGGCCTGATGCCCTACTACGCGCCGCTGGCGCACGCGTCTGGCTACGGCTTGCGGCCCTACGAGGAGTTTGCGAGCCCACCGCCCGGAGCCAACGACGGGCGCCTGTGGCTTGCACTCTCCAACATCCTCAGGCGGCGCTGGCCGCTCATCCTCTCCATCGTCCTGGCCACGGACCTCGCGGTCGGCGTGCTCTCGGCGCGCGCGCCCAAGACCTTCAAGGCGACCACCACCATCAACACCGGCATCGCCTCGGGCCAGTCGGTGAGCGGGACGGCCATCGACTGGTTCAAGGCGGGGGCCCTGATGGGCAACCTGACCGAGATGCTCCAGAGCCGCTCGGTGCTCGAGCGCACCTCCTCCAAGCTCAACCTGGCCACCACCCCCGAGAAGCTCGCCAAGCGCCTCGACGTCGAGAAGGTCGGCCAGACCGACATGATGCGGATCTCTGCCACCGCCAAGACCCCCCAGGAGGCCGCCGACCTCGCCAACACCCACACCCGCGAGTTCATCCAGTTCTACCAGCAGAGCCAGGGCAGCGACGCCCGCAACGCCGACGCCTTCATCGCCCAGCAGGTGCAAGAGAGCGCCAAGCGCCTGCGCGGAGCCGAGGAGAAGCTCAAGGCCTTCAAGTCCACCAACGTCCCCGAGGCCCAGACCACCATCGCCGTGCAGCTCGCCGAGCTTAGGGCCCAGAAGGGCGAGGTGGAGCGCGCCCTCTCGGCCGCCCAGAGCGGACTCTCGACGGTCGAGCACGAGATCCAGCAGCTCAAGAAGGACCCCATGTTCGCCGCCACCGTGCAGGACGCCCCCGAGGTGGAGACGGCGGGCGATCGCCTCAAGACCCTCAAGCAGAACCTCGATGACGCCCGGAGCCTCTACGGCGACAAGAGCCCGGTGGTCAAGGAGCTCAAGAACCAAATCGCCCGCGCCTCGGGCACGGTTCGCTCCACCACCGCCAAGGTGGCGGCCGCCGACCCGTCGCGCGCCGGTGCCGCCGAGCGCCGGATCGCCCTCAAGGTCGAGATCGCCCAGCAGCAAGCCAAGCTCTCGAGCCTCAACCGGGCGATCGCCGATCTCGAGCCCAAGGCGCGCACCGCCTCGGTCACCGACGTCACCTACAAGGAGCTCCAGCGCGAGGTCGCCTTGCGCGAGGCGGACTACCAGCGCCTGAGCGAGCGCGCGAGCCAGACCCGGCTCGCCGCCAACGGGGCCTCGGTCCTGCCCATCACCATCGTCGATTGGGCCGAGCCGCCCATCAAGCCCGAGAACGCCAAGACCCTCCTCAAGCTTGCCCTCGGCTCGCTCATGGCCAGTATTTTCGGCTTCGTGCTCGCCTACATCCTGGAGGCGCGCGCGAGCGCCCTGAGCGCCCACGAGCTGGTCGAGGCCCGCCTCGACCAGGAGCGGAGCGCATGAGCGTGAAGGCCGCCCTGCCGACCCGCAAAGCCCCCCGCCAGGTGACCTGGTGGAAGGTGCTGCTCATCTGCCTGCCCTTCGTGGCGGTCATGGCCCAGGCGATTTCGGGCTTCGACCGGCTCAAGATGGTGCTGCTCACCATCGCTCCCTTGATGGCGGCCATCTTCCTCAACGTGGAGCTCGGGGTCTACGTGCTGTTGGGCTTCTCGACGGTGGTGGTGTTCATCAAGCGCCTGATGCCCAACCTGGACGCCAACCAGATCGGGCTCGCCCTGGAGGGGATGCTCGTCCTGATGGGGCTGCGGCTGGTGCTCGATCTGGCGAACGGGGGGAACCCTCGCCTGTTCCGTACCGCCATCACCCTGCCGCTCTTGGTCTTCTGCGCCTACCAGGTGCTCGAGGTCCTCAACCCCCTGGCGCCGAGCATCAAGTTCGGCCTCTACGGGCTGCGCGACACCCTGCGAGCGGTCGGCGCGCTGTTGGTGGTCTACTACTTCCGCAGCGAGCACAAGCTCAAGCGCTTCATGGTCTTCTGGCTGGGGCTGCTCACCTTCGAGGGGCTGTACGGCATCTTCCAGCACCACCACGGCCTGCTCAACCAGGAGTACAACTGGCTCATCGAGTCGGGCAGCTGGCGCACCCACATCCTCAACGGCTACGTCCGCGTGTTCGGCACCGTGGGCGACGCGGCGACCTTCGGCTTCATCGAGATCACGGGCGCGCTGCTGCTCTTCGCCCTGGCGCTATCGAGCAAGGGATGGCGGGTCATCGCCCTCCTGGCGCTCGCGGCCCCCATGCTCTACGCCATGGTGCTCAGCTACTCGCGTGGGCCCATCGTGGCGGTGGCCGCGGGGCTCGGGGCCATGCTGCTCCTGAGCCGGAACTGGAAGCTGACCATGGGCGCCATGCTCATCGGGACCCTCTGCCTCGGCGGGCTCGCCGCCGCCGGCCAGACCCGCCTCTTGGATCGGGTCATGACCGCGACCAAGCCGGGCGAGGATGCGAGCTTCCAGGTGCGGATGGGCTACATCAACGACTACCTGCCCAGGATCGTCGAGCGACCCTTCGGCAGCGGCCTCTGGACCGCCGGCGCCTCGGGCCTCGCCGTCACCGGCGGCGAGCCCATCCCCGGCACCACCATCGGGGTGCCCACCGACAACAACTACTTCAAGTACGGCCTCGAGATGGGCTGGGTCGGCCTGACCCTGTTCATCTGGCTCATCGTGGCCACCGCCGTCTCGGCGGCCCGGACCTACACCCGCCTTTCGCGCCCCTTCCCCAAGGCCCTCTCGCTCGGGCTCTTCGGGGTCTTCGTCTGCTACGCGGTGGGGGCCCTCTCCAACGACATCTACGTCCAGAAGCCCCTGAGCGAGTGGTTCTACCTCGCCATCGGCCTCGCCATGCTGCTCGGCCAGTCGGCCGAACTACAGCGGCGCAGCCCCCCGAGGAGGCCCTTATGAAGATCACCCTCATCGCCTCGGACGAGTCCAGTGCCCCGCTCTACCGGGTGCGCCTGCTGGCGCGCGTGCTCTCGCGCCGCTTCGACGTGGAGGTATTGGGCTTCCACTTCAGGCCAGACGCACTCGACCCCTTGGCCCCGCGCGACTTCTCGTATCGGGGCATCGCCGCCAGGCCCTGGCCGGCCTTCTGGCAGGACGCTCGCAAGCTCGCCCAAGCGATCACGGGCGATCTGATCTACGCCATGAAGCCCCGGCCGACCTCCTACGGCCTCGCGCTCGCGCTGCGCGCCGCGCGCGGCCTGCCGGTGGTGGTCGACGTGGACGACTGGGAGCCGTACATGGTGGCCCCCTACTCCCGCCACGCCCTGAAGAACGCCGTCTACGGCCTGCCGCGGCTGCACGAGCCAAACAACTACTGGGCGACCTGGACCATGGACAAGCTGGTCGGGGCCGCCGACGCCATCACCACCGTTTCGACCCACTTCCAGCGGCGCTACGGCGGCGTGCTCGCCCCCCAGTACGTGGACACGGCTCGCTTCGACCCCGAGGCCTACGACCGCGAGGCCCTGCGCGCCGAGCACGGCCTCACCGACTTTAAGGTCGCGGTGTTCGCGGGGATCGCCCAGCCCAACAAGGGGGTCGGCGAGATCCGCGAGGCCCTCTCGCGCATGGGGGACCGGCACCCGTGGCGCCTGGCCATCGTGGGGCCCATCACCCCCTACGCCAAGGCCCTGGCCGATGAGGACGAGCGGGTGCTGCTGTTCGGCACCCAGCCCCCCGAGAAGACGCCCGCCTTCTTGCGCATGGCCGACGTGGTGGCCCTGCCGCAGCGCCAGGAGCCCGCGAGCATGGGCCAGATGCCCATGAAGCTGTACGAGGCCATGGCCATGGCCTGCCCGGTGGTCTCGACCGCGGTCTCGGACATCCCCTCGCTGCTTGCGGGCTGCGGGGTGGTGGTCCCCCCCCGGGACCTGGACGCCCTCAGCCGCGCGATCGCAGGCCTCCTGGACGACCCCAAGCGATCCCAGGCCCTGGGCGAGGCGGCAAGACGCCGCATCCGCGAGCGGTACAGCTACGAGGCGGGGGCCGCGACGCTCGGGTGCCTCTTCGGCGCGCTGGATGCTCGGCACCGCGCGCGGAAAGGGAGGTCGCCGTGCTGAGGGATCACGACCTGGTCTGCCTCTCGATCACCCCGTGGGAGACGGCCCTGCCCTCCAGCGGGCACTACCTGATGCGCGAGTTCGCCTCCCACAACCGCGTGCTGTGGGTGGACCACCCGGCCACCCTCAAGGACGGCTGGACCTACCGCCGCGATCCGGCCTGGCGCGATCGCCTCAAGCGCACCTGGGGACGGCTCCCCGCCCTGCGCCGGGTGCCGGATCCCCAGCGCGAGGTCTGGGTCCTCACCCCGCCGCCCATGGTCCCGAGCGGCCTGCCGCGCCCCCTCTACGACTGGGGCCTCGCGGCAGCCGCCTCGCTCACACGACGCAGCATCCTCAAGGCCATGCGGCAGCTGGGGATGCGCGACCCGATCCTCTGGGTCTCCTTCGACGTGCCCCTCGGCGAGCGGCTCGCAGGCAAGCTCGGCGAGCGCATGACCGTCTACCACTGCTTCGACGAGATCAAGGGCGAGCCCTACATCGCCCGTCACGGCGAGCGGCTCGAACCCCGCCTGATGGCCAAGAGCCAGGTGGTCTTCACCAGCAGCCCCGCCCTCCAGGCCACGCGCGGCGCCACGCACCCCGACTGCCACTACGTGCCGAACGGGGTGGAGTACGCCCACTACGCCCGGGCCTGCGACCCGCGTGAGCCCGTCCCCCCGGATCTCTCGCGCCTGCCCTCGCCGGTGATCGGCTACTTGGGCAACCTGGAGGCGCGCTTCGACTACGACCTCATCGTCGCCTGCGCTGCGGCGCGGCCCGACTGGTCGTGGGTGCTGATCGGCCCGGTGCAGCCCGCCTACGCGGCGTGCGCCGAAGTCCTCAAGCGCCTGCCAAACATCCACCTGCTCGGTCCGCGCCCCGCGTCGAGCGCCCCCGGCTACCTCAAGGGCTTCGACGTGGGGATCATCCCCTTCGTCTCGTCGGCTCAGACCCGGGCCATCTATCCGCTCAAGCTCAACGAGTACCTGGCCGCGGGTCTGCCGGTGGTCATGACCCCCTTCGCCCCGCTCGACCCGTTCGCCGGCACCTGCTGGGTCGCCGAAGGCCAGGCCGCCTTCCTCGCGGCGATCGCGCAGGCGCTCGCCGCGCGATCCAGCGAGTACCGCGAGGCCCGGATGGCGCTGGCGCGCGAGAACGACTGGAGTGCCCGCGCCCTGGCGATGGGCCGGATCCTGGTGCCGCGCCTGATTGCCCAGAACGCCCGCATGCTGTCAGGAGGGACGCCCCGATGACTCGACCGATCCTGTCGGTGGTGGTGGTCAACTGGAACACCCGCGCCCTGCTCAAGGCCTGCCTCGAGAGCATCCAGCGAGAGACCCTCACCCCCACCGAGATCTGGGTGGTGGACAACGGCTCGGCGGATCACAGCCCCGAGATGGTCGCCGCCGACTTCCCAGACGTCCGCCTCATCGCCAACGACCACAACCTGGGTTTCGCCGCGGCCAACAACCAGGCCCTACCCCAGGCCCGGGGGCGCTACGTGCTCTTGCTCAACTCGGACACGGTGGTCCTGGACCATGCCCTCGATCGGATGGTCTCGTTCATGGAGAACCACCCCGAGGCCGGGGCCGTCGGCTGCAAGCTGCTGAACGGCGACGGCACCCTGCAGCCCTCGGCCCACAACTTCTACAGCACCATGGGTTCTTTGGTCGAAAACAAGCTGGTCGCCCTGTTCTGGAAGAAGCGCTCGGCCCGGACCCGCTTCTTGAGCTACTGGGACCACGAGAGCACCCGGCAGGTCGATTGGGTGACGGGCGCCTGCCTCTTGGTGCGCCGGGACGTGGTCGAAACGGTGGGGCTCCTGGACGAGCGCTTCTTCATGTACGGCGAAGAGATCGACTGGCAGATGCGGATGGCCAAGGTCGGGCACCGGGTCTACTTCCTCTCGGAGGCCGCCATCATCCACCTGGGCGGCGCCAGCTCCGCGCGGGTCCCCGACCGCATGCGCCGGCAGGAGTACCATAGCCGCGCCCTCTTGATCGACAAGCACTACGGCCGCATCACTCGCCTGACCTTCCACGCCAAGACCGCGCTGGGCATCGGCTTCTGGCGGGCGGTGAACGCCCTGAGGGGGCGCAAGGTTTCGTGGGGGTGATGGTCGGGGGACGAGCGCGGGGGCGGCTTTCGGTGTAGAATCAGGAACCGGACCTGTTCGCACCGGCTCGCAAAGCGAGCCCCTCGACGAGGAGAGCGTCACCTTGACTCAGACGATGAACAAACCCACCCAGCACGCCAACCCCGGCGTGACGTTCAACCTGGAGGCCCTCGCAGCCTCGATCCAGGCTTTCAACCAGAACGGCCAGATCGGCGTCGATCCCATCGCCGCCATGTACGAGAAGCGCCGCGCCGACTGGTCGCTCTTCTCGTGCGGCCTGCGCGACGCCGAGCTCGAAGCGCTGCGTTCGTACCTCTTCCCCTACAGCGAGCTGCCCAGCACTCCGGACGCCAAGCCCATCCCCACCCGCAACTTCATCGCGGGCGAGTGGCGCCTGCCCAAGAATGGCAAGATGGTGACCCTTCCCACCCTGTGGGACAAGCGGGTCCCCTTCGCCGAGGTGCCCGACTCGCAGCCCGAGGACGTGGAGCTCGCCGTCTCCTACGCCTACGACTTCTGGAGCTCGCTCAAGTGGTCGGATGAGGTCGTCACCTACCGCAAGTTCGTCGTCAACAACTTCTCGCGCCTGCTCGAGTACTACTACGAAGAGGTCATGCGCGAGATCCGCCACGAGATCCCCAAGACCCGCCTCGAAGGCGACAAGGACTACTGGGAAGCCAAGCGCGCCGCGGACCACATCGGCGGCAACGCCGACAAGGCCATGATGGGCGAGGTCATCCCCCAGATGGTGGACGGCCACTCGTACTGGAAGAACCCGTACCTGCCCGCGGGCGTGGTGGCCCTCATCACCCCCATGAACTTCATCTACGGCATCCCGGTCATCCAGCTGATCGGCGCCTACATGGCCAACGCCCCCCTGATCTTCAAGGGCCACCCCTACGGGGCGGTGTCGAGCACGGTCATGATCCGCATGCTGCTCGCCGCCGGCGCCGATCCCCGCGCCGTCCAGAAGCTCGAAGGCTTCGGCTCGGGCATCTCGAGCCTCGCGACCGATCCGCGCATCGCCGTCGCGTCGCTGACGGGCTCCGAGCAGACCGCCAAGAACATCCAGGCCGGCCGCGGCATCCGTACCCTCAAGTTCGAGGGCGGCGGCTGCAACTGGAGCTGGATCGACGACGGCTACTCGGATGAGGAGCTCCAGAAGATCGCCATCCGCCTCACCTACTCCAAACTCGGCTTCAGCTCGCACAAGTGCACCACCCTGCACGGCATCGCGGCTTCGCCCGAGACCCTCAAGAAGGTGATCGCCTACGTCAACGCCGAGATGGACACCTGGGAGATCCTGAACCCCGCCTTCACCGACAAGACCAAGGTGATCGGCCCCAACATGGTTCACAAGGCCCAGACCGTCACCAACATCCGCGAGGGCGCCAAGGCCGCCGGCCTCGAGATCCTGCGCGAGGGCGGCAAGGTCAGCGGTAACGACTACGCCGACAACGCCGAGGTCATCGCGCCGTTGATCGTCAAGGTCAAGCCCGACTCCATGGTCAAGGCCGACTGGGACGGCAAGGGCGAGATCGAGTTCCAGATCGCGACCACCGAGTTCTTCATGCCGATCCTGTGCGCGATGGAGCTCGACGGCTTCGAGGCCTTCCTCAAGTTCTCGCTGCTCATCAACTCGCACGACCTGGCCTGCTCGATCTGGAGCCGCGACGATCGCAAGCTCCAGAAGGCCCGCAAGGTCATCGCCGGCATGCTCAAGGAGAACGACGGCACCGACTCGGCCCTCGAGTGGGAAGAGTTCGGCGCGTCGGGCATCGGCGGCTCGGGCAACACCGGGGTCGGCGACGCCGCGGCGACCATCGCCATGTTCTGCCGCCGGCAGAAGGGGCGCCACGTCGTCTTCTAAATTACGCCGTTTGAAGGCGCGCGGCCCGGGCAGATGCCCGGGCCGCTTTCTTGTGGGCACAGCGCGCTGGCAGGGCTTGTCGCGACGGGCGGCATGCACGAAGATCCCCGGTACGGGCAGAGAGGAAACGGGCGGCGGATGGGCAAGAAGCAGGCCAAAACCACCTTCCTCGACGCGGCGCCTCAGCAGCGCAGCGCCTCGCTGGCGGCGTGCGCCGCGCTGAGCAAGCAACACCTGGCGCTCCAGTACGACCTCACCCGCATGCTGGCAGAGGCTAAGAGCCTCGCAGAGGTCGCCCCCCGAATCCTCCAAACCATCGCCGAGTACCTGGACTGGCAATTGGGAAACCTGTGGCTCGTCGAGCCCGGCGCCCATCTCCTGCAATGGCAGGTGAGCTGGCACCAGCCTTCGCTGGAGGACGGCGCGTTCGCCGCGCTTAGCCGGACGGCGCAATACGAGGAGGGGCGCGAGCTGCCGGGGCTCATCTGGCAATCGCGGGCCCCCGTCTGGTTCGAGGACATGGACGACGATCCGCGCTTCTTGAGGCGCCAAGCCTCAGCCGGGCAGCACTTCCGCGGCGCGTTCGGCTTCCCCATCCTCGGCGGCGGCGAATTTCTCGGCACCATGGAGTTCTTCAGCGATCGGGCGCGTCCCCCTGAGCCCGAGGTCATGAAGCTCATGGCCAGCGTCGGCACCCAGATCGGCCTCTTCATCCTTCGTCGGCACGCCGAGGAGGCGTACCGCAACCTGGCCGCCATCGTCGAGGACAGCGAGGATGCGATCGTAGGGATCGGACGAAACGGGAAGTTCATCGCCTGGAACCGAGGCGCCGAACGCCTCTTTGGGTACACCGCCGAAGAGGCGCTCGGCCAGGCGATTTCGCTGGTCGTCCCGCCCGACGGCCAATACTCGAGCGAGGCCATCCTGGAGCGGCTCGAGAAGGGCGAACACCTCGCCCACCTTGAGGCCGAGCGCCTACGCAAGGACGGCACGCGCCTCGACGTGGCGATCGCCTTCTCGCCCATTCGAGACAGCCTCGGCAGGCTGATGGGCTACTCGGGCATCTACCGGGACATCGGCGAGCGCAAGCGCTTCGAAGCGGAGCTCAAGGCCAAGAACGCCGCGCTACAAGAGCAGGACCGGCTCAAGAGCAGCTTCCTCGACGCCATCAGCCACGACCTGCGGATCCCTCTGACCTCGATCGTGGGCTATGCCGAGTTCCTCGAAGACGAGCTGGGTGGGCCGTTGGGCCCCCAGCAGCGCGAGTTCGTCACCGAGATCCTGAAAAGTTCCGAGCGCCTGACCTATCTAGTGGACAACCTGCTCGACTTCGCCCGGATCGAGGCGAAGCGATTCGCCCTCAAGCTGGAGACGAGCGACTTCGCGGACTTGGTGCGCGAGGTCGCCCGCAGCCTCCGCCCCCAGGTGGAACGTGGCAAGCTCAAGCTCTCCCTCGCGCTGGCCCCAGAGACCATGCCGATTCGCATGGACGCCGAGCGGATCGGGCGGGTGCTCATCAACCTGTTGACCAACGCCATCAAGTTCACGCCGCCGGGGGGCCTCATCCGGATCGAGGCGCGACAAGAGGCCGGGGGAATCCGGTGCGAGGTGGTGGACACGGGCGAGGGCATCGCCGAGGAGGATCTGCCCAAGCTGTTCAAGCGCTTCAGCCAGCTCGCCTCGGGTGCCAAGCGTGGCGGCTCGGGGCTCGGCCTCAGCATCAGCAAGGACCTGGTCGAAGCGCACGGGGGGCAAATCGGCGTGACGAGCGCGCCCGGGAAGGGGAGCCGCTTCTGGTTCACCTTGCCCGCCTCGCCACCCGAGCACTAGAGGGGAGAAGAGGGCATGGCTTACCTGATTCCGCACAACGAGCCGGCCATCTCGGTGACCCTGGACCTGCACGAGGCGCTGCTCATCGTGGACGCCTTGATGGAGCGGCGCAAGGAGCGCTTCGGCCAACCCTTCCCGGAAGGCTCAGAGGTCACCTTCGAGCAGCTGGTCGCCGCCGTCGGCACCGAGGAGGACGCCGAGGACTTCCTGGCGATGATGGAGCTGGAGGCGGCCCTCATCGACACCCTCCAGGTCTTCGAGGAGGCGGATGACGAGGAATAGGGGGCGGGGTGGCGCTGGGGCCGCGATCGCGCTATGGTAGGGAGGAAGGCATCCCTGAAACGTCCCCCGTGAAAGGAATCGCATGAACGAGTTGGTCCCTGGCGCCCTCCATACGCGCGACTACATCGAAAAAGAAGAGCGCTTCGGCGCCCACAACTACCACCCGCTGGATCTGGTCATCGAATCGGGCCAGGGGGTCTGGCTCTACGACGTCGAGGGCCAGCGCTACATGGACTTCCTGAGCGCCTACTCGTCGGTCAACCAGGGCCACTGCCACCCCCGCATCCTGGAAGCCCTCAAGGGCCAGGCCGAGCGCGTCACCATCACCTCGCGCGCCTTCCGCAACGACCAGCTGCCCCTGCTCTACGAGCAGCTCGTCCAGCTCACGGGCTTCGACCGCGTGCTGCCCATGAACACGGGCGCCGAGGCTATCGAGACCGCCATCAAGGCCGCCCGCAAGTGGGGCTACAAGGTCAAGGGCATCCCCGAAAACCAGGCCGAGATCGTGGTCTGCGCCAACAACTTCCACGGCCGCACCACCACCATCGTCGGCTTCTCGACCGAGGAGAGCTACAAGGACGGCTTCGGCCCCTTCACCCCCGGCTTCAAGGTCGTCCCCTTCGGTGACCTCGCGGCCCTCGAAGCGGCCATCACCCCCAACACCTGCGCCTTCCTCGTCGAGCCGATCCAGGCCGAGGCCGGGATCTACGTTCCGCCCGCGGGCTACATGACCGGCGTCGCGGCGCTTCTCAAGCAGCACAACGTCCTGTTCATGGCCGACGAGATCCAGACGGGCCTCGGCCGCACGGGCAAGCTGTTCGCCTTCGAGCACGAGGGCATCCGCCCCGACGTGCTGGTGCTCGGCAAGGCCCTCTCGGGCGGCTTCTACCCGGTCTCGGCCATGCTCGCGAGCGACGAGGTCATGGGCGTGTTCCAGCCCGGCCAGCACGGCAGCACCTTCGGCGGCAACCCGCTGGCCTGCGCGGTGGCCCGCGCCGCCCTCTCGGTGCTGACCGACGAAGGGCTCGTCGAGAACTCGGCCAAGCTCGGCAACTACCTCATGGACAAGCTGCGCGCGATCAAGAGCCCGCACATCAAGGAAGTCCGCGGCCGCGGCCTTTTGATCGGCATCGAGCTCAACAAGCCTGCCCGCGTCTTCTGCGAGCAGCTGATGGCCGAAGGCCTCCTGTGCAAGGAGACCCACGACACGGTCATCCGCCTGGCGCCTCCGCTCATCGTGAGCCAGGAAGAGATCGACTGGGCCTTCGAGCGCCTCAATAAGGTCCTCTCGGCCTAACGAACTCCCGCTAACATGGGCGCTTCGGAGCTTCTCCGGGGCGCCCATGACGTTTTTATCTCAACACAGAACATAAGTTATCCGACGAACAACATGACAACAATCACCCTAAATCCTCATTTCAACAAAACCGCTTTGAGCACAAGACATCATAAAAACCATAACACGTCACAGCCTTAGCAGGATTAGCACAACACCCACAATCACACGGCATCATCAACAACAAAACGCAGACAGCCCGGCGAATCTTCGGCGGGCTGTCTGCGTTTTAGTGACCGAAGTCAACCCATCAACTAGATGACCATGACCTCTTCTTGGCCCTGCCCCTCGGCGGCGGCAAAGCGCTCGATGCCGAGCGGCGAGATGTCGATGCTCAAGGATTCGCCGAGCGCAAGCTCCGCGATGACCTCGCCGCAGGCCGGCGCATGCATGAAGCCGTGGCCGCTGAAGCCCGCCGCCACGATGGCGTTACGGAAGCTGGGCAAGTGGCCGAGGATCGGGTGATGGTCCGGGGTAACCTCGTAGAGGCCGGCCCAGGCCGCGTTGATCGAGGCCTCTTCGAGACGGGGCAAGCGCGTGAAGGCCGCTTCCACGATCTCCATGGTGAAGGCCTCGTCCACGTTGGTGTTGAAGGCCGCGGGCTCGGCCTTGTTGGCCATGCCCAAGAGCAAGCCGCCCGACTCGGGGTGCATGTAGAGCCCGGTGCCGTTGTCCACCATCATGGGCCAGCGCGAATCGATCCAGGACAGCGGCGCGGTGGTCACGATCTGTCGGCGCACCGGCACGATAGGGATGTCGATGCCGAGCGATCGCCCGAGCTCGCCGGTCCAGGCGCCCGAGGCCATGATCACCGTGTCGCAGGCGATATCGCCCTTGCTCGTCTTGACCGCGACGACGCGATCGCCCGCCGTCTCGAAGCCGGTGACCGGCCGCTCCACGTGGATGGTGACGCCCAGCGAGCGAGCCGCCTTGAGGTAGGCCTGGTGGAAGCCGTGGGGATCGGCAAGGCCGTCGAGCGCGCAGAAGTTGCCCCCCAGCACGTCCGAGACCTCGAGCTCGGGGCAGAGGTCCTTGATGCGATCGGGAGAAAGCAGCTCGACGGGCACCCCGTGCGAGCGCTGGAAGGCGGCTGCCTTCTGGGAGCGGTCCCAGGCCTCGGGGGTCGTGGACATGAAGACGTAACCGACCTGTCGGAACTCGACGTCGGCGCCCATCTCCTCGGCGAAGCGCTCGAAGTGCTTGATGGACTCAAGCGAGAGCTTGATGTTGACCTCGGTGGAGAACTGGGCCCGGATACCGCCCGCGCACTTGGCCGTGGACTCCTTGCCGAAGAAGAGCTCCTTCTCCAGCAAGACCACGTCCTTCATGCCCTTACGGGCCAAGTGGTAGGCAATCGACGCTCCGATGATCCCACCGCCGATGATGACGGCTTGCGCGCGTTCCATCCTTCTCTTCGCTCCTTCACGTGCCGCGTTGCGTCTCGATTGTAACAGCCCGCCGCTTAGAGCGGGAAGCGCTGCGCCTCGCTCACGGTGATGGCCGTGACGTTGACGATCTCATCCACGTCAGCCCCGTGCTGCAAGACGTTCACGGGCTTCGCCATCCCCATCAGGATGGGACCGACGGCGGCCTCCGCGCCGCCCACCCGGTGCAACAGCTTGTAGGCGATGTTGCAGCTTTGAAGGTCGGGGAAGATCAGCACGTTGGCATCCCCCTGGATGGCCGAGAAGCTGAAGGGATCCGCCGAAGGGGGATGCACGGCGGTGTCCGCCTGCATCTCGCCGTCCACCACCACGGTGGGGAGCATGTCCTTGGTCAGCTCGGTGGCACGCTGCATCTTGAGGGCCGAGGGGTGCTTGGAGCTGCCGAAGTTCGAGAACGACAGGAAGGCGATGCGCGGCTCGACCCCGAAGAAGCCCGCCGTCGCGGCGCTGCCCACCGCGATCTCGCAGAGTTGCTCAGCGGTGGGATCGTAGTTGACCGTCGCGTCGGACAGGAACAGCAAACGATCCTTGAAGACCAGCACGTAGATGCCGGCGACGACGGTGCGATCGCTGCGCGGCCCGATGATCTGCAACGCCGGGCGGATGGTCTCCGAGTAGTCGTAGCTCAGGCCCGAGACCAGGCCATCCACCTCGCCGCACTTAAGCATCATGGTGCCGAAGTAGTTGGACTGGTGCATGAGGCGCGAGGCGTCGTGGAAGGTCACGCCTTTGCGTCCCCGTTGCTCGAAGAGCATCTGCGCGTAGCGGTGGCGCGAGGGCTCGTGGTGCAGATCGACCAGCTCGGCGCCGCGCAGGGGCAGATTCAGGCGTTCGGCCATGATCCGGATCTTGAGGGGATCGCCGAGCAGCACCGGCTGCGCGATGCCGTCGTCGAGCAGGATCTGGGCGGCGCGCAGGATCTTCTCCTGGTCCCCTTCCGGGAAGACGATGCGCTTGGGGTCGCGCTTCGCGCGGTTGGTGATGAAGCGCATGAGCGCGCGGCGCTGGCCGAAGCGCTTCTCCAGGCTCTCGCGGTAGGCGTCGAAGTCCTCGATGGGCATACGCGCCACGCCGCTCTCCATCGCCGCCTTGGCGACCGCTGGCGCGACCCAGAGCAGCGCGCGCGGGTCGAAGGGCTTGGGGATGATATAGTTCGGCCCGAACTCCAGGTGCTTCGACGAGTAGGCCGCGAGCACCTGGTCCGGCACGTCCTGCTTGGCCAGATCGGCCAGGGCATAGGCGGCGGCGAGCTTCATCTCGTCGTTGATCGAGCGCGCCCGCACGTCCATGGCCCCGCGGAAGATGTAGGGGAAGCCCAGGACGTTGTTGATCTGGTTGGGATAGTCGGAGCGACCGGTGCCCATCAGGATGTCCGGCCGGACCGCCTTGGCCTCCTCGTAAGTGATCTCGGGCTCGGGGTTCGCGAGCGCGAAGAGGATGGCGTGCGGGGCGAGGGTCTTGACCATCTCGGGAGTCACGACGCCGCGGGTCGAGAGCCCCACGAACACGTCCGCCCCCACCATGGCCTCGGCCAGGGTGCGGTGCGGCGTATCGGCCGCAAGCTCGGCCATGTAGGGATTCATCCCCACCGTCCGGCCCTGGTAGACCACCCCGTCCTTGTCGGCCATCACGAGGTTCTCGCGTCGCACCCCCAGCTTGAGGAAGAGGCGCGCGCAGGAGATGGCGGCCGCACCGGCGCCGCAGAAGACCACCTTGGCCTCCTCGATCTTACGCTTGGTGATCTCGAGGGCATTGAGGAGCGCCGCCGAGGCGATGATCGCCGTGCCGTGCTGGTCGTCGTGGAAGACCGGGATGTCCATCTCGGCCTTGAGGCGCTCTTCGATGATGAAGCACTCGGGGCTCTTGATGTCCTCGAGGTTGATCCCCCCGAAGGTGGGGCCGAGCGACTTGACCGTCTGGATGAAGCGCTCGGGGTCCTTCTCGTCCACCTCGATGTCGAAGACGTCCAGGTCCGCGAAGCGCTTGAAGAGGATCCCCTTCCCCTCCATCACGGGTTTGCTCGCGAGCGGCCCGATGTCTCCCAGGCCCAGCACCGCCGTGCCGTTGGTGATGACGCCGACCAGGTTGCCGCGAACCGTGTACTCGTAGGCCGCCTCGGGATCCTGGGCGATGGCGCGGCAGGGCTCGGCCACACCGGGGGAATAGGCGAGGGACAGATCGCGCTGGGTCAGGCAAGGCTTGGTCGGGACGACCTCGATCTTGCCCTTGCGACCGCGCGAGTGATACTCCAGGGCGTCGCGTTTCAAGTAAGGGCTCTCTTTCTAGATGGCGGGATCTCTATTGTAGCGCGGATCCCAGCGAAAGAGAGGGCTGTATTCCTCTAGGCGCCCTGAAGCATGGCCTTGCCCCCTTGGGCGAAGAGGGCGACGAAGCGTACCAGGTCCATGCTCTCCTCGCCGTTCGCCTCGACGCGGCGTTCGGGACCCGGCGCTCCGAGCACCGTACCTGCGGGCGCGTCCGTGCGCTGCGCGTTGAAGAAGCGGATCCGGCGCGCATCGACCTGCGTCACGACGATCTGATGCCGCCCTTCGCCCCAGGGCAGCTCCACCAGGATGCCCTTCGCTCCCTGGGCAAGGGCCCTCAAGACCTCTTCGGACGAGATGCCGAGCCTCACAGGGCGAGCGGTGAGGGCTTGATAGAGCGAGCGCGACGTTTCGATGGTGTCGGGAATCTCCGATGGCATTGGCGGCTCCTATGCGGTGGGGATGGCCTACAAGGCCCATACCCAGCAAGCGCCGGATTGATCCGGGGTATATACCAAGCAAGGAAGCTTCGCAGAAAAGAGCCCCCATGATCCGAACCCCGTCGAGCCCCTCCATCCCCCCAACCGCCCCGGCCGGCAAGCCTCAAGCTGCGGCTGCGCCGCGTGCCGCAGCGGCTCCGAGCCCCGCTCCTGTTCGGATGGACGTCGACGAGCTGTTCATCGGCACCACGCCCCCCGCATCGGCCTCGAATCCCCCAGGGGGCCGGACGGCCTCCGACGTGCGCCGCGACGCGGAGACGCTCTGGCTCATCGCAAAGCCCGTCCAACCCACCGATGGCTTCAGGACCACCCTGCGCGACGGTCGTGACGCAAACAGCCCCGGCAACGCCCCCCTCGCCAAGCAGCAACTCGCCAGCAACGCCCCCCTCGAACAAGCGACGCTCGCCAAGCTGGACGCCGCGCAGAAGGTCGCCTACGAGCACATCAAGGCCCAGACCGAGCAGGATCCCGCTGCCCGACTCGCGCTCCAGGTCCTCTTGATCGAGGGGAAGCTGATTGGCGCCCCGCTCGCCGATGACGGCAAGACGCTCTTGCAGACGCTCGATCGGCTTGCGAGCGAGCCGATCCACGCGAGCCTCAAGCGGGGCGAGTTGGTGAGCGACCTCTTGCAGGAGATCGCCCTGCCCTCGATCATCAACCAGCACAACAAGGGCACCTGCACCGTCTCCACCCTCCAGATCCTCATGGCGCTGACGCAGCCCGCCGAGTACGCCCGCATCGTCGCGGGCCTCGCCTCGCCCCAGGGCTCGGTAAACCTCGCGAACGGTGATGCGATCCTGCGCGAGCCGGGCACCGAGACCGCCGACGGGACGCGACGCACCGCGTCGGCCCGCCTCTGGCAAGCCTCGCTCATGGAGTACGGCAACGGCGACAAGACCAACTACGACAACGCCAAGGACGTGCACGTCGAGACCGGGGGGCAGGGCCTCGGCCAGACGGGCGTGCAGCGCGTGCTCTCGGGCCTGATCGACGGCAAGCCTCGCCTCCTCGATATCGGCGAGCATCCCGCCGGCCAGATCGACGCCTTCAAGGACTCGATGCTCGCGACCATCCGCCAGTCGGCCAATGGCGGATCCCCCGTGCCCGTCGCGCTCAGGTGGGGCAAGCCGGACGCCCAGGGCAAGATCCACGGCGTCCACGAGATCCTCGTGACCCGGATCGCCGACGACCAGGTCTACTTCAGCAACCCGTGGGGCACCGAGGATCGCATGGCCCTCACGGATCTCAAGAAGCGCATCATCTTCAGCAACGTCCTGCCGACGAGTGGCTAGCCCCAAACGCCCGAAGGCCCCGCTCGGATTCGAGCGGGGCCTTCGGGCGTTTGAAAGAGAGACTAGGGCTTGAGGAACCAGGCCGCGCCCTTGGTGTAGAAGAAGGCCACGATCAGGACCAGGAGCGTGATCGTCATGCCGAAGGTCAGCGCGCCCGAGATGCTCTCGGCGATGAAGGGGGTGATCGTCATGCCACCCACGACCTTGTTCTGAAGCGCGGTGACGCCCATGCCGTAGAGGCCGATGGGGACCAGGATGGCCGCGACGATGGTGACGGTCCAGGCGACGGTCGCCTTGAGGGCGCCTTCCATCCAGGAGCGCATGGAGCGCTGCTTGAAGGCGAGACCGAACCAGTAGGAGCCCATGAAGGTGAAGAGGACCGTGAAGGCGTAGAGCAGGACGATCTGTCCCGTGGCGCCAGGGTACCAGTAACCGTTCACGAGGTGGCCGAAGCCAGCGGCGGCCGAGGCGAGTGCGAGCATCATGGTGAGAAGTTCACTCCTTAGGAATCGAGAAAGATTTGCGGCGATTGGCGCCGGTTGCGCCAAGGGCGAGCCCTCGATCGCTTCCTGCGACATTCTACCACAGCTTGCGGCGATAGATCCCCCTGCTTACGAATCGTTACGGCATCGGCCGCAGCGCGATCGCCCCGCCCGGGGCCGGACACGCGCCCAGGCACTGCCCGCAACCCACGCAGCCCAAGGGCACCACGATGGGCCGCCCCTCCCGCACGACGATCGCCTCCTCGCCGAGCGGGCAGGCCTCGGCGCAGGCCGTGCACGCCTCGCCGGCAAACGCCACACAACGATCCTCGGCGATCTCCGCGCGGCCCAGGCGAAAGGGGCCTGGAACGAGCGCACCCGGCTCGCAAGCGGCGATGCACGGCGCATCCTCGCACAACAGGCAAGGCGATCGCAGCGGGTCGTGCAAGTAGGGCGTGCCCGCGGCGACCGGGTCCAGGCGCCCCGCCACCTTGATGGCGAAGGCGGGACAAGCCGCCGCGCAGGCGTCGCAGCGGGTGCAGGCCTTCAGGAAGGCTTCTTCGGGCAGCGCGCCGGGAGGGCGCAGGACACGACGATCCGGCGGCTCCACGGGCGGCTTGGGCGAGAGGCCCAGCCACGCCCCGAAGAGCAGGCCGAAACGCTGGCCCAGCTGCCCCACGCCCTCGCGGACGAAGACCTCGCGGGAAAGAGACGATTCGGGTTCCATTCCCCCAGGATACCAAACGAGAGGGTGAAACGGCGCGCCCAGAGGGAAAGAGCGGTGCTTGCCAACGACGTTGAGCTATATTACGTTGCCGGCATCAGGGCGTCTTCCACCCATGGGACTGGAAAGGAGGCACAGGATGGAACGGGATTACAATCGCCCAGAGGCCAACGCGCCCTCGGCGTCGGACGTGGATCTCGATATTCGCCGGAACATGCTCATGGCGCGGAACGTGACCACCGCGCACCCTGAGATGGTCGAGAACATGACGGTCACGCGCCTCGAGAAGGTCGAGCCCTTCGGCGCCGACCTGGTGCACTGGGGATCCATCTGGGGCGGCTTCTTCGCCTATCTCGCCTGCGCCACGATCCTCTCGGCGTTCGCGATCGCCGCCCGCGCCATCAACCCGGCGCAGTCCGCCGCCACCATTGGCTTCACCGTCGGGCTCATCATGCTCGTCTCGACCTTCGTCGGGGCCGTGCTCGCGGGCTGGACCTCCAACCTGCGCTCGCGCTACCCCGGGGCGGTCAACGGCATCATCTACGCGTCCGTCGTGCTGACCCTGCCCTTGCTCTTCGGCCTCTTCGCCGGCACCCTGGCCGCCAGCGCGACCACCGGCGCCGTCGCAGGCGCCCAGGCGGCCCAGGGCGGCATCTACATGCCGGGCAGCGTCGGGCTGGATCCGCGAACCCTCAGCGCACTCGGCGGCAACGTCGGTTGGTTCTCGGTGGGCTCCATCGTAATCCTCGCCCTCGGCGCCGTGGGCTACCTGGTCGGCATGCGCAGCCACATGAACGACCTGGGCCTCATCCCGCACGCCAAGCGGGCCAAGTAAAACCTCGACCCCCGCTCGCCCGAGCGGGGGTTCATTTTCTGCCGGTTCGCACTAGGCGCTGGCGACACGGCCTGCTACACTCCCGCGCACGGAGAGGAGGTTCGCCATGCCGTTCAACCTCTATAACGCGATCGCTGCGGCCGTCTGGGCGACCACCGCCTTCACCGGCTTCATGACCCTCATGCTCGCGCTGGGCTTCGTCCACATCGACTTCGGACGGCTCCTCGGCGGCATCGTCCGGCCCCAGATCGACCGGAACGCCGCGCTGATCGGCCTGCTGATGCACCTGGGGATAGGCGTGGTCTTCGGCCTGATCTACGCCGGCCTCTTCGCCTACCTGGGCCTGCCCGGGGTCCTGTGGCTCGCCACCTTCGTGGGGACGGGCTTCGGGATCTACCACTGGCTCCTCTCCATGCCGCTGATCAGCATCGGCCGGCAGCTCAACCCCCACATCCGCGAGGGCCAGGAGAGCGATCCGGGGATCTGGGGGATCAACTACGGGCCTCAAGAAGCCTTCGTGCGCCTCATCGGCTACCACCTCTACGGGGCGGTCATGGGGTTCGCCTACGTGGCGGTCGGCCTGCTCAACGGCTCGATCCGGGGCGAGGGGTACGGCGGCAACGGCATCGCCATCCTGCTGCCCTTGATCCTGTTCGGGGCGGTCGTCTACCTCTACATCGAGTCCGTTCCTGCGAGCGCCGCCGCAGCCCCCTACGCCTTCGAGGCGACCGAGCCGAACGAGCGAGACCTGATCCAGTCGGGCCGGGCCGAGCTGCGGGCGCGCTACGAGCGCGGCGAGATCAGCTGGGACGAGTACCAGCACCTGCGCCGGCAATTCGCCTCCGAGCCGTAATCCCCCTGCGTGAAAGGAGGGCCTCCATGCCCGTCGCCGTCTCATCCGGCCACTGGGTCCAGGCCAACGCGGCCATCTTCTTCTTCGGGGGGATGATGGTCCTCTTCTCCGCCCTGGTCTTCGGGCTGGTCGTCTGGACCGCGCTCCAGTACCGCGCCCCCCTCCACGAGGGCGAGTTCGTCGCCAGCGAGCCCGAAGAGAGCAAGCGGCCAGGGCCCGAGCAGGCTCCGCCCCAGAGCCCCTGAAAGCAGCAAACAGGCGATGACCGATGGTCACCGCCTGTTTGAAAGCTGGTTTCGCGCCGCGCCCTAGATGATGCGCCGGGGCTTGGGGGTCGGCATGGTGCCCGGCGCGGGCGGCAGCCGGAAGGGATACTCCGGATCGTCCATCCGCACCTGCCCGACCAGCGCGCCGTAGGTGGCCTCGAGATCGAGGAATGAGGGCGAGGCCTCCTCGACGGATCGGCCCGTGCGCGCCAGCTCCTGCGCCCAGGCCTCGACCTGCTCCGCGTAGGCGATCTCGCTCGCCTGGGTGCGCATGGTCCGACCGTTGGGGGCCGTCATCGTACGCGCCTGATCGGCAAGCTTGCGGGCCTCGGTCGCAAGGGCCACGGTCTCACGCGACGGCTTGAGCTGCAGGGCCCGGACCTTCTCGTGCAAAGCCTCGTAGCGCGCGATGGTGGGGCGGTGCTCGTGGTAGAAGGCCAGGGTGGTGTTCCACTGGCTCGAGGCCGCGCTGCGCATCCAGAGCCCGCCCGCGATCACGCAGGCGAAGATCCCCACGATGACCAGCTTGCCGTTGTTCATTTCGCCCCCTTGGAGAGCACGAAGCCCACCGTCAGCTCGGGGGCCGAAGTCGGCAGGTCCGGCGCCACCACGAACTCCACGGGCAGCACCTTGCTCTCGCCGGGCTGGACCAGCACCGGGGAGAGGCTCAAGCCCTTCACCACCCGGAAGGCCTTGGTCGCCTCGGCGGGCTCGACCTTGAGGACGGCCTTCAGGTGCATGGGCTCCTTGGTGAAGTTGGTCAGGCGGTAGGGGATGGTGCGCTTCTCACCCAGCTTCACCCGCAGCGCGGGGCGGGTGGGGCCGAAGTCGAGGGGGAGCCCCTTGTCGACCGTCCCACGGAAGTGAACGTTCACCTCGCGGGGGGCGGCGAGCGCCGCCGGGGCGAGGGCCCCCACCACGACACATGCGAGCAACAACGCCTTGGCCTTCACGGCTGGCCTCCTAGCGCAGGATAGGCAGCGCGATACGCGCCACCTCATCGACGAACAAGAGCACGAACAGGATGAGAAGGTAGAAGATCGACTGCATGAAGAGCTTCTTGGCCGCCGCATCGGTCTTCTCGCGGTAGAGCTTGAAAGCTCCCACCGTGAAGCTCGCCCCGAGCCCCAGGGCGCCCACCAAATAGATCAGGCCCGTGGCCTTGGTGAAGTGGAGGGCCAGGGTGGTGGCGACCAGCAGGACGGTGTAGACGACGATCTGCAGGCGGGTGGAATCCTCGCCCGCGACCACCGGCATCATGGGGACGCCGGCCTTGGCGTAGTCCGTGCGACGGTAAAGCGCGAGCGCCCAGAAGTGGGGCGGGGTCCACATGAAGACGATCAGGAACATGAGCCAGGCAGGCAAGCCCACGTTCCCCGTGATAGCCGCCCAGCCGATGAGCGGAGCCATGGAGCCCGCGCCGCCGCCGATCACGATGTTCTGCGGGGTGCGGCGCTTGAGCCACATGGTGTAGATCACCACGTAGTAGAAGATCGCGACGAAGGCCAAAAAGGCCGAGAGCCAGTTGGCGAAGAAGCCCAGGAGGAGCACCGACAGGGCGCTCATGATGAGACCAAAGGCGAGGGCCTGGTTGGGGCCCACGCTGCCCGAGATGATGGGGCGGCGGTTGGTCCGCTCCATCAGGCCGTCGATGTCCCGGTCGTACCAGTGGTTGAGCGCGCTCGCCGCGCCGGCGGCCATGGCCGTGCCCAGGAGGGCCACGACCATCAGCCAGGGAGCGGGGAAGCCCTTGCCCGCCATCAGGATGGCGGGAAGGCCCGTCACCAGCATCAGCATGACGATGGTGGGCTTGGTGAGCTGGTAGTAGTCGCGCAGGACGTCGAGGACCGAGGGGCGCGTGGAAACGTGGACTGCACTCATGCCTTCAGCGCCTCCTCCCGCGCGGACGCGGTGTCGCTCGCCGCAGCGGCACCGCGGTGCCAGAGGGCGAAGTTGAGGGCCACCAGGGTCGCGAGGATCGCCTCAGCCAAGCCGTTGTGGGCCGCCGCCAGCGGCACCGGGATCTTCATGAGCACGTTCGCGATGCCGAGCGCGATCTGGGCGCAGACCAGGGCGAAGACCACCGAGATCCCGAGCCGCATGCGCGGCCCCTCGGCCTTGCGGCCGACCACGAAGAGGGCCAGCGCGATCAGGGTGACCGCATAGGCGCCGTAGCGATGGATCATGTGGAGGCCGATGAAACCGGTCAGGGGCGGGAACCACATGCCATGGCAGGTGGGGAAGTCGGGGCAGGCCCACGACGCGTAGTTGGAGGCCACCAGACCGCCCAGCAGGATCTGGCCGTAGACGCCCACGAGGGTGAGAAGGGCGAGGGGCTTGAGGCCCTTGGGCTGGCGCGGAGCGGCCGGGGCGTCCTTGGCGGCCAGCACGGTGGCGCCCGCGATGCAGATGAGGGTCGAGAAGAGGAGGGTGCCGGTCCCCAGGTGCATGGTCACGACCAGGGGCTTGAGCAGCTTGGTGACGGTCAGCGCCCCCAGGGTGATCTGGACCCCGAGCACCGCGACCGCCAAGAGCGCGAGCTTCCAGAGGCGCTTGCGCAGGGTGGGGTTCACGAAAATCCAGACGAGCATGCCCATGAAGAGCATGCTGACGGTTCCCGCGACCAGGCGGTGGAGCCACTCGTAGATGACCCCGCCCTCGAAGGTCGGGATGAGCTTGCCGTTGCAGAGGGGCCAGTCGGGACAGGACAGGCCGGCCCCCATCAGGCGCGTGATGGCGCCGAGCAGGATCAAGCAGTAGGTCAAGACGACGATGCCCACGGGAAGGGGGCGGAAACGTCGGAAGGTATCAGCGGGGCTGGCCAAGGGGTTCTCCTTCGGGGCGCTTCAGGAGCGACTACTTGAAGACCGTGTGGTAGAGGGTGCTGCGGGTGAAGTACGCCAGCAGCATCATCGCGGCGATGACGCCGAGCATGACCAGACCAAGCATGCGGTTCTTCGCCTGGTAAGCGGCGACATGGGCCTCTTCGGTGTGCATCGGGACCTCCTCGTATCGGCTAACCCGGTTGCTTGGCCGGGCGCTCCGGCTTCAGGGCGAACAGGGTGTACTGCAGGGTGATGGTGTCGACCTTGGCCGCGACCTTGGGATCGACCCAGAAGCTCAGCGGCATGATCCGGGTCTCGCGGGGCTTGAGGGTCTGCTTGGTGAAGCAGAAGCACTCCAGCTTGTGGAAGTGCTGGTCCTCGAGCGGCGGCGTGACGCTGTGGACCGCCTGGAAATCGAGGGGATGGTCGACGAAGCTCTTGAAGCGGTACTTGACCTCGCGGGTCTCTCCAACCCGGACGACGACCTTCTCTTCCAGCGGCTCGATGGAGGCCGGGGTGCCGGCAGTGGTGATGCCGACAAGCCGAACGGTGATCTGGCGATCGCCGACCCCCGTGGAGACGTTGGCCAAGTTCGGGCGCTGGGGAGCGGTCCCCACCCCGAACTTGGTGCAGACCATCCGGTAGATGGGGACCAGCGCCCATGCGAAGAGCGACATCCCGACGATGATCAAGCCCAGCATCTTGAGGGTCTTGCTGTTCTTGTCCTGGATCGCCTGTTGATGGAGCTCTTCGGAATGCATCGCTGGTCCCTGGTTTTCTATCGGATGGTGGGGATGACGTCGAAGTTGTTGTCGGGGGGCGGCGACGAGACCGTCCACTCGAGCGTGTTGGCGCCCCAGGGATCGTCACCGGCCGTCTTGCCCTTCTTGAGCGAGACGATGACGTTGTAGATCAGGATGAACTGCGCCACGCCAAGCACGAAGGAGCCGATCGACTCGATCGTGTTGATGGTGGCGACCTCGGTCAGGTGCGCCGAGTAGGTGTAGTACCGGCGGGGAATGCCCATGATGCCGAGCACGTGCATGGGGAAGAAGGTCACGTTCATCGCGATGATGGTGAGCCAGAAGTGGACCATGCCCAGCTTCTCGTCGAGCATCTTGCCGAACATCTTCGGGAACCAGAAGTAGATGGCCGCGAAGATGCCGAGCATGGAGCCGGCGAACAGCACGTAGTGGATGTGGGCGACGACGAAGTAGGTGTGGGTCAGCTGGACGTCGACCGGGACCGACGCCAGGAAGATGCCCGACAGACCGCCGATGAGGAAGAAGGCCACGAAGGCGATCGCGTAGAGCGCCGCGACCGTGAAGCGGATCTGACCGCCCCACAGGGTGGCCACCCAGCTGAAGATCTTGATGCCCGTGGGCACCGCGATCAGCATCGTCAGGAACATGAACACCATGCGGATGCTGACGGGCAGACCGGTGGCGAACATGTGGTGGGCCCAGACCACGAAGCCGAGCACGCCGATGGCGACCGACGAGTAGGCGATGGCCAGGTAACCGAAGATGGGCTTACCCGAGAAGACGGGCAGGATCTCCGAGACGATGCCGAAGGCCGGCAGGATCATGATGTAGACGGCGGGGTGCGAGTAGAACCAGAAGAGGTGCTGCCAGAGCAGCGGGTCGCCGCCGTGCTCGGGGCGGAAGAACGAGGTGCCGAAGTTGCGGTCGAAGAGCAGCATGGTGAGGACGCCGGCGAGAACCGGGGTCGCGATCAGCTGCAGCCACGACTGGACGAGCACGGTCCAGGACAGCAGGGGCATCTTGTGAAGCCGCATGCCGGGGGCGCGCATGTTGAGGATGGTGACGATGAAGTTGATCGAGCCCATGATCGACGAGACGCCGACCACGTGCAGGCCGAGGATCCACATGTCCACGCCGCGCCCGGGCGAGAAGAAGCCGCCCGAGAGAGGGGGGTACTGGGTCCAGCCGCCCGCCGCCGCGCCGCCCAGGAAGAAGCTGGACATCATCATCAGGGCGCCGAAGGGCAGCATCCAGAAGGCGATGGCGTTGACGCGGGGGAAGGCCATGTCGCGGGCGCCGATCATCAGCGGCACCGCGTAGTTACCGAAGCCGACCAGCAAGGGGATGACCGCGAAGAAGATCATGCCCGAGGCATGCATCGTGACCATCTGGTTGTACTGATCGGGGGTGAGCAGCGTGTTGCCCGGGAAGAGCAGCTGCGCGCGCACCAACAGGGCGAAGAAGCCGGCGAGCATAAAGAAGAAGAACGCCGTGAAGATGTACATGATGCCGATCTTCTTGTGATCGGTCGTGGTCAGCCACTTCAGCCAGGTCGGCTTGGTGGGGGCGTGCGGGTGCACGCTCGCGGATTGGGTGCTCATTGAATCAACTACCTCTCAAGCCTAACGCAGGGCCTTGACCTGGTCGGGGGTGACAGCGCCACCCTTGTTGCCCCAGGTGGTGCGCTCGTAGGTGATGACCGCGGCGATCTCCTCGTCGCTCAGCTGGCTGAACGGAGGCATGGCCCCGTTGTATTGCTTGCCAAGGACGGTGATGGGGCCCGACTTGCCCTTGAGCACGGTCTTGATGTGTTCGGTCGCGTCGCCGTTGGGGATCTCGCCGCCCGCGAGCGGGGGGAAGACGCCCGGCATGCCTTCGCCGTTGGCCTGGTGGCACGAGGCGCAGTTGGCCTGGTACACGGCAGCGCCGTCGGCCTTCTTGGGGGCAACCGAAGGAGCCTGCGAGGGCGCCTCGGCGAGGGGGATCTTCTCGGTGGGCTTCTCGCCCTCGGCCAGGTTGTAGGTGGCGGGGATGACGCCGCCCTTCTCCTTGATCCAGGCCTGCCACTCGGCATCCGGCAGCGCGATGACCTTGGTGGTCATCTTGGCGTGGAGGGTGCCGCAGAGCTGACGGCAGAAGCCTTCATGCTCGCCGGGCTCCTTGACGTAGAACCAGCCCTCGTTGATGTGACCGGGGATGGCGTCCAACGAGAAGCCCAGGGCGCTCACGCCCCAGTTGTGGACGACGTCGGCCGACGAGACCAGGACCTTGACGACCTTGTTGGCCGGGATCACCAGGTCCGCGTTCGAGACGGCGACCTTGTTGTCGGGGTACTTGTACTCCCAGAACCACTGGTGACCGACCACCTGGATGGTCAGGTCGGGCTTGGGCGCGTTCTCGACGTACTTCATGGTCTTGTAGGTCGGGATCGCGATCGCAATCAGGATGATCGCGGGGATGACGGTCCAGATGATCTCCAGGGCGGTGTTGCCGTGGATCTGCTGGGCCTTGCCGCCCTCGCGCGCGCGGAACTTCACCAGGACGAAGGCCATGGCGACCCAGACCCCGATGAAGATCACGGTGGTGAACCAGAAGATGAGGTTGTAGACCCCGTCGACCCGATCGGCGATCGGGGTCGCATTGACGACGCCACCGACGGCATGAGCGGGGAGGGCCGCCAGCATGGCGGCCAGGGCGCTCACCCCGGCGACGAGATTACGTGGCAACGGCCATCGAACTTGCACTGCTTGCCTCCAAGTAAAGGGCGAATACGACTGAGACGGGGGCATTAGCCCCGGAGATTGTAGAGAGGGACGTAAAGGACGAGGAAGAAGAGGATCAGCCAGACCACGTCCACGAAGTGCCAGTACCAACCGGCACCCTGGAGGGCGAAGTGGTCGGTCTTGGTGAAGTCGCCCTTGATGGCACGCACCAGGTTGACGAGGATGAAGATCGCACCGACGATCACGTGCACCCCGTGGAAGCCCGTGAGCATGAAGAAGGCCGCGCCGAGCTGCCCGTCGGTGATCGACAGGTGCATGTGCTGCCACTCGAAGACCTGACCCGCGATGAAGATGACGCCCAGCGCCAGGGTAATCGCGAGACCCGCGACGAGGCCCTTGCGGTTGTCGCGCATCAGGGCGTTCTCGGCGTAGGTGTAGGTGAAGCTACTGATCACCAGGATCACGGTCTGGATCGCGGGCAGCAGGATCGACTCGACGGCTTCGGGCGTACCTTCGGGCGGCCACACCGCAGCACCCGTGCTGGTGTAGAAGTAGAAGCCGAAGAAGGCCGCGAAGAACATGACCTCGGAGGCGATGAAGAGAATCATCGCGAGCTTCATGTCCTGGCCGGGCTTGTGAGCCTCGGAGGCGGCATGGGCCGTCATCAGGGTGTGGGTGTTGGCTTCGTGGATCAGGTCGCGCCACCAGCCGATGGTCCCGACCAGCGTCACGATGGCGCCGATCATCAGGACCGCGTAGCCGATGGCCTTGAAACTGAACGAAAGAGCCAGGCCGAACGCCAGAATCACGATCCCCAGGGCTGCTACTGGCGGCCAGGGGTTCGTGTCGACGTGCGGGTGATCAAGGTGACCCTGATCGTGGGCGGATTGGTTCACGCGTGCGTCTCCTTAGTGTTATTCCTGCTACTTTGTGAAAGGTGCGGTCCGGCGCCGACAGGCACAAAAAGGCGTCAGGACGCCGTTAGGCTCCCCGGAATCTTAGCACAACCCCTGCTACGCTGCCTATACGAGCCCCTTAAATTACGTAGTTTTCCCCGATGCAAAGCGTTTGGCTCAGTAGATAACCCGTAGGGCCGAGAGCCGCCCACAGGGCCGTGTTACAATGACTCGTCAGCGGATCTGCGGAATCGATCCGCCGGATCTCCGGAATTGCCATCGCCCGGAAAGGCCCCCCAATGGAAAAACGCACCATCCTCATCCTCTTCGCCACGCTCTTCTGCGTGATGACGGGCTTCGGGATCATCATCCCGGCCCTGCCCTACCTGACCGTCGACACCTTCAAGCTCGACTCGCGAACGGTCGGACTGCTCTTGGCCTCCTACTCGGCCATGAACGTCCTGTGCGCCCCGTTCTGGGGCCGCCTCTCGGACCGGATCGGCCGCAAGCCCGTCCTTCTCACGGGCCTCGCGGGTCTCGCGGTGTCGTTCGTGATCTTCGGGCTCGCCCAGGACCCCTGGGTCCTCTTCGCCTCCCGGATCGTGGGGGGCGCCTTCGGGGCTGCGGCCCTGCCGACGGCCATGGCCTACGCCGGGGACGTCACCAGCGACGAGTCGCGCGCCAAGGCTCTCGGAATGCTCGGGGCGGGTCTCGGGCTCGGGATGGTCGTGGGCCCCGCCATCGGCGGGATCGCAGGTGGCATCGGGGGGCACAACGCGAGCCTGCCGTTCTTCGTGGCCGCAGGCCTCACGGTCCTGACGGCCCTCTTCGTGCTCCTGGCGCTGCCCGCTCGGCAGCCGTCCGGCGCCACGCGCCTCGGCCTCATCGAGGCCCTCAAGAAAACCGGCCAGACCCTGTGGCCCTTCTACCTGCTCTCCTTCATCCAGATGCTGGCCTTCACCAACATGGAAGCGACCTTCGTCCTGTACGCCAAGGACCAGTTCCAGCTGACCATGACCCAGGTCGGCCTCATGTTCATGGCCATGGGCCTGGTCTCGGCCGGCTTCCAGGGCGGCGGGGTCGGCAAGCTCATCACGCGCTTCGGCGAGGCGGCAATCACCCGCAGCGGCTGCGCGGTGCTCGCCATCGGCTTCGTCCTCACCCCCCTGGCCCAGAACCCCATGCAGCTGCTGGGGGCGTTCTGCTTCTTCGGGGTAGGCTCGGCCCTGCTGCGCACCTCCCTTTCGACCGGCGTCTCACGCGGCGCCTCGGCGGGGCAGGGGACGGCCATGGGCATCATGCAGAGCAGCGAATCCCTCGCGCGGGTCTTCGGCCCCGCCCTCGGCGGCGTTCTTTATTATATGGCGCCCGGACTCCCCTACCAGGCAGGGGCTGCCGTCATGGTGACCGCGCTGGTGCTCGCCTTCATCACGCTCAAGGGCACCACGCCGGCTCGCGCAGCGGCATAACCTCGATCCCCTGCCCACCAAGGGGCGGAATAAAAAGAGCCCCGGAGCGTCGCTCCGGGGCTCTTATCAGTGAAAAGGAAACTCAGCGCGAGCCCGAGGCCCTGGCGCCGATCTGGGCCCAGATCAAGGAAATCGCCTCGAGCATGAGGATGCCGTTGCGATTGCCGGGCTGCGCCAGGAGGCACAGGCGCCAGCGACGCTCGAGCGCCAGCAGGTCCTCAGGGCTGTAGGCCCGGGGATCGAGACGCAGGATGAGCTGCTTGAGATCGAGATCCAGCGCCTCGGCGAGCTGCACCAGCACGAAGATCGAGGGCTGGTTGATCAGGTTGTGCTCCAGCTTGACCAGGTAAGTCGCATTGATCCCCGTGCCGGTCTGGAGCTGCAGCAAGCTGAGCCCCTTGGAGATCCGGGCCTGGTTCAGAATGAACCCCAGGGATTGGGAATTGCGGGCCTGGTGCCAGGCGGAGATGAGCTGGGAAGGTGAATCAGGGACCCAGGTCGCCGCCTCTTTGCCGGCATGACCGGCTGGCCAAAGGGTGCGGATGGCACGAAACAGAGAGGCTAACCATTTCACCATGTCGGGAACCGTCCTTCTCTCTCAGGCACAAAGCATAGAACCCTTCATAAAAATTATGAATCAACCCGTGAGCCTTGGCAAGACGTTTAATTGATAATTAATCGTGAGGGGGTCGTGAGCAATCCGTCCTTGACAATTCTCGCCCTCAATCTCGACTCGACCAGGCTCGCCGCGGTTCCCGCCGGCGGGCCAAAATTTTTTTCACCCGAAGACGCATGTTGTCATGAGCCGCCCTAACCCTTGTTCCCCTTGCGCATTGCAAAATTGTTACCGCATTGTCGCAACACTGATAAATCATTGAATCTCAGTATCTTCGCCGTGATGTACTGAAATCCCACTGCATCGGCAAAAATCCTCGACTTACATCCGGAATGGCGAATAAGGCCGAGATCGCGTCCTTGCTGCGGCCAATCCGGCTCCATGGCTCGATTTGTTGCCCCGCTGTTGTCGCAACATAACACCAAAACTCGGTGATCTGGATCACTTTGCGGGTGTTTTGGCTCCGGTGCCGGATTTCCTCGCGGACTAAGGCGGATACTTGACAATCTGGGCGAGTTAGCTGTCTGGACACGCCCATCTAGCGGTGCTATAGTGAGCGAAGCGCACGAGGACACTAGATGTAGCGTGCCGGGCCTGAAGCCCGCCGAGCCTTTGCCCTCCGCGCCTCAAGGCATCCTGCGATCGCACTGCCTTCGACCTTCGATGCCGGGCCTCCTGGCCCAAACGCGCCCCACACCCCGCAAACCATTCGTCACCATCGCTACGGTTATTGGTAGGAGTCATTCATGCTGAGCAAAAATGCGGTTACGGTCCTCGAGAAGCGCTATCTGCGCAAGGACGAGAGCGGCGCGGTCTGCGAGACCCCCGAGGATCTCTTCCGCCGGGTCGCCTCGACGCTGGCCGCCATCGACGCCGACTACGGCGCCACCCCCGCCGAGGTGCAGGAGACCGAGGCCCGGTTCTACCGCCTCATGTACGAGCTGGACTTCTTGCCCAACTCGCCGACCCTCGCCAACGCCGGCACCCGCACCGGCCAGCTCAGCGCCTGCTTCGTCCTGCCCGTGCCCGATGATCTGGGCGGCATCTTCGAGACCATCAAGCACGCCGCGCTGATCCACCAGACCGGCGGCGGCACCGGCTTCGCCTTCAGCCGCCTGCGCCCCAAGAACGACCTGGTCAACTCGACCAAGGGCGTCAGCTCGGGCCCGGTCAGTTTCATGGACGTCTTCAACGCCGCGACCGAGAGCATCAAGCAAGGCGGCATGCGCCGTGGCGCCAACATGGGCATCCTGCGCGTCGACCATCCGGACATCCTCGACTTCATCCGCCACAAGGAAGACCTCTCCAAGCTCACCAACTTCAACATCTCGGTGGCGGTCACCGACGCCTTCATGGAGGCCCTCGAGGCCAACAGCCACTACCACCTGCGCAACCCCCGCTCGGGTGAGATCATGGGCACCCTCGAGGCCCGCATGGTGTGGCGCGAGATCATCCAGCGCGCCTGGAACACCGGCGAGCCCGGCGTGGTCTTCATCGATCGCATGAACCGCTACTGCCCCGTGCCCTGGATGGGCGGCTACGAGTCGACCAACCCCTGCGGCGAGCAGCCCCTCATCCCCTACGAGAGCTGCAACCTGGGCTCGATCAACGTCGAGAACTTCGTGCGCATGGACGATAGCGGCAAGACCGCCATCGACTACGACGCCCTGCGCGAGGCGATCCACGTCTCGACCCACCTGCTCGACAACGTCATCGACGCCAACCATTACCCGATCCCCGAGATCCGCGACGTCACCCTCGCCACCCGCAAGATCGGCCTGGGCGTGATGGGCTTCGCCCGCATGCTGTTCCGCCTCGGCGTCGGCTACGGTAGCGAGGCCTCCTTCAAGGTCGCCGAGGAGCTCTTCAGCTTCATCGACTTCGAGTCCAAGGTCGCCTCGATCAAGCTGGCGCAGCTCCGCGGCCAGTTCTCGGGCCGTGACGGTCACGAGGGCGAGTCCAACGCCTTCTTCGAGCGCCTCTTCGTGGAGCGCGATCGCAACCCCCACCGCCACCCCTCGGCCAACTACCTGGACCTGGTCGCCCTGGTCAAGGAGTACGGCATCCGTAACTCGACCACCACGACCATCGCCCCCACCGGCACCATCTCGATCATCGCCGACACCTCGGGCGGCTGCGAGCCGGTCTTCGCCCTCGCCTTCAAGCGCTGGCAGGCCGACACCCACATGGTCGACGTGGACAAGGTCTTCCTCGACCACGCCAAGCTGCACGGCTACTACAGCGACGAGCTGATGGCCGCCGTCGAGGCCAACCACGGCAGCCTCCTGGGCCTCAAGGGCTTCGATATGCCCACCAAGGCTGCCGAGGTCTTCGTCTCGGCCCACGACATCAGCCCTCGTGAGCACGTGATGATCCAGTCGGCGTTCCAGAAGTACAACGACTCGGCCACCTCCAAGACCATCAACTTCGCCGAGGACGCCACCGTCGAAGACGTCGAAGCCGCCTACACCATCGCCTGGCAGACCGGCTGCAAGGGCATCACCATCTACCGCAACAACAGCCGCCAGTTCCAGCCCCTGAGCGTGCCCAAGGCCGAGCCCAAGAAGACCGAGCAGCCCGCCGAGGCCGTCGCCCCCGTCGCGGCGCCCGTCGTCCCGGCCGTGCCGATGGCGCCGCGCCCCCGCACCCGCTCGGAGGACCTGTACGGCTTCACCCGCGTCACCATGACCGGCGACGGCAAGCTGTACACCACCGTCAACTACGACGAGCAGGGCATCCGCGAGGTCGTGACCAACGTGGGCCGCTCGGGTGGGACCCTCAACTCCCTCTCCGAGGGCATCGGCCGCCTGATCAGCCTGGCGCTCCAGTACAACGTCCCGGTGGACGAGCTCGCCGCCCAGCTGATCGGCATCCGCGGCGCGAACCCCTCGGGCTTCGGCCCCAAGCAGACCCTGAGCATCCCTGACGCCATCGGCAAGGTGATGAAGGACAGCCCGCGCCAGCTCGGCGCCATCCTCTCGGCCCAGCCGGTGGTCCAGCCGAGCCTCGAGCCTCAGGCCGTCGAGGCCTACACCTACGCCGGCGAGGCCACGGTGAACGGTCGCTACGGCGTGCACGCGGTCGAGGTCTACGGCGAATCGCCCGAGTGCCCCGAGTGCGGCCACTCGCTCGCCTTTGGCGAAGGGTGCGCGGTCTGCCACGGCTGCGGCTACTCGCGCTGCTCCTAGTATTTCCATCAAAAGGCCCCCAGGCTTAGCCTGGGGGCCTTTTTTTCGTCGTTTAGGATGAGAGAGCCGAAAGCCGATCGTACGCGCTGCACAGGTGATCCTGGAAGGAGAGGACCGTGGCCTCCTTGCCGGTCTTGCCGACAGTCTTCTTGAGCAGGGTGTTCACCTGGCGCGACGAGTAGCCCAGCAGCTGGAAGCGCGAAGCCACCTTGCCCGCAAGCATGGGGATCGACTCGGGATCGTGCATGGCGAGGATCCCCAGCAGGTCGCCCTGCTGCGCCGTCAGGTCCTGGACCACGCGCACCAGCACCTCGTGGCTCGGCGCCGCGGCCGCGCTGGACTGGAGAATCTGGTCGTAGAAGCGGATCTGGGGGGCCAGGTGCGCCATGGCCTCTTCCAGCTTCGGGTAGCGGATCACCTCGCGCGGCTCGCGGCGGCCCTTGCGCACGTCGTCGATGTGGAAGCAGCCGATGTCCATGCTGCCAATGAAGTGCCACTCGTAGCCGTAGAGCTCGTACTGCTTGAGGAAGGCCTTCACGTCCATGTCGCTCAGCCACAAGAGGTTCTCGATGCGCTGCCGGACCTGGCGCACGCTCGTCGAGAACGCGACCGGATGGGTGTGGAAGGCCCCGATCTCGGGCACCTCCAGCGTGTTGGGCCGGCAGCGGTAGCGCACGCCCACGATGCGGCGCTTGTTCGAGTGGAAGACCCCCGTCGTGAGGTTCTGGTACTCCCGCAGGGTCTGATCGCTGCCCCCGAAGACACCGCCCCGTTCGTCAAAAACAAAGATCCGCCGCTTGTGCGCCAGCTGACGGTTATCCTTCACCGTCAGCGTGTTCAGCATGTTGATGCCGAAATCTTGGACAAAGCGTTCGTGGACTGCGGGCTCGATCAGCACCCTTGTCTCCCCCTCTAATAGCGTTAGTACAATCCTCCTATTGCCCAAAATCGCCCGTAATAATCGCAACTTTTGTAAATCCTAGGTCGCCGGTAAGCGGCGATATCAGGACGTTTGAGCCCTTTTTGATCGCCTTAGCAAAGGGGGGTTCCCACCATGGATCGATCGTGCTAATGTAAACATGGATCAAACGAGACAAAGATCATCGGAGACATCGATCAGCTATCTCCATGGATCAGCCGCTGCAAAGGAGCCGCCCGGAATGCCGAGAATCAGTCGCGCCGTCGCCCCCGTCAAAGCGGGCCCCTTTCTGAAGTGGGCCGGTGGGAAGGGGCGCCTTCTCGGACAGTACGAGCCGCTTTTCCCCAAGCGCTTCAACCGCTACTTCGAGCCGTTCGTGGGGGCGGGCGCCGTCTTCTTCCACCTGGAGCCCCAGAAGGCGCATCTCTCGGACACCAATCCTGACCTGATCGCCTGCTACCAGGTGATCCGCGACGAGTTGCCCGCGCTCATCGAGGTGCTGCGGATGTACCGTCACGACAAGGACTTCTACTACCACGTCCGCGAGCTGAACCCCGCCGACCTCTCGGCGGTGCAGCGGGCGGCGCGCATGATCTTCCTCAACAAGACCTGCTTCAACGGCCTGTGGCGCGTCAACCGTCGCGGCCAGTTCAACGTCCCCTTCGGCGACTACAAGAACCCCAAGATCCTCGACGAGGACAACCTGCACGCCGTGAGCCAGGCCCTCCAGGGCGTCGAGATCCAGCTGCGCTCCTTCGACGAGGTGGTGTCCAAGGCCCGTCGCGGGGACTTCATCTACCTGGATCCCCCCTACCACCCGGTCAGCTCCACCTCGAACTTCACGAGCTACGGCGCCGACGACTTCAAGCCGGATGACCAGATCCGCCTGGCTGCGGCCTTCCGGCGGCTCGATGCCAAGGGCTGCAAGGTCATGCTCTCCAACTCGGACACGCCCTTCATCCGCGAGCTGTACGAGGACTACCGGATCGAGCAGGTGTGGTGCCGCCGGGCCATCAACCGGGACGCCGCCAAGCGAGGCGCCATCAGCGAAGTCGTGGTGATGAACTACTAACAAACTAGAGGGGCCGGTCCGATGGACCGGCCCCTCTTGCTCAATTCGCCGTCTCGCTCTATATCTTCGCGATCGCGATCTTGGCATACTGTTCAGCGCTCTGACCGGGGGGCACGGGCGGCCCAGAATCCTATAGGCAAGCGCTCCCTCCCGCGTCGCCCCCGGCGGAACAGCCCACCCCTTCAAGATCCGCAACAATAAGGTGACCATGTTTAGAAAGTCTCAATATTTCACAAAATAGCTATAGGATGAAGCCCCAATGCATGCGCATTTGGCAAGGAGCAACAGATGAGCCTACGAGTTCTGGTGGTGGATGATGCCCTCTTCATGCGGCGCTGCATCACGAAGCTCCTCGAAGAGCGGGGATGGGAGGTCGTGGGCGAGGCCTGCAGCGGGCGCGAGGCGATCGCGCTCTACCCGACCCTCAAGCCGGACGTGGTCACCATGGACATCACCATGCCCGACGGGGACGGCATCACGGCCGCCAAGGCCATCATCGCCGAGGATCCCTCCGCCCGGATCGTGATGTGCTCGGCCGTGGGCCAGCAGGACATGCTCGTCGCCGCCGCCAAGGCCGGCGCCAAGGACTTCATCGTCAAGCCCTTCCGGAAAGAGCGCGTGTTCGCGGCCATCGAGGCGGTCCTCACGAAGTAAGGGGGCGTGCAGAAGCGGCGCGCCCCGGGTATGAAGGCCCCAGGAGGCCCGTCCATGCGCAGATTGATTTACCTGGCGACCCTGCTGATGCTCGCGTTGAGCGCCGCGGGATGCCGCACCGACCTCGGCAACTTGTTCGATATCTACTAGGCGCGCCGCATCCGGCGCCATGCTATCCTGAAGGCATGGATGTATTCGCCGGAGAGCCCCTCCTCTCGCTGAGGGGCGTGACCCACCGTTTCCAAGGCCGCGCGATCCTCGACGACGTCAGCCTGACCGTTCACCAGGGCAACCGCCTCGGTCTCCTGGGAGTCAATGGCGCCGGGAAGTCGACGCTCATGCGCATCCTCTCGGGCCAAGAGCCGCAGGATGAGGGCGAGGTCGTGCGCGCCAGGGGGCTGCGCATTGGCTACCTGCACCAGGAGTTCGTCCTCGACCCCGACGCGACCGTGCGCGAGAGCATCGAGGCGGGCCTCGCCGAGCCCCGCGCCCTTCTCGCACGCTACCACGCCCTCTCGCACCAGCTTGCCGAAGACCCCGCAGTTGCGGTCGAGCATGAGCGCCTCCAGGCCGAGATCGACCGGCTCGACGCGTGGAACCTCGACGTCGAGGTCGCGCGCGTCATGCAGCACCTGCGGGTTCCTGACCCCGAGCGCCCCATCCGCGGCCTCTCCGGCGGCGAGATGCGCCGGGTCTCACTTGCGAGCACCCTGGTGGCCAAGCCCGACCTGCTGGTCCTGGACGAGCCGACCAACCACCTAGATGCCGAGACCATCGCATGGCTTGAGGGCTACCTGGCCTCCTACGCCGGGACCGTCGTCCTGGTCACCCACGATCGCTACTTCCTCGACAACGTGGCCGACCGCATGATCGAGCTCGACTTCGGAAAGCTCGCAGAGTACGTGGGCAACTACTCCGAGTACCTGCTGCTCAAGGCCGAGCGCGAAGAGGCCCAGGCCAAATCCGAGCACGTCCGCCAGATGACGATCCGGCGCGAGCTCCAGTGGGTCCGCAAGCAGCCCAAGGCCCGCAGCACCAAGCAGCAGGCCCGCGTCGACCGCTTCCAGGAGCTGGTCGATCAGGCGCCGCCCGACTCGCACGGCGAGTTCGACCTGCTCATCCCCATGAGCCAGCGGCTGGGCAACAAGGTCGTCCAGCTCAAGGGCGTCACCAAGCGCTTCGGCGATCGCACCCTCATCTCGAACCTGGACCTGGAGCTCGCGGCCGGCATGCGCCTCGGGGTCATCGGGCCGAACGGGATGGGCAAGACGACCCTCATGCGCATGATCCTCGGGCAGGATCAGCCCGACATCGGCACCATCGAGGTGGGGGTCAACACCCGCTTCGTGTACGCCGACCAGGGGCGCCACCTGCTCGATCCCGAGAAAACCGTGGTCGAAGAGGTCGCCGGCGACTCCCAGTGGGTCACGATCGAGGACCGTCAGATCACGGTGCGCAGCTACCTCAAGCGCTTCCTCTTCACCGACGAGCAGGCCAACACGCCCGTCAAGCGCATGTCGGGCGGCGAGCAGAACCGGGTGCAGCTTGCGAAGCTGCTCCGCAAGGGCGGCAACGTCCTCATCCTGGACGAGCCGACCAACGATCTGGACCTGATGACCCTTCGCGCCCTGGAAGACGCTCTGGTGGCCTTCAAGGGCTGCGCCCTGATCGTCAGCCACGACCGCTACTTCCTCAACCGGGTGGCGACGGGCATCCTCGCCTTCGAAGGCGAGGGGCGGATCGTCTACTCGGAAGGCTCTTACGATCGCTACATGGAGCGGCGCGCCGTCCCGAGCGTCACCAAGCCTGTCCCTACCCCGTCGAGCGCCCCTGCCGCCAAGTCCGAGCGGCCGACTCAACGTAAGATGAGCTACAAGGAGACCAAGGAGCTCGAGGGCATCGAAGCCCGGATCGAAGAAGCCGAAGAGAAGGTCTCGACGCTCGATGCCGCGCTCCAGGACCCGAGCCTGTACGCCGAGCGCGGCCACGAGGTCCAGGGGCTGCTCGATCAGGCTGAAACGGCCAAGCGCGAGGTGGAAGCCCTCTACCTGCGCTGGCAGGAGCTCGAAGCCATCCGAGACGGTCTCGTCCCAGCCGAAGCGTAAGAAGAAGGGGGGCAGGATATCCTGCCCCCCTTCTTGATTCAGACCATTCGAAGTAAGAGATAGCGCCCGCCGGGCCGCAGGGCACCGCCCGAGCCGAGGGTGTTGCCGTGCGCGTCGGCGATGGCCGCAAGGCCGTTTGCGATCGCCACTTGCTCCTCGGGTGCCAGGCGCCCGACCAGATCCCGCACCGTCGCCCCCGGAAAGAAGCGAAACAGCGTGCCGTCCAGCGTCACCTCGAAGGCCTCCATGGCGGTCGGCTACCCGACGTGCATGGTAGCGGGCAGGCGATTGGTCATCAGCATGACCAGGATCAAGACGCCGAGCACCAGGCGATAGCCGATGAAGAGCCACATGGTCCCGCGCTGCAGGAAGGCGAGCAAAAAGCGGATGCTCAGGTAGCCCACGACGGTCGAGACCACCGTCCCCACGATGAAGGGCACGGTGTTCGGGCTGTGCATGAGGTGGTCCATGAGCGAGGTGCCGGGATGGGTCAGGGCGAAGTTGCTCACGTAGCCCTTCACCTTGAAGAGGGTGCTCGCGAAGATGATGGGAATCCCGAGCAGAAAGGAGAAGCGCGCCGCCGCCGT
Source organism: bacterium (assembly GCA_017744355.1). Lineage (NCBI taxonomy): Bacteria > bacterium. The sequence goes on along the minus strand of JAGIBK010000002.1, from coordinate 193,010 downwards.
ACGGCTGAAGCCCATGAACATGGCCGCGGTCATGGTCGCCCCCGAGCGGGAGGTCCCGGGGATCAGGGCACAGGCCTGACCGATGCCGATGACGAGCGCATCCAGCCAGCGCAGGTTCTTCAGCTCGCGCTGATGCTTCGCGAGCAGCTCCGCGAGGGCGAGCAGCAGGCCCACCCCGATGAGGGTCGCGGCGATGATGTAGGGCGAGCGGAAGGTCGTCTCGATGTGCTTCTCGAGGAGCACCCCCGCCACGCCCGCCGGGAACGAGCCCAGGATCACGAGCCAGGCGAGACGCTGGTCCGGATCGTTGCGCAGATCGGGCTTGCGCAGGCTGCGGAACCAGGCCACGAGCATGTTGCGGATGTCCGTCCAGAAGTACCAGATGACCGCGAGGAAGGTCCCGCCCTGGAGCACCACGTCATAGGTCAAGCCAGGGTCACGCCAGTGCATGAACCAGGGAACGAGGATGAGGTGGGCGGTGCTGCTGACGGGCAGGAACTCGGTGATGCCCTGCACCACGCCCAGCACGACGGACTGAAGCAGATCCAACGGGAAAGTCCTTTCTCGGGCGATCCAGATGACGAACGGTCAAACCCTCGGATTCTACCATATGAGCGGCTAAAATTGGCGCCAAGACGACGCCTCGCGCCTGCCGGGGGGAACGGCGGGCGCGAGGCGTCGAGAGGGATTGAGTTGGTTGATTCGGGGCTTAGGGCTGGGCCTGGGGGACGCCGAGGTTGATGACCGAGCCGAGACCGACGGAGTTCTTGGCGAGGGCCTTGATCTGGTCGTACGAGGGCGGCGAGTAGTTGCGACCGTTGCCCGCCAGCTCGATGGCCTTGGCGGCCATGGCGCCCCAGACGATACCGCGCTGGATCTGGGCGGACCAGTCGTCACCGGCATACTTCGAGAGCTCACCGGGGTTCTTGATGCCGGCCTTCACGAAGAGGTGGGCCCACTGGGGCTGCATGCCCTGGACGCGCATCATATCAGCCATCTGGCCGTACTGAATAAGCTGGTCCTTAGGGATACCCGTGAGGAACGAGGTGATGGCGCGACGGATGCCGCCGCCGGTCGCGAAACGCAGCATCCCGGGGCTCGCGAGGAAGACGCGGTTCAGGCGCGCCAGATCCTGCTCGTTGCCGAGGAGCTGGTTCATCTGGTTGAGGCTTTCGCTGCTCTGAGCGGTCATCTGCTGAGCAGGCGCCTGAACGGCGGTTTCGCCTCCACCGGCCTTGACGGGTGCTGCCACGCGGGTCGGCATCAGTGCATTCGAACGTTGAACTTGCATTATCATTTCCCCCTTGAAACGAGCACTCTTAACAGCTCACAAACGTTATCGGGCGTGGGGGACGGATCTTTCTTAAGGGTGAATTAACCCATGGCTAAATCCCGTCTAAATCCATGGATGGATGCGCTTTGGCAAGCGAGACGTTCGATTGACAACCGTTCGAGGAAGTTGATATGCTGGACGAGCCTTTTCGGGGCGTAGCGCAGCTTGGTAGCGCATCTGCTTTGGGAGCAGAGGGTCCTGGGTTCGAATCCCAGCGCTCCGACCATTTATTGACATTCGTGCGGGCGTAACTCAATGGTAGAGTTCTTGCCTTCCAAGCAAGCTGTTGCGCGTTCGAATCGCGTCGCCCGCTCCATCACAAAGCCCTCGGCCACAAGGCCGAGGGCTTTTGCCATATGCCAATACAAGTTTCAAAGCGTGAAACCAATGAAACGGATGAAACGAGTTTTGTTTCACTAGACGGCAAGCAGGTAAGCACTGCTCAATCATGGGTACGACTTCTCTATGAGCATTTGGTCACGACGCTACAGGCAACAAAGGCGGGACATCGAGCGGATGAAGCGCTGGAGGTTTTATAGTGCTAATGGGTTCATCATCATCGACGCTGAACTGTATCCAGTTGAAGGGATAGAAGAAAATCTGCATGACCCTGACTTAGAGCTCTCAATCGATAACAGAAACGAAATAACGCTCGTCCACGAAAGACTCGCCCGGACTGAGCGAAAGGGTAGAACGATTGCCCTTTCCCTGCTTGAAGAAGTCGCTTCGGCTTGGCAGGATCGTCTATACAACGAGCACCCAAGCAACACCTGGACGATGTATGTAATTGACGAAGAATGTGGCACCTACAAGAGCGGTAAGGTTTCTGGGGAAGGGGGGAGGGCTACATCCCTTTATTTTTTCAACCGCCACCTCGAACCCGAGCAATTACAGGGTGAAATCCGAGTTCTATACCATTCGAGAATGACTCCTTAAGCGATTGACCTGCCTCCCGTAATTAGAGTTATAAAGAATTTGGATCTCAATCGGAACTAAGCTGGCCCCAATGTTCCCTGCTCATGTAGCAAATATGGCAACAAGTGAGGCAGTTGTTTCATTTAGACTATAGATGCTGCCAAGTTTAGACTCAAAAGGGATGCTATTTATGGATCCTTTCGAATTTCATGATGCTGTGCTTTTATCTATTACGGTAAACTGGGAAAAGGCAGAGGCTATTTTTTTGATGGAGAGTGAAAAGGAATTATAAGTCTTAATGTTTCAAATTTTTCGAATATTATTGTTCCGAGGAGGCTCCCGTGGGGTCCTAGTATTTATATTAACGAGACTACAATAAATAAGAACAATAGTGAAGTTAGCATTGAATTCGAAATGCAAAGTGGAGATGTGATTAGTATTAGCGGAAAAAGCATATCCATTGATGACTCAGCGGTAGTGTAGTTTTGCTGAACGAAATATCGGCCAAAAATCCTCCCGGTCAGAAGTGAATCCAATGAATCGGATGGAGCGAGTTTTGCTTCACGGTCAGTCTGACTGTAGGTACCAGTAATGCAGAACATTACTTACATCCTGCTTTGGCTGGTGATTTCACTTTTGATAGGTGCGGCGGGAAGCTACCTTTTTCGGCTGGATTTCTGGCTTTCTTTTCTAATCGCAGGAATTGCGTTAATCATTAATAGCCTGATAGCTGAATGGGAAGACCGTGAAAAATTAATTAGCCAGGTTAGAAGTTAGGAATTCCCTATGTGCTATTTCATTACAGCAACACTTCCCAAAGCGACGGATCTTGATGCGCTGCGACCTATCATTGATGCGCACAAGCTAAAGTTCAAGCCAATTAAGAACGCGTTCATTGAAGCTCAACTCCCGGAAGAGCTCATGTACCTGCAAGCGACAAAACATTACTGTGACTGTGAAACCGTTGGCGGTTGTTTCCGCCGCCTAGACCAGGCCAAATCGGAAGCTTCCTTCGACACCAAGAAGCTAAAACAAAAAGGCTGGAGCGATGCCAAAATAGCCCGCTGGATTGAAGAAAAGAATCGCACCATTGAGAAGCAAGAAGCGAAAGAACATGATGCAACCGCTCCGGCAGAATGGATCTCCTTTTTTCAGGACTTGGCGAATACGGGCTTAGTCAATAGCATCGGGCTCTTGATCCACTTCTACACTGTCGGCTTGATGGACGAGCCGTTCACGATCAAGGGGACGGCAAAAATCAATCTTCAGAATCTCACCCCCCAGCTTTTTCGCTCAAATGAAAGATGATTACCTCTATCAGTTCATCCTGCAACCATAGCCGAAACCAACAAGAAAGCCCGCCGGGTGTGCGTCCGGCGGGCTTCAGCTCAGAGAGGTGGTGTGTGGTTGATGGGGGTATCTTGCCACACCTCAAGGCGAAAAGCCGTTGCCCGTGCCGCCCTCGAAGGGTGAGTAAGCTATCGCTCGGTTGGGCGCTCTCTTAGTCAAGGAAAAATCGCCACAGAGACCATCCTGGCTTGAAACCAATGAAACAGATGTAACGAGTTTTGTTTCACGGGCAGGTCGAAGGCTAATCCCCGCAATACAACCTAACCTTCACCAGGCGCCCGTTGATGAAGCTGAACGTCGCAGAGTTTCCCGCCTCATCGGCTGGTGCATTCCTGTAGTTGTAAAACTCCAGAGTCCTGTTGCCCTTTACTGATTTGTCTTTGCTGGGCTTTCCCAAAAGCGCTGTTACTCTCTGCGGTGAGTCTCCTAGACGGATTCCAGCCTCGAGCAAATTGATCGGAAGAATTGCCTTTACTGGCTTACAGCCTGACGGCAAAGCAATCCCACGAGTTAGAGTCAACTCCCAAACCACAGCATCAGTCCCGGTCACAAGATGCAAGGTCATTGCTCCATCTGGAGCGATGTAGTATCTGCCACCAAAAGCGCCTTCTTTGCCTACAAAGAGACCACCGCCTAATCTGGCTACAACCTCTTTGTCATCGGTTCTTCCAACAGTAATCCCCGAGCAGGTATCGGAAATCCCTCCCCAGCCAAGGCTATACGCGCTATCAGGCAGAGCACACTGGGCAATGGCAACAAACGACAAAACAAAGATGAATTTATTCATCCTGGGATGACCTGTCAGGAGCATTGGCTGGGATACGCAAAGTCGATGAAGTTTCAAGATGATGCCACCAATGCTTGCATCCATCCTTACAACTCGTCGCTCTACGCCGCTGATCAGCAATCTCAAACAGAGCCATCAGCAGGCGGAAAGATTTCAGATGCTCATCCGGAGGTAGCAGGTCAAGACGACAGTGTTTAACGCCGTCCTTGCGGAGCACAATACACGGCGTAAAGGTTGGCCGCAGGCGAGATTGTGTAATCGATTCCTGAATGTCTTCATCACGAGCGCCCGCCTGGGAAGAAAGGTAGATCAGTTCTCGAAGAATCTCCTCTTGGGCGGCCTCTAGCAGTGATTCAAACCAAGCTACAGCCGCCTCGAAAGGGAGAAGGCCCTGAGCGACTTGGTTTAAAAATATCTCATCTTGACGCGAAATCATCTCATCACAATCGTAGCATGGCAAGCAGGTAATACCTGCCCAATCATGGGTAAGATCTACTCGCAAGCATTTGTTCACAGCAACGTAAACACTTCGGAGATCGCCCTCTGTGGATATGACCGCCTCTCCAACCTTGAGAATTCCGCCTCTGGGGCGCAACAAGCTCATCCTCAGCAATCCTACGTTCTCTGACACTCTGATAGACGAATTCACAGTCTCTCTTGAAGTGGATGGATTACAAGCCACAGCAACAATTGAAGACTACTTGGGCGGTGGTCTACCTGAGTTCTTCCATGACTTGGCAGAGCATTGGCAGGGATGGTCAGGGGAAAAGGTCTGGAAATCGCGAGATGGCGTTCTTCAATTCGCCTGCACGTCTACTCGTTCGGGTAAATACCAGCTTGCAGTTTTCCTAGATCCGGCTAGATCGATGAGCAAACCTTGGACGGTCAAAGCAACTATTGAGTTGGAGGCTGGGAAATTAGATCAAATTGCGGCATCTTCTCAGGCGTTCTTTGCATTCTAGGAATAAAAACACAATGACCTTTACAAACATCGCAAAGAAATATCTTGAATACACCAAGAAGAGTCTTCCTGTATTTTTACTATTCTCACTAGTAGTGTGGATAATTGCATATATTAGCCTTATTCACAGTGATGCGATGAGCTTAGCACTATCACACCTATATATCGACTCTTACATCATAAAAAAATTCGGAAAACCAGAGTTCGTATTGCTTATCCCAATTGACTCATACTATCAATACGTTAATGGAACTGGCGATTCTGAATTACGCTTATGGATTCATGGAACAAAGAAAAGCGGTCAAGTTCTTGTAAGACTAAAAAAAGATAACGGTATTTGGAAAATATCAGAAATTCAGTGACTATGGAAATATTCGGCACGAAACTGCAAGACCTCTCCTTTCCTGATAGCCAGGTAACAGAGATGCGTCTTGATATGGAGCAAGGACAATTTGAGGTTCTGATCGATGGAGCTCATCTGGATGCCGAAGATGCCCATGGAGGTTCGGTCTTGCCGGAAGGAAGGCTCCTAATCGAAGACTGGGAATCTTTGGAGATACGACAGTTCAACCCTGTGTCCGAGACTTGGGATAATGTTCCGATCAAAAGCGCAGACGGATTGAAAGACCTGTGTGAGGTCTCCTTCAAGACGAACATTGTTCTTCGTGGCTTTTCCGCCAAGTCGGGCCAATGGACGGAATACAAATTTACTGCGCCCAAGAGAGCCAGATTTATCTGTTAACGGGTATTCCATAACCAATCGAAAGCCCGCCGGGTGTACGTCCGGCGGGCTTCAGCTCAGAGAGGTGGTGTGTGGTTGATGAGAGTATCTTGCCACACCTCAAGGCGAAGAGCTGTTGCCCATGACGCCCTCGAAAGGTGAGGCTGATATTGCCCGGTTGCTCACAAAACCCATCTAGCAGGCCCACGCGCGATCGCGCCCTTTAAAACTCGAGCGCGGCGAAGTATCCCGGCCAGACTTGAACGTTGGCCGACGAGTACAGGGGTGAGTTGGTGAGCGGATTGTTCGCCAGGGACGCGGCCGACAGAACGTTGAGCGAGACACCAACCTTGGCCGCCAGGTGCGGCGCCAACCGGAAGCCGATCGACTCGCGCAGAGTCTGCAGGACGCCCGAATTGCGGAACGAGTCAGGCGTCAACATCACGTTCCCACTCAAGAGCTCGAATTGATTGTAGAAGCCATTGCCAAGCTCGCGGTTGAAGCCAAGACCGAGTTGGAGCGCGTAAAGCGGGGCACCGGTCTCCGAGCGATAGCCGACTGACGCGATCGAGTAGGCGCCCAGACCGCCTGAATTGACGGCAATCTGCGTGAAGCCGTTGTTCTCGTAGAGGGCCTGGGCCTCGAGACGGCCCTTGCGCACATAGCTGAAGATCCCGACCGGCACACCGTCGAGGTCATCCGCGATGTTCACCAGACCAATCTGCGCGCCGTCGACGCGGCCACCCGCGACATTCAGCAGGCCCATCTGGGCCCCGGCGGCGTTCCCAGCGACCGTGTTCACGAGACCTGCCGCTTGAGCGCCCCGGAGCGAACCCTGAGCGACATTGACCAGGCCAGCAGCCTGCAGCCCATCAAACGAGCCGCCCGCAACGTTCACGCCGCCCGCCGCCTGAAATCCCGAAACGCGCCCACCAGCGATGTTGAGCACGCCTGCCGCCTGTAAACCCCTCGTATCACCGCTGACCAGGTTTGCGCCACCTGCTGCCTGAAAGCCACTCGTGTCGCCGCTGACCAGATTGGCGGCACCTGCTGCCTGCATGCCGCTCACGGGCCCCGCGACCAGGTTAGCGATGCCAGCCGCCTGGAAGTAGTTCACCGGGCCACCAGCCAAGTTGAACGCCCCGGCCAACTGCGTACCGTTGACGTAGCCGTCCTTCATGTTGAAGACGCCGCCCATCTCGAGGCCGTCGAGACCATACGTGCGACCGCCGATGATGTTGAGCCCCAATCGTGGGGAGACGCGCCCCTCGAACTCAGAGGCGAACTCGAGCGGCGGGAACAGGGCCACGTTGACGGAGATATGGCGCACGGGCACCGAGCCGGTTGCCACGGCCGCATCGGTCGCGGCCAAGGCGGGCATCGGAATGAGGATCAGCGAAGCGAGCAAGGCGCCTTGCAAGGTCGAACTAAAATGCAAATTGGCCTCCTGATAATATCCCCGGCATATGGATAGATACGGGGCGCAAGTGGATGGAACGAGATTCGATCGCCCCTATGCAAGTAATATCACTATTCATAGCACACCAATTCGCCAAAAATTCACATGAATAGCAACTCTTAGCTATCAATATCCCGAAATGATATTCGAATTATCAATATTCTGAGATGTAGTGTCCGCTCGAGTTCAAACCCGCTTAAGATGCCAAATCCCCCTCCTGTGGAAAGCAGAAAGCCCACCGGATATACGTCCGGCGGGCTTCAACTCAGAGAGGTGGTGTGTGGTTGATGAGAGTATCTTGCCACTCATCGGCCTGAAAAACCGTTCTCCAGGGCACCTCCCAGGCGTGAGGTTACTATCGCTTGCTTGGAGGCTCCATCGGCAGGAAAAATCGCCGAAAGCGCTATCTCAGGCTAAAGCCGTTGTGGCCTGCCCCTATTTAGCCCCTGTCAGAATTTACGTCTCAGCCTGACTTCCGCTCGCATTGCCCGAGGGAACTTGTTCAAGCAATGATACTGCGCCCAAAATTAAACAAATAACGTTCAATCGGTATAATATGAACTCTATGGTCACCACACCGCACGCTTTCTCGGACGTTTCGCCGCCTGCAGATCCATGCACCGTGGTCCTGAGTGCTGGGCCCGGGGCTGGCAAGACCAGGCTTCTAAACGCCTGGACCGAGACCTGGCCGGATGCCCGTAGGGTCAGCCTCGCAGACATGCGGGATCCCCGACAACTTCAGGCGGCCGTCTCGGGGCTCTGGCCCGAAGCGGCAAGCAGGACGGCTGAACTCCTGGCGCGCTTTCCTTCCTTGCCCTGGGGAGCGGCCCTGGGGCGCGCCTTGGACGACGTTCTTCCAGAAGCGCGCCTCCTCCTGGATGACGCGCATGGCGCCGAGACCGTCCTGGACGATCTCCTGCCCCTGTTGCGCCATTTCCCCGAAGGCGGCTCGTTAGTGTTGGCTTCACGCCATCGCCTCACGGAGCTCGGTCGGGAGGTGACGCATCACTTCGATGCCAAGCACCCGATCTGGCAGACGCGCATCGAGCCCGCACACCTCCTGGAGCTACCCGAGGAGCTACTAGGCCATGCCCTCGCGCTCCACTTACTCGGCTCTCAGAAACCCGATCTCGAGAGCCAGGAACTCGTGAGACGCAACGTGGCGCTGCCAGGCCTCGACCACACGCACCACCTGCATCCGGCCTGGGCCTCGGCGGCCGAGCGGTGTCTCGCGTTCTCCCTTTCTCCGAAGACCTGGGAGCGGCTCGAAAAACTACTGGCCGCTTATGCTGAGCGCACGCTACGCACCACAGAGGAGCGCTCGCTGGCTGCGGTGCTCGCGCGCATTCCCTCACAGCTTCTCGCCGAGCGCCCCACCCTCGCCAAGATCGGTGATTGGGCTTCCTCATCGACCGCGGCGATCCCAGGAGAGCGCAGGTACCATTACCAGGCATATCGCGAGTTGCGCGATCGCTATGCCCAGGCGATCGCAAGTGACGAGAGTGCTCAGGCCCAGGTGTTCGCAACGCGCATGATCGCGCTCGCCACGCGTCACGGCTTCCATCGGGACTTGCTGGAGGCTCACGTGGCCAAGCTCGAAGCCCAGCTCCTGCTCGATCCGGCGCTACCCTTCGAAGCCCTGCTGGACGTTCCAGGCGAGGCTTTCAGCGATCTCTCGAAGGTTGCCCGCTACGAGCGCTGCTTCGCGCGCCGTGCCGCCGCGCTCGGCGAGGAGGCCTTGGCCCGGCGTCTTGGAGAGTGCGATGAGCCACTCCATCAGCGAAAGCTCGGATTTTGCTTGCGCGCGTTTGGGCCGCTCGAACTCTTGGCGCCGGATGGCTCTGAGGTCAAGCTGCCGCGCAAGGCAGCACGCGTGCTTCTGGCCCTGCTGACGCTGAATCCGGAAGGGATGTCGGCCCGAGAACTCGCCCAGCGGATCTTCGGTGAAGCGTCCGCCACCCCCAGCGAGGCGCTGCACACGGTCACGTACGCCCTGCGAAATGCCCTCACCTCCGTAGACGGCGAGCACCTGTTCGATGCTTCCGGGGGCCTCTATCGCCTCCGCTGGCATGCGATCGCGTCCTGCGACCTGCATGAGTTCGAGGCCCTGATGCGCAAGGCGGCCGATCTGGAGCAGCGAGGCTGGCCCGAGGCGTCCCGCCTCTTCCGGCGCTTGGCCCGCGCTTACGTCAACGGCGAGCTCTTCGAGAATCTCCCGGACATGTTCGATGCCGAGCGCGCGGACGTCGTGCGTCGCGCCCAAGCGGATGCGAGCGCCGCATGAGCTGGTCCTTCTTGCCGGCTCGACGCCTCCTGCTCACGGCGGGGCCCCGTGCGGGCAAGACCCGCTTGCTGCGCCAATGGATCGCCGAAAGCCCGTCTGAAACACTCTACTTACGCCTCACCCCCGAGGATCGAGACCCCGAGTTCCTCGCTTATCGCCTGCTGGGAGCGCGACCGGCGGCCTACGCGCGTTTCGTCGCCGATCCACGCCCCGCATGGGGGGAACGTCTCGTGGCGGCCCTCGGGCTAATGCCCGACCTCGCGCTCTTCCTGGATGACGCTCATGCGATTGAGGAATCGCCCCTCGTGTCCGGCCTCGTCGAGCTGGCGGAGCACCTCCCGATGTCCTGCGCGCTGGTCGTGGCCTCTCGCCACCGCTTACCCTCCTTGGAGTCCGCCTTGGAGGCCGTCTGGAGCTCGGATCACCCCGCCTGGGACGAACGTCCCACTTTCTCGGATCTGGTGGAATTGCCGCTGCATTTGCTCGCAAAGACCTTCTCGCTCGCGCTCGTCGGAGAAGCCTCCCCGTCGCCTGAAGGGCAAGAGCTCATCCGGCGCAACGTGGCCGAACAAGCAGCAGAGCGTCACGTCCTGCGCAAGCCCTGGCGTCAGGTTCTGGCGGAGATTCAGCCTCACGAAGTGACGCCGTCCGTCTGGGAGGTGGTCGAGCACGACTTGCTGACCTTCTGGGATCAACACCGCTGGACCATCCGGGGCGAGGGGATGTTGGAGAAAATCGCACGCCTACCCGCGTCGAGCCGGGCATTGCGGCCGACGTTGCTCGAGATCGAGGGACAGGCCTATTTCGACGCATTTGATTACGAGGCAGCCTATGCGCGTTTCGAACAAGCGCTGGCGCTGCGCCCCGCTTCGCAACACGATCAGCAGCGCCTCGCCCTTCAACGTCTCGAAGCGCGCTTCCGCCTCGATGGGGTGCCGCCCGAGGAGGAGCTTGCTTGCATCGCTCCCGCTCTGGCCGATCCTTCTTCCCTCTTGCGCGCACGCGCGCTCCTGAACCAGGGCAGGTGGCTGGCGATCCAAGGCAAGCATCCCGAAGCCGCCCAGTGTTGGGAGGACGTCGCGCAGCTGGGGGCCCAGCCTGATAGGACCCTCGCAATGCTCGGGATCAGGGCCGAAGCCAACCTTCACGCCTGGGCCACGTTGCGTGACGACCTCACGGTGGCTCGCCGGCATCGGCGGCGCATCCACGTGCTGTCACGTCGCTGGGGCTTCGAGCGAAGCACCTCCCAAGCATTGCTTACACGGACCCGAGAGGAGATCCTGGACGAGTCGCGCCCGTCCACCTTCGAGCTGCAATGGGATCCGAGCGTCCCGCTTCCACCCGGAATGCGGGCTTACATGCTCGATTACCTGGGGCATCGCGCCCGCTATCTCGGCGAGGGTGGACTCGCCCTGCGCTGTTTCGACCACCTGGAGCGGCTCGCCTCGACCCACGCACTGAGCTACGAGGTCCAACTCGCCAGGCTGGGACGGATGATGGTCCACACGCAGTCGGGCGAGCTGGCGCGCGCGCGCGCCGAGTACGAGGCAATGGATCTCTCCGAGGCTCCCATGTCATGGGGGGACGCCGCACACGTCTATTGGGTCCGCTGCCTGCTGGAGCTTGGCGAGTACGACGAGGCCGCCCGGGAGATACCCGCCGCGTCGTCTCCTTTCATGCGCGTCCACTGGGAATTTCTACGGCGCTGGCTCGATCACTTGCAGGGTCAGGGAAGCTTGGAGGCGATTCGTGCTCTCGTCGATTCGCCAGAGGGACGATTCCTCCGGCGCATTGAGGCCCGCGCCCTCAGGGATCTCGGCTTGGCGACGCTTCCGCCGATTTTCAAGTTGCGCGTCTTTGGAGCGTTCGAGATCGAGCGCCTTGGCGCACCTGCCCCCGCCTGGCCGCGCCGTCGCTCCTTGGCGCTGCTCGCGATGCTCGGCTTGCAGCCCGACGGCCTCGAGACGGACAAGATAACCGAGCAGATTTTCTGGGACTGGCTGCCCTCCAACCCTCGCGACTCGTTGCATGGCCTGAGTTATGCCGCGCGCAAGGCGCTTCGCTCCATCGGGGGCGAGCACCTCATCGAAAGCAGCCGAGGGCGCCAGCGCCTGGTCGGCGAGGAGTTCGCCTACAACGAGCTGAAAGAGTTCGAGACCTTCTTCCGGCAGGGGATGAAGCACCAAGAGGTTGGCGATCGCGACCTGGCCGCGTACTGGTTCACGATCGCCTTGCACCACGTGAGCGGGGATCCCTGCGAGAACTTACCGGAGCTCGAACCCCGCCTGCTGGAGTCCCTGCGCGATCGAATTCAGCAGGCGCGTCTCGGCGCGGGCTTTCCGCTCAGGGGGTGAGGTCGAGCGTGACGAGCTGGTTGGGCCCAAGGCGCGGGACGCGCAGGAGATGGCTGAACGTTTCGCTCGAAACCTCGAAGGAGTACTCCTCTCCGGCCGGGAGCCTGAGAGCCGTGCTCGGCCCCACGAGGGAGAACGCGCCCACGTAGGCATTCCCACGCTGGACGAACACCATAGCACCGGCGGCGTCCTCCGAGGGCAAAGGGGAACTCACACGCACGATGCCGTCCCGGGTGACGGTGACAGGGACGCTCGCGCGCTGGGTGGGATCGGTGACCGAGGTGGCGGTGATGAGCCCGGTGCCGGCGGCCTCGGGCAGGAGCCGGACGAGCCCAGAGCGATCGACCGTGAGCCAGGTTTCGGAGACGGACCATGTGACCCCATGCGGATCGAGGCTGCCGTTACTGAGCATGACCTCGACCGTGAGCGAGCCGGTGGCAGCAAGCCCGGCAGGGGTCTCGCCATGCGGGTCAGGAGCGTTGAGGTCGAGCTCCTGGGGGTCGAGGGTGACGAAACGAACGGTCGGCACCCCGACAGAAGCGCTCGCAGCCTCACCGCCCGAGAAAGGCGAACCGTGATCGATCGCCGTGACGCCGAACGGCGGGCCGTCCTCGACGGCGCAGGCGGCGACGAGAACGGACAGCAGGGCGAGAACGGCCAGAGGCCTGATGATGGGCTGGGACATGCTCACTGGATGGTGACGGTGAGGCCCTGGTGGCTCCAGGGCCCATAGGTGACGACGAGTTTCCTGGCGCCGAGAGGGATGCCGGCGGGGACGCGCACGGTGAAATCGGAACCCGTGGCGCTCGCGGTGAGCACGGAGCAGGTGGCGCCGTTGAGGGTGACGAGAAGGCTGTCCGTGGCGGTGGGCAGGCCGATCCCGCGGACGGTGAGGACCGATGGGATGGTCGTGCTGGCGGTCGCGGGCTTGACGCTGGTGAGCGCCCAGCCGTCTTGGGCCATGGCGACACCCGAAAGCACGGCGGGATCCATGATCGTCGGGCTCGCAGTCGCGATGGGGTCTCGCAGCATGAGGGCCGCCATGGGGTCGGCATCCAGGGCGAGGGCTCGGCCGACCAGGTTCCAGGCTTGCAGGAACTCCAGCACCGAGATGCTCTCTGTCGCCGGCAGGGAGATCCAGGCGAGAGGCGGTGTGAAGGTCTCATTGCTCGTGAGGCCTCCGGGCGAGGCGGAAGGCAAACCGGGGTCGATGCGGCCCAACAGCGCGAGGTTCTTCGTCTGATCGAGGCCCTTGAGGTTGGAAAGCGCGCACAGGGCGGTCGTGCCGAGGGTGATGTTGGCGTTGGGACCGGTGAGCGAGGCCCAGAGACCGTTCGAGTTCGAGATGAGGGTTCGCATGCGCGCCGCAGGCACCGATGGACGATTCTGGCTGGCTCCAACGCTCAGGCCCTTGGCGGCCTCCAGGAAGTAAGGGCCGACCGAGGGCTTGAAGCTCTTGTCGAAGGTGAAGACAAAGCGTCCATCGGGTCTCGTGAGGGCGGTGACCAGGGTGTTGCCGCTGATCGGGTCGATCAGCGAGACGGTGGCACCCTGGGCGATTTCGCCGCTCGTCGCGGCGACATGGCGGGGGCTCGGGAAGGGCGCAACGGTACCCGAGAGGGTGCTCGGCAGATGGGGCTGCGCGCTCGTGGCGCAACCAGCCAGCATCAGGGCCACGAGAGGCATCAAGGGAGAGGTCGTGCGCATGATAATCGGCCCTCGCAAGCTCAATGGATACGCCGGACGCTGTTGTCACAGGCGAAGTACAGATCCCCGTTGCTGGTGAACGCCATCCCGAGGGGGGGATTGAGGATGGTCTTGGTGGCGAGCGCGCCGATCGCCCTGGTCGTGGAGGTCTTACCGGTGATGACGGTGGCCAGACCATCGGGGCCGACTTTCTGGATACCGGTATAGTAGAAGTAGGGGGAGCCGACGGCGTCGACTGCGATGGCCGTACTGGAGTTGCCGGCGCTCCAGGGGAAGTTGTAGACGTAGCCGGCGATCATGTCACGGCCAAAGTAGCGGCCGTCGACGCTGGGGATCACGCGGTAGCCGTTGTTGATGGCATCCGCAAAGAAGACGGTGCCCTGCTTGTTCACGGCGATCGCCACCGGTGCCCAGACCTGGGTGCTACGGCCGAGGACGGCGTCCTGGGTCACACCATACGAGCCATTTCCCGCGAGGGTGTAGAGGTAGTTGGCGGTCATGGACAGGCCGAAGTAGGTGCCGCCGACACGCGGGATCATCTGGACGCTCGTCAATTCGCACGTGATGTAGACGTTGCCTTGGGAATCCAGGGCGATTCCAGCAGGTAGCCAGAGGCGGGCGGAGGTGGCGAGGACGCCCGTGTCGTAGGATCCCGAGCCGATTCCCGCGATGGTGTAAATGCAATTGGCCGTCATCGCCTGACCGAAGTAGGTGCCGGAAGCCTGGGGCACCATGCGGATTCGATGGTTGAGCCTATCGGCGATGAAGAGATTGCCCTGAGCATCCACCGCCACCGCCCTCGGGCCATTGAGCCTGGCGCTGGTGACGGTGGTCCCGTCCGGGTCGTAGCCGGACGTGCCGGTGCCCACGATGGTGTAGATGCAATTGGCGGTCATGGTCTGGCCGAAGTAGATGCCGGATGCCTTGGGCACCATGCGGATTCGATGGTTGCCAGTATCAGCGATGTAGACGTTGTCCTGAGCATCCACCGCCACCCCACCGGGGGTGTTGAGAAGCGCGTAAGTCGCCGGCCCCCCATCGCCTCCAAAGTAAATTCCGCCGTTCCCCGCAAAGGTGTAGATGTAGTTGGCAATCATGATCTGGTCGAAGTAGGTGCCGCCCGCGCGAGGAATCATCCGGGCGCGCTTGTTATCCGTATCGGCGATGAAGAGATTGCCCTGAGCGTCCACCGCCACGCCTGTCGTAGCACCGAGCGTGGCGGTGGTCGCGAGGATTGCGTCATTGTTGTAGCCGGACGTGCCGGTGCCGGCGATGGTATAGATGCAGTTGGCGGCCATGCTCTGGCCGAAGTAGGTGCCGCCTGTGCCAGGAACCATCCGGATGCGCCGGTTAGCCGCCGTATCGGAGATGTAGACGTTGCCCTGGAGGTCCACGGCCACCCCCCCGATGGTGTTGAATCGAGCGCTGGCGGCGGCGGTCCCATCCGGGTCATAGCCCGCAGTCGCCTTGCCGGCGATGGTGTAGGTGCAATTGGCCGTCATGGCCTGGCCAAAGTAGGTGGCCCCCGTGCGGGGAATCATCCGGACACGATGGTTGCTCGTATCGGCGATGAAGACATTGCCTTGAGCATCCACCGCCACGCCCTTGGGGGCATTGAGCCTGGCGCTGGTGGCGATGGTCCCATCCAGATCGGAGCCGGACGCGCCGGTGCCCGCGATGGTGTAGAGATAGTGGGCGGTCATGGTCTGGCCGAAGTAGGTGCCGCCCGTGCGCGGGATCATCCGGATGCGATGGTTATTCGTATCGGCGATGAAGACGTTGCCCTGGGCGTCCAGCGTCACACCGGTGGAATTGTTGAGCGAGGCAGTGGTCGCGAGGATTCCATCATTGTTGAAGCCGGAGGTGCCGGTGCCCGCGATGGTGTAGATGCAATTGGCGGTCATGGCCTGGCCGAAGTAGGTGCCGGAGGCCTTGGGCACCATGCGGATTCGATTGAAGACGGCGATGTACAGATTGCCGTCGGCATCCGCGGCGAGGCCCGTTACGCTGAGCGCAGCGCTGGTGGCCGGAACGCCCTCCGCGCTGGAGCCGCCGCTCAGGCTACCGGCCACCGGCACGAAGGTATCGTCGGGAAAGACCTTGAAGACCTGGAGATGGCTCGTCACGAACACCGCACCGCCCGAAGCCACCGCGACAGAGGTCGGGAAGGTCGATGGCGATTCCGGGTAGAAGTTCCGGGCCTTGGTGCCCGCCAGGGGGATTCTTTTGCCGGTCGCGTAATCAACGGCGCCCGCGAAGGCTTCAACGACGGGGCCGGGTTTGAAGACGGTGGCGGACGCCACCAGACTGCGCAGATTCCCCACCTGGACGACGATCGTCCCCACGTCGGCGTTGTTGCTCACCTTCACGACGAGCTGGGTGCCGGTGGCGTTGACGGAGACGACGGTCGCCGCGCTCGCATCACCCGCAAAGTAGACCTTGTTGTTCGTCTTGACGGGGTCGAATCCGCTTCCGTACAGGGTGATGGTGGTCCCCGGATCGCTCTGCACGGTCGAAAGGTCGGTGACGAACGGGCCTCGCTCGAGGCGGGCGTAAGTGTTCGTGGCAGTGTCGAGGGCGACGGTCCTCACCGGATCTTGGTTGAGGGTCAGGGCGGTGTCGATCAGGCCCCAGACGCTCGCATACTCGGGCCCCGTGATCCCGCCGGCTGCAGCGAAGGAGTCGGGGGTTCCGACGGTGATGGTGCGTTTGAGCGCAAGGAGCGCGGCCTTGTCGAAGCCCCTGAGGCCCGCGATGACACACAGGGCGGTGGTGCTCTGGTTGATGCGGACGACGTCGCTGCCGTTCGATAGCTTCGTGAGGCTCTGCCAGCCGCTGGACGTCTTGTACACGAAGGTGCGAAGGCGAGCCGCGGGAGCGCCCGCTCGATTCGGTGCGCCCCCGACACTCAAGCCCTTGATCGCCTCGAGCAAGTAGGGAGTGTTCTGGGCCAGGGCCTTGGTGCCGAAGGCCAGGACGAAGTCGCCGTTGGGCTGGGTCAAGGTGGTGGCGATGGTCTGGCCGTCGCTGGGATTGATCAGCGAGACGGTGGCGCCGTTCGCAATCTCGCTGATGGGAGTGCCCTGGGTCTGATAGCCGTCCTGGCCGAGCACGGTGCCGCTCAGGACGGGGGTTGCTTGTGATGATTGAACCGCGCTGGGCAGGTGAGGGCAGCCGACGAGGAGACCCACGAGCAAGATGAGCAGGCGCCAGGGTTTTACGGTATCGCGCACGACGTTGTGCATGGGGTCTCCTCCACGGTCTGATCGGCGCAACCTATCAGCCGACGATCATCAATATATCTGTGGATTCGAGACTCCAGCCGGTTTGTCAGGATTTGTCAGACAGGGGCCGAGGCTTGATGCGAGAAAGCCCGCCGGGTGTGCACCCGGCGGGCTTCAGTTTAGAGAGGTAGTATGTGATTGATGCTCACTCCAATGGCAGGGGCTTTTGCTATACGCCGATACAGATTCCAGAAAATGAAACCAATGAAGCAAATGAAACGCGTTTTGTTTCATGAGCCATTCATGTGATCTATTCTGTTATCAGCAATCAGGATAATTACTTCAGAGAAGACATCCACTAGCGAGGACGGCCGTAGCAACATGACAATAAAACAACTAACTCTCTCGTTCTACTGCATCTCGATGCTCTCAGGCTGCGGCATTGCCAGGAATTTGGCCTCCACTCTTCCAATTGCCCCGAGCATTTCCTTTAGATCGATTGCTCCTCTTGCTGGGGAATACAGCAACCTAGGGGGGAACACACCACGAGGCTTCCGCATTCAAAGCCAAGAAGAGCTGCACGACGCCCTAAACAGCCATCTCGATGAAATACCCGGAATGGTAGATCGAAAAGCTTACGTCGATGGTCTTGTCAGCCGTCTCCCTGTCATCGACTTTACCAAAGACCAAGGGGTTCTCTTTCTGTTTGGCAGCCAAAGCAGTGGGGGCTATGAAGGTAAAATCGCCGCCATCGAAGAAAAATCGGATCGGTTCGTCGTGCACCCAATCTTATGGACGCCCTCATCCGGGATGACCGTAACGGCTACAGTCACCTATCCCTACCACTACGTCGCAATGCCTCGCTCCGAAAAGCCCATGGAGTTTGCTCCAAGGGTTAAGAGAGAACAACCTGGCCCTTGGTATGCCATCTCCTCAGTCCAGTAACACAAAAACTTCTCGAGGCCACCCGGTGTGCGACGGGTGGCCTCGAGAGCGAGAGGTGGTCGTTCGTGGTCTTGATGGGTTTCAGTATCCCTCATCTTGAGCCGCAACGCTGTTAGCCCTCTTACTTCGTCGAAGTGAACTTGCTATCGTTTGCTCGATCGCTTTTTGACGACAAAGTCACCCTCATGCCCTCGCCCTTCAGCTTCACCCGAGCGGCGGAATTCAGCCTAACCTGCGTAACTCCTGTTGCATGGCATTGTCTTAAGATACCTATAATGATAATATTATTAATTAAACCCAAAATACAATCCATCAATAACCTGTTGCGAAACGGAGCACGACTATGCAACAACGCATCCTGCCGATTCTCATGGCCTCCACCTTTCTTCTCAGTGGCTGCGGCATCCTCTCGTCACTAGGTGCCACTGTAGGCTTTTTGGAGGAATCATCCGAAGCCAAGGCCGCGCGAGAAAATGCCGAAAGGCTCGCTCTTGGCTCCACAGGCATAAGCACGTCACCCGAGCCCAAAGGCCCCGTTGAAATGGTATTAGCCACGAAGACCGAGTTGGCTCCTTACGAAGAGTTTTCCAAGCGCGGCTTGATCCCGGCAAATGCGGAGTACGCCAAGACGCCGACTTATCTCGTTCATACCAAGCCTAGAGATTTTTCCAGCGGCGAATATCGGTTGGTCAAAAGCTTTGTCCAAAATGGTTCGCTGATCGGCCAAGTAAGCTCTCCACGGATTTCGCTCTTCGATCCATTCAATGTCGAGGTGCGCGATCGCGTGGAATTCCTGGTCTCGGAACCGTGTCCCAATCTGGGCACGCAGGTTACCTTCACCTTGAAGGGCTTGACGCTTACAAAGCCAATCAAGTTCTACCTCGGCAGCGCTAGTAGCGATGGAGCCATGTCCGAGAACTGGCTCTCGATCGGCGAATCAACGCCCGTTGATGGCGTCGTCAACATCTCAGTTCAGCTTAAGGAAGACATGGGCACATACACAGACGGGTCGCCCGCACGCTTCCAAAGAGGCCGCTACTATGGCCTAGGCTATGTCGCAGAGGGAATGAACAACCCAACCCTCATTAGGCCTTGCCCCGCCGGCGTTTATCTCCCCATGTAGATTTCCGGGCTGCAGAGGTCTTGCCTTTCAAGCAAGCTATTGCGCGTTCGAGTCGTGTCGCACGCTCCATCAAGAAGCCCCCGGCCACTAGGCCGGGGGCTTCAGTTCAGAGAGGTGGTGTGTGGTTGATGGGAGTATCTTGCCATCTCTTGGCTCAAAAAACCGTTCCCGCGGACACCCTCCAAGCGTGAAGCTGCTATCGCCCGCTTGGATGCTCGGGGGCTTTTGAGGCAGGCGGTTTCAACCGGCTAAAACGCGCCCCAGTCTTGCTTTCCTGGCACGTAGTTGCTCGGGCAGATCAACCTGAACATCCGAGCCACCTGCTGCGCGCGCGCCAGGTTCTCTTCTCGGTCTACGATCGCTCCGACCGCCGCCGATTCGAGCTGACCCGTGAGCGCCGTCTCGGTGATGCGGTCCTTCTCGGCTTCGCTTTCGAACTCGCCTCGGATCTGGTCCAACTCGCCCGCATCCAACCAAAAGCCGCCGCAGCCCGCACACTCGTCCACCGTCACGCGCCGCTGGACGCTGGCGAAGTGCTTGAACATCACGACATCGACGCACTTCGGGCAGCGACGCTTCTCGTCTTGAATGGCGGCCCGCTCTGCCGCCGGCCGAATGGCGAGCAAGGCTTCGCCTGCGGCTTCGTGGGCTTCATCCACCTTCTTGAGCTCGAAGGCATCGAACCAGAGGCCGCCGCAGCCTTGGGCACAGGCATCGACGACGATCGATCCCGCCTGAGTCTCGGTCAGGGAATGGCCGCAAGCTGGACAAAGCATGAAAATCCTCCAAGCGAACGTGCATGCTTTTGTTCCTTACCCCGTGCAGGCCCGCAAGAATCGTCGCCACACAAAGGACGTGCGCGCCCTCACCCGCCAAGGTAGCGTTCAAGCCCTCAGCGGGTAAATTCTCATCAGTCCTCGCTTGGTGCCAACCCCGTTCTTGAAGTGAAAGGCCCGCCATGCCACGCAGCATTCTCTTCGCCCTCGGCTTCTCCTTGAGTTGCTTGCTCCTCGGCTGCTCGCGCCCTCTTGCCTTCTTTCCCACGCCATCCCAGCAAGCACTCGAAGCCATCCAGCAAGAAGCGCCGAGCGATCCGAACGAAGAGCTCGGCGCGAACCTTCGCGCGTTTCACATGGCACTCGAGATGTACGCGGTCGATCATGCCGGCAACTATCCTGCTGCCGAGACCGCCCTTAAGGCCCTCACCCACCAGGGCACCTACTACATGGCGAATGACCAGATGCCGCCGAACCCCTTCTCCACGTACGAACTGCACCAATCCAACGCGATTCGCCTGCCTGCGAGCAACAGCCCGCTGAAGCCCGCAACCGCGACCACACCGACCCCCAAGGGCACCCGCCTCGGCCCGGGCAAGGTGCCCCACAACTCCCTGCACGACGTGACGACTTTCGGTGCGATCGTCTACGATTACGATCCGGCGCGCGCCTCCTACGTCATTTACGGCATCGGAAAACAGGGGGATGATGCCGTGGTCACGTACGTCATCACGCGCTGAGCAGCTTCAAACGACCAGGAGACCCACGATTGCCCGCCCTCGAATCCCGCACGATCACCCTCTGGATCGACCGCCCGTCGGACCTCGTCTATGCCTTCGCCTCGTCCCCCGAGAACCTGGTCAAGTGGGCCTCAGGCCTGGGCGATACAATCCGGCAAGCCGGCGATGAGTGGACGGTACAAGGGCCATCGGGCCTCGTCACGCTGCACTTCGCGCCGCCGAACGCGTATGGCGTCCTGGATCACCGGGTCCTGCTGCCGAGCGGAGACGTCGTGGAGGTGCCCATGCGCGTGATTCCGAACGGCACGGGCAGCGAGATCCAATTCACGCTCTTCCGCCAACCCGACATGTCGCAAGAACGCTTTGAAGACGACGCACGCTGGGTCGAACGCGACCTGCACAACCTGAAGCGAATCCTGGAAGCCTGATAGCGATGACCGTTGAAACCCTCAAGGACCTGCCTATCCTCCCCTTCGAATCCCCCGATGCCTGGCGCGCCTGGCTCGCCGAGCACCACACCCACGCCCCGGGCGTCTGGGTGCGCCTCTACAAGAAGGGAAGCGGATATCCGAGCATCACGTACGCCGAGGCCCTCAACGAGGCCCTTTGCTACGGCTGGATCGACAGCACCAAGAACAAGTACGACGCCGAGAGCTTCTTGCAGCGCTTCTCGCCACGAAAGGCGCGATCGCCCTGGTCCAAGGTCAACCGCGAGCACGTCGCGCGCCTGATCGAGGCCGGCAAGATGCAGCCCGCCGGCCAGCAAGCCATCGAAGAGGCCAAGCGCAACGGCCAGTGGGATGCCGCCTACGACTCACCGAGCCAGGCG
The DNA here is from genome assembly GCA_017744355.1 of bacterium. NCBI lineage: Bacteria > bacterium. Next base: position 171,502 of record JAGIBK010000002.1, on the reverse strand, counting down.
CAGGTCCCGGAAGACTTCTTGGCCCTGCTCGATCAGCATCCCGAGGCCAAGGCCTTCTTCGAGGGCCTCAACAAGACCAACCGCTACGCCCTCTACTACCGCATCCAGGCCGCCAAGAAGCCTGAAACGCGGGCCCGTCGCCTCGCGTGGGCCCTCGACTTGATGTTGAAGCAGGAAAAGCTGTATTAACCCGTGGCCTGGGCAAATTCCTCTACAATGGAAGCGGCCTTTCCAAATCGATCCCAGCTCAATCCCATCAAAGGAGGCACCATGGCCACCATCACCCTCAAGGGCAACCCCATCCACACGGCCGGCAATCTCCCGTCGGTCGGCGCGACGGCGCCCGACTTCAAGCTGACCAAGACCGACCTCAGCGACGTCTCGCTCAAGGACTTCGCGGGCAAGCGCATCATCCTCAACATCTTCCCGAGCGTCGACACGGGCGTCTGCGCAGCATCCGTCCGTAGCTTCAACGCCTCGGCCGAGAAGCTCGACAACACCGTGGTGCTCTGCGTCTCGAACGATCTGCCTTTCGCCCATGCGCGATTCTGCGGTGCCGAGGGCCTCACGAACGTGGTTTCCCTCTCCGGCTTCCGCCACCAAGAGTTCGCCGAGCGCTACGGCCTGACCATCCAGGACGGTCCCCTCGCCGGGCTCCTGTCCCGGGCGGTCGTCGTGATCGACCCCCAGGGCAAGATCGTCTACGAGGAGCAGGTCCCCGAGATCGCCCAGGAGCCGAACTACGAAGCGGCTCTCAAGGCCCTGGCCTAAGCCTCGCGCGACCCCGGATCATTCCGGGGTCGCTTCTTTTCGAAGCGCCTCGTTCGTGCGAAGCGTGGTGTGATAGACGTCCACGAGCGCCCAGGCGTAGTACCCAACCAAGCTCAGGGCCATCACGGGCAGGCCAACCAAGACATACGCGAAGCCCGCGCTCTCGCCACCCGACTGGGCGCCGACCACGACGGCCTGACTGAGGGCGACACCAGCCAAGACGCCTAGCGAGACGGTACCGAGGCCACCCAGGCCAACCATCACGCCGCGCATCGGATCACCGGCGTAGAGATACCCCACCCCGAGCCCCAGCGGCGACAAGAGGCTCCCCCCCGCGGCACTGAGCGCCACCGAGCCCCACGGGCTCAAGGAGGGCGTCACATCAGCCTCCTGCAGCGTGGCACTGGGCGCAAGGCTGAGGTGGGAGAGATCGGAAGAAGCCAAGGAATAAACGGCTTGGCTGGTCGTCACCGGCGCCTCCTGCCAGGAGGTCAGGGGAGCCGCCAGGACAGGTTGGCTCGTCAAGCCGAGCATCACGAGGGCGAGCAAGCTAAGGCGATGGCAGCGTCGCATGGGGCAACATCCTCCGGAAACTCATATCCAACCGAGCAAGGCTTAATGACATGAGTTCCCGAAAGCGCAGGCGCCTAATCGAAGGGCACGGCGATCGTCCGTGCGGTGAGCGCCTCGGCAAAACGCCGATAAGCGGGGGGCGTCGTCCCTGAGAGAGAAACCGAGTGCGACGCGTTCTCGATCGACAGCGAAAGGGTCTCGGCCGAAACATCCGCGATTCCGCTCTCGACCCGCGCCGGCAGATCCACGAAGCGCGTGCCGTCAGCGCTACGCTCGAACGCCTTGTCGAGCACCTCGCGCAGCGCATCCTGACTCAGCGAGCCGCTTGCGACCACCGAATCCGGCCGGTTGGAAACCGGTGCGAAGGCCCGCGTCGCCACCCAGCGGCCATCGCCGTAGACCCTGAGCGTATCGACCTTCCAGGCCTCGGCGGGCACGAAACCTGCCATCCACTTTCGCGTGATGACTGGCGCCGTCTGCTGCGACGTCCAGCGCGCCACCACTTCGGTTTCCTTTGGGGCGGAAGCGACGGCGCACCCGACCAGACAAGCGGTGAGGCCACCCAGGACCAGCAAAGCTCTCACGGCACGTCCCTCCTCATAATGCCTGCTACCCAGGTAAAAGCATGAGGCGAAGCCAGTGAATGGCCTAGATGAAAAATCACCAAACGCTTGAGACGCTCCGGCGTGAGAAACGAGCAGGAGTGGTATACCCTCTTGGACGCCAAAGCCTGAGGCCGGCGGCCACGCACCGTATGGGAGAGCGCCCCGATGGACACCCTGAAGCGACTGCTCGGAAACCTCTTGCCCTACCTCTTGCTGCTTACCATCGGGGTCTTGGCCGCGTTCAGCCTGGGGCCCCGGGACCTGCTCACCCAGTACCGCCTCAGCACCCTCGATACGGCCGTCTCCCTCGGCACCGTCACCGAGAACGTGCGGGTTCGAAAGCCCAAAGGCTCGCGCTACTATCTCGGCATCCGCTACGTCGTGCCTGCCGGCGAGAGTAGCCGCTCCTTCGAGGTCCGCCGCCAAGTGGAAAGGGAACTGGCAGGTGCCAAGCCGCTCGGCTCGTCGATCAGGGTCCGATACGCCAAGGACGCGCCCGCGATCGCGGACGTCGCCGACAGCGACCTGCTGCGCAACAAAGGCATTTCCTTCCTGGGGGTCTGCGTGCTACTCGGTTTGCTCGCCATCGTCTTCACGGGGATGATCCGACACGTGCGATCGCAGGGCCCCTTTTCCCCTTAGAGCGCCTAAGCTAGAAAACCTATGCTCCAAAACGCGTCACGGCTCGCTGCTCGCTCTTTCATCGGCGAGCTCGTCGCGCTCCAGGCAGTTGGGCAGGCCTTGGCGATGAGAGAGATAGGCGATCGCCTGCGTCACCGCCGGGGTGGTCAACAGCAACACGAGTGCCGTCAGGACGCCCTTGCCCCCGTGCCCAGGCGGCAGCAGGGCCCCCGAGGAGAGATGGACCAGGACCGCTCCCATCGTCGTCACCTTGGCCAGGGCGTTGAGGCGCGCGTACACGTCGGGAAAGCGATAGATACCGACCACCCCCGCCGCCGTGATGGCGATCCCGAGCAAGAGGGCGCACAAGCCTATCACGGCCGTCATGCGTCGAACACCCTGCCGCTGTCGATGAAGCGCGTGAGGACGATGGTGCTGGTGAAGGCGAGGAAGGCCGCGACCAGGGCGGCGTCCAGGTAGAACTCCGAGGAGCCGAGGATGGCGGCGATCGCGAGCACGAAGGTGAGGATGGCGACCGTGAGATCGCCCGCCAAGAGCCGGTCGGGAATCGTGGGGCCGGTGACGACCCGCCAGGTGGTCGCGAGCGCGAGGAGGACCAAGACGACCAAAGCTGCGACCAGCACCATGTTCAGCATCACACGACCTCCTTGAGGTAGCGCTCGTAGAGCGCGAGGATCTCCTGGCGTTCCGCTTCGGGATCGGCGGCTTCCAGGACGTGGACGTAGAGCACGTGCGCGTCGGCGTCGATGTCCACGATCAACTGCCCGGGCGTCAAAGAGATCCCATAAGCGAGCAGGATGAGGGCCGCGCGTGACGCCTCGGGAATCCGAACCGCCAGGATCACGGAATGGACGTCTTGCCGCGCTTGAAGGACCTTGACGAACACCCGAAAGGTGGCGCGCGGGATCTCGGGCAGCACGAAGCCCACCAGGTAGCCGACCACGCCCCGAAGCCAGGTGGGCGAACGTCCCGGAGTCAGCCGCAAGGGCGCCTCCACCAGGCGCTGTAGGATCCCCCAGGCGCTCAGCACGACCGGCACGCCGAGGCACCATTCCGGCACGCCGGCGCGCCCGGTGAGGGTGAACCAGACCAGCAAGGCCACGATCGCAAACAGCCAGAAGGCGACGTTCATCGTCCGCCCCAATCGAGACGCGAGACCGCGAGCTCTTCGGCGCTCGCCAGGCACCAGCCCCAGAGGGGCGCAGGCGCCACTCCGATCAGCAAGACCACGAGCGACAGCAGCGCGATCGCCCCGGACGATCCCGGGTTCGCCTTACCGGGCAAGGGCGACGGGGGATGCGCACCCCAGAACAAGGTCTGATAGGCCCGCAGCACGTACCCGAGCGTCATCACGCTCGCCAGCGCCACGAGCCCCACCCAGAGCCACTGCCCCAGACGCGCGCCCTCCGTGAGCAGGCCGAGCTTCGCGACGAAGCCCGCCGTGAGCGGAAGCCCTGCCAGCGAGAGGGCCCCGAGCAAGTAGCCCATGTTGGCAAGCCGCTGGCCGCGCCCGCCCCCCGCGAGCTCAACCAGGGCCGTCTGGCCCATCCGATCGGCGATGCTACCGGTGGAAAGAAAGAGCAGGGCCTTTGCTAGCGAGTGCGCCGCGAGGAAGAAGATGGCCGCCGCCACGGCTCCCGGGCTTCCTAGCCCCAAGCCCACCAGGACGAACCCCAGCTGGCTCACCGAAGAGAAGCCCAAGAGGCGCTTGGCATCGGCCTGACGCCAGGCGGCGATCGCACCGAACAGGATCGAGGCCGCCCCGATGATGAGAAACGCCTGCTCCAGGCTGCTGCCCAGCAGCAGCGGCCAGAAACGCAGCAAGCCGTACAGGCCCACCTTGATGAGCAGGCCCGCAAGCAAGAGACTACCCGGCGTGGTCGCCGCCGCATGGGCATCCGGCTGCCAGAAGTGGAAGGGGAAGATGGCCCCCTTGAGGAGGAAGGCCACCAATAGCAGGGGCGCCACCCAGCGGGCGGGCTCGACCAGGCGCGCCGCCACGTCCGCCATGGCCAGGGCGCCGGTCCAGCTGTAAAGCAAGCAAATGGCCGTCAACAGGCAGAGGGATCCGAGCACGCTCTGGGCCGAGTACTTCCAGGCGGCCTCGAAGGGGGCATGTTTTCCCATCGCGACCAGCAGGTACGAGGAAACCGCCACCAGCTCGAAACAGACGTAGAAGTTGAAGAAATCGGCCGTCAAGAAGAGGCAGTTGAGGGCAAAGAGCAGCAACGGGAAGGCCAGGTGGTAGACCGGCCGCTCGGTAGGCGTCATCCCCTGCCAGGTCTGCCCCAGATGGCAAGCGCCCCCCGCGACGAAGAGAAGGCCCGTCAGCACCAGCATGAGGCGGCTGAGGCGATCGGCCCGCAGCTCGATCCCGAACGGTGCTCCCCAGCCGCCCGGGGCATAGCCGAGGGTGGTAGGCCCCGCCCCGATGAGCGCGACGCTCAAGGCGCATGAGAGCAAGGCCATGGCCAGGATGACACCCGCCTGCACGCGCGGCGCCCGCCTTGCGGCAAGCACCGCCACGAAGCCCGCCATAGGGACCAAGAGCAGAAAAGCGATGCTCATCGTCGCCACCGCCGCATGACTTCGGCGTCCAAGGTCGATCGCGCCTCGCCCAGGCGCGCGGCCAGGATCAGCAAGAAGGTGGCGAGCCCGAAGCCGATAACGATCGCCGTGAGCACCATAGACTGGACCAAGGGATCGACGTACGGCGGGCGAAGCTGCGCGAACGGGGCAGCCCCCGTCGGCACGGTGCCGAGGGCCATGATGAGCAAGTTGGCCCCGTTGAAAGCGAGGTAGATCCCGAAGGCGATGCGCAGCAGATCCCGCCCGAGCAGCTGATAACAGCCGATGGCGAACAGCAGGCCCACAGCCACCGCGTAGACGACCGTCATGCCTCGTTCTCCTTGACGCCCGCGAAAGCCGCGAGCATGGAACCGCTCACCGTGAGGAAGAGGGCCAGATCGAAGAGGATGGTGCTCGACACCTCATACGGCCCCAGCGGGATCTTGAAGACCTGGAGGAGCGCCCCACCCCAGGCAAGCGGCACGCCAAGCAGGAAGAGCAGCAAGAGCCCGCCCGCAGTCATGGCATGGGAGAAGACCCGCGGCGGCAAGCGCCTGGAGGCCTCGGCGTCGCCCATGACCGCGTACTGGAGCAACACCACCAAGAGCAAGAGCACGGAAGCCGTGAAGCCCTCACCGGGTAACTCGCCCGCATACAGGATCTCTTGCCAGGCGATCACCCAGGTCAGCGCGAACACCAAGGCCGCCACGAAACGTACGAGCGGGTTATTCATGGGCCACCTCTCGCCGGCGGAAGAGGGCCATCACCGCGAGCGCCGCCGAGGCGAAGACCAGGATCTCGATCGCCGTGTCGAGTGCGCGAAAATCCGTCAGAATCGCCGTCACCAGGTCCCACATGCCGGTCAAGGCGTGGGCTTCGGCCGCATAGCGCTCGCCCATCGATACGCGAGGCGCATGGCCGCCGACCCAGTAGGTGAGCCAGCCCATGAAGGCCCCCAAGCCGATGGAGAGGCCCCAGCGCCCCCAGTCACGACGGCCGGCCGTCAGGATCTGGGTCTCCTGCGGGTTGATCTGGCGGCTCTGGCTCAGGGCCACCACGATCGAGAAAGTGGCGAGCGTCTCGACCAGCACCTGCGCGAGGGCCACGTCGGGCGCGTGCATGAGGGCGAACACCGCCGCGAGCGCGTAGCCCGAGATGGTCAAGGCGATGACGGCGAGCACGTGGAACCGTAGCCAGATGGTCGCGCCCGCTGCGAGCACCACGACCGCCAGCATCAAGGTGAGGGCGAGATCGAAGCGCGTCGGCGACGGGGGCCAGACCCAGGCGAGGCCCCACCAGCAGCCAAAAGTCAGGACCGCCGCCGCGAAGAGCTCAATTCGCAGGTAACGTCTCAGGTTGCCGTCGTGCAGGTCGAGTAACGCCTCGGAGGCAGCCCCGTACCACGCAAGCAAGCGGTCTCCGCCGAAGGTGAAGCGCGAAGGCAGGGCGCAGAGCAACTCCTCGGGCAGCACCCCGCGCCGCCAGACGGCCCAGATGGCCGCCACGCAAGCCAAGACCACCAAACTAAGCAGCAGCAAGCCGCTGAAATGCATCTCGATGGCGTAGGGAGCCGGGTGGCCCAGGACGCTCGCGATCGCCGGATCCAGCAGGGCCTGATTCATCCAGTTGGGGAAGAGGCCCGCCGCGAGCGAGACCCCCGTGAGCAAGGCGATCGCCACCGTCATGCGCGTGGGAAGGCGCTCCACGTGAAGGGGCGCGGGCAGATCCCCACGGAAGATCTCGGTAAAGAAGCGCATCATGTAGAGAAAGGTGAGCCCCCCGCCCGTGAGCAAGGCCCCGAGCAAGAGCCAGGCATCGGTCTCGAGCGCCGCGTGGAGCAGCTCCTCCTTGTAGAAGAAACCGCCGAAGATGGGCACGCCTCCCAGCGAGAGGGCGAGCACGACGGCCAGCACGGCGAGGACGGGTTGGCGTCGAGCAAGGCCGCCCAGGGCCTCGAAGTGGCGTTCGCCGGTCAGGTACATCACCGCGCCGCTGAGCAGGAACAGCCCCGCCTTGATGAAGGCGTGGATGAAGAAGGCGTAGAGGCCGGATTGAGCCCCGGTCGCGGTGCCGAGCCCGAAGGCCAAGATGATGAAGGCGTACTGACTGATGGTGGAGTAGGCCAGCATGGCCTTGAGCTCCTCTTGCCTCAGGGCGATGAGGCCCCCCATCAGGCCCCCGATAAAGCCCGAAGCGACGAGCAGCCACTGCCAGGTGACGGTCCCGCTCAAGAGCGGGAAAAAGCGCGCCAAGAGATAGACCCCCGACGCGATGAGCGCGGCCGAGTGCAGGTAAGCGCTGACCGGCGTCGGCGCCGCCATGGCCCCCGGCAACCAGCTCGAGAAAGGAACCTGAGCGCTCTTGGCGAGCGCCCCCGCCACAATGAGCGCCCCCCAAACGGCAAGCCCCGGGATCGCCGCCCCCACCCCGCCCGGGGCGAGCAACTCACCGAAGCTCCAGGCCCCCGCGCCCAAACCGAGCCCGACCAGACCCACCAGCATCAAGAGGCTGCCCGTGCCGGTCATCACCAGGCTGCGCATGGCCCCTTCGCGCGCGCTCGGCTTGTGGTGCCAAAAGCCGATGAGCAGGAACGAAACGAGGCTCGTCAGCTCCCAGAAGACGTAGAAGGGCAGCAAATGCCCTGCGAGCAGCAAGCCGAACATGCAGCCCGTGAAGGCGCTCAGCAGCGCGTAGTAACTGGCCTCGCTGCGATCGCTATGCTCGGCGTGCTGGGCGTGAGGCATGTAAGCCCCCGAGAACAGGACCACCACCGCGGCGATCCAGGCCGTCAAGAGCAGAAAGAGAAAGGAGAGGCCGTCGTACGCCACCGAGACGCGCCCGCCCCCGAAGGGCAGCCATTCGAAGGTCGCGACGGCGATGAGCGAGGATGCAGGCGGCAAGAAGCGCCAGGCGAGCGTCAAGGTTCCCGCCGTCAGCAGGCTGCCTAGAAGGGCCACACGGCGAGCCCAGCGGTCCAAGCCCCGAGGCAGGATCGCCAGTAGCGCCGCGAACAGCCACGGCATGACGATGGCGATGAGCAACAGGTTCGGCATGCGCGCATCCCTCGCTTCGACCCTCTCGAGTGTAAAAGCTGGCAAGCAAGCGCAGGCTGGTCAGAATGGCCGGATCATTTCGGCGCGCAAAAAGACGCGCCCCGGAGAGCATCCGGGGCGCGTCAAAGGCGAGGCGGGGACTAGGCCTTCTCGAAAGCCTGCTTGAGCAGGGGCTCGATCTCGCCCTTCTCGGCCATGGGGTCGAGGATGTCGGTGTCGCCGTAGAACTCGCCGTTGATGAAGACCTTGGGCAAGGTCGGCCAGTTGGTCATGCGGTTGAGGAACTCGCGCTTGGCAGGGTTGCTCAGGACGTCGATCACCTCGTAGGCGTAGCCGTAGCGATCGAAGAACTGCATGGTCTCGCGGGTGAACCCGCACATGGGCATCAGCTTGGTGCCCTTGCCGTAGACCAGGATCTTGTGATCCTGGATCTCGCGGCGGACTTCCTCTTCGATGGCCGTGTCGGCCATTTTGAACAGCTCGCTCATGGGATCTCCTCTTGCTGGAAAGGGGGACTTAGGACTTGGTCTCGGTGCGGATCTCGAGCGCATGGATGCGCCCGTCGCTCATGGGCTCGTTCAGGACCTGGTAGACCAGGCGCTGACGATCGAGCGGGTTCTTGCCCGCGAAGGCGTCGGAGACGATCCGCAGGATGAAGTGGTCGGAAGTGCCCGTCTTGTCGGTCACCGTCACCTCGGCGTCGGGCATGGCCTGGAGGATGTACTGGGTCAGGTGCTCGGGCGTGATCATTGGCGGCGTTTTTCGCTCCTCAACAGGGTCCGAGGGTGAATCGGACAAATCCGGTCTTATTAGTTGGCTTCAACTCTAACCCATCCCCCGGGGGGTGTCAAAGGACCGCCCCAGGCCGCGCTGCGCGGGCCGAGAGGACTGAAACCGAAATTTCATCAAGCGGGGGACTTTACAGCCCACCCAGGATAAGCTATATTTAAATCCTCGATTCGCTTCTGCGCTCGTAGCTCAGGGGATAGAGCAGCCGCCTTCTAAGCGGCTGGCCGCTGGTTCGAATCCAGCCGGGCGCGCCAGCGTATTCTCTGAAACACCGTGGTGGGTGTCGCCAAGTGGTTAAGGCACTGGGTTGTGGTCCCAGCATACGTGGGTTCGATTCCCATCATCCACCCCTCGAAGGCCTCGTCGAAAGACGGGGCCTTCAACCTTTTGACACCGTGCTTCCCTGCTCGGGGGCCCTCTATTAATCCTTCATCAAATCTTCGCTAAACCTCACAATCTCGCCTGTCGAACCGCCGACAAGCTAGGAGGCCTTCGACGAAAGGGGGACGGGATGGATATTCGCATCAAGTTCGGCGATACCCTCGGCGCGCTCGCCAAGCGCTTCGGCACGTCGGTGGAGCGCCTGGCGAAGGCCAATGGGATCCGCGACATCAACCGGATCTTCGCGGGCAAGACCCTCAAGGTCGAGCGGGACACCCGAAGCCTGAAGCACGCGCAAGGCCGCATGAACGCCTACCGCGCCGCCGAGGCCCCGCAACAAGCCAGCCCATCCTTCTTCGACAAGGTGAAGGGCGCGACGGGTACGGCCATGCGCTTCGTCAAGGAAGCCATGCGCTTCATCGGCCAGCCCTATCGCTGGGGCGGCGGCCACGGCGGCTGGATGAAGGGGCCCGCCCCGGTCGATTGCTCGGGCTTGGTCCAGCAGGCCTCAGGCATGGCGGGGGCAGGCCGCAGCGGCACCGCGGCCACCTTCCAGCGCATGGGCAAGGCGGTCGACATGCGGAACCTCCGCCCCGGGGATCTGGTGTTCCGAGGCAGCCCGGCGCACCACGTCGGCATCTACGTGGGCGGCGGCAAGGTCCTCCACGCTCCCACCACCGGGAAGCGCGTCTCCTTCGTGGGGGCGAATTACTTCGAATCGGCACGCCGTCTCTTCTGAGGCGCTCATGCTCAACGGCGGCCCCGCCACGATGGCGGGGCCGCCGTTTCCTGTTACAGCCGGCCAGAATTCAATCGGTATGCTAGGGGCCTTCCCGCTCTCTAGAAAGCCGGCCAGCATGAGAAAACGCCTTCAAGTCTTAACCTTGTTCGCAGCGTTGCTCGGCCCACTTGGCGCCTTTCCTAGTCAAGCGCCCCTCAGAGCCGCCGTAGCGCTCGCGGCCCCACACCAAACCGAGCGCGAGATGCTCGCCTTGGTGAACCAAGAACGCCGCAAGGCCAAGCTCCGCCCCCTCGTCTGGGACGAGCGGCTCGCTGCACTTGCACGCGCGCACTCCTTGGACATGCAGAAGCAAAACTACTTCGCGCACGAAGCCCCCGACGGCGAGACGCTTGCCGATCGGGCCGCGCGCAGCGGGCTCACTTACACGCGCCTCGGAGAGAACCTGGCTTTCGCCCACGACCTACAAGCGGCCCACCGCGGCCTGATGAAGAGCCCCGGCCACCGAGCCAACATCCTGCGCCCGGAGTTCAGACGCTTGGGGGTCGGCATCATCCGCCTGCCGGCCAATACGCGCTACCATCCCCAGGTCGAAGGCCAATCGCTACCCCCTGCCAAGCTTGGCGGGTACTTGCTCGTCACCCAGGTCTTCGCGAGCTGACAGATCGGTGATTCGGCGCCTCCTCAGCGCCTCTCGGCCGCCTGCGTCTGAGGCACGAAGCGATAGAATTCCTCGGGGTCGTGCGACGAAAAGATCTGGACGTCGGCGCCATGGTCGCGGTGCAGTGCCTGAAGGCGCCGGACGTTCTCCTGGCGAACGCTGCGATCCATGTGCATGACGTTCTCATAGATTTGCAAGCCGATGGGGCTGTGGCCATTGGGTTCCAGCTCGTCGTGGTGGAAGTAGATGTCCCCCGCAAGCAAGAGCCAGCCTTGATCGCTATCGACCGCAACACCGCAGTGGCCCCGGGTGTGACCAAGCAACGGCACCAACAGGATCTCGCTGCTGCGATCCGAGAGCGCCCGTACGGAGTCGAACCCGTACCAGCGATCGCCCTCCGTCTCGTAGCGCAGCCACTGGGGACGGTGCCCCCAGTCATCCGGCTTGTAGCGAAAGCGCTCGCGCAGGCTACGACGCGCCATGGCGGCCTCGTACTCGGGCGCGTAGACGTGCACCTGGGCCTTCGGGAAGTCGGGGATGCCGCCTGCATGGTCGAAATCCAGGTGGGTGACGACGATGTCCCGCACGTCATCCGCCTTGAAGCCCAGGCGCTCGATCTGGCGCAAGGCGCTCTCGCCGAGATCGGTCTGCGGCCTCATCAGGGCGGTCCAGAGGCCCCCGATACGCTGGCGAGGGTTTGCGAGATCGGCGGTCCCCAGTCCTGTATCGATCAAGACCAAGCCATCGCCGGTTTCAACGAGCAGGCAATGGCACACGACCTCACCGGGACGCGACATGGTCCCGGTGCCGTTGATCAAAGGCTGCGTGGCCGGACACCAAGTCCCACAATTCAAGTGAAACAGGCGCATGCTTCCCGTCCTTTCACCCCGTCCGAAACGAGGTGCGGGCACTTTAGCACGGGCCCCGCAGGCCTCCAATGGCCGAGAGCAGGTCATCGCGAGCAGGCGCGGGCCAAGCTCATCGCTTGCTAGAAGGAGCAGGCGAAGGCCGGATCCCGACCGCCAGCTCTTGCTGAGAGAGAAGCAGGTGTCGATTGAGGAGCAGCAGCTCATCCGCCAACAACCGCGTCAGGCCGATGAGGGTGTCGAGCTTGGCGAGCGGGTTCGCGCCGGGCTCGGCATCCAGGCGCTTACGATGCCCCTCGAGTGTCTTGAGTTGCGCGAGGCTCTGCTTGGCTTGCGCGTCCAGCTCGCGCCCTAAGCTCAGCTGGCGTCGGGCGGCCTCTTGCGACAGACGCTCCTCACTCGCATGCAAAGCTTGCAAGTGGCGCCGGAGCTCCTGGGTTTCCGCCCGGGTCGTCGCGAGCTCCTGGTGCATGCGCTGGGCGTAGCGAACCGCCTGCGGGTAGAGCAGGACGGCGCCAAGCGCCAAGCCCACGAACACGACCGAGAGCAAAACCGTCACGATCGTCAGGCAGACGAGGGCATAGCGGGCGGCATCTGGTTTCGTCATAGACCCCTCAAGCGAGCAAGCATCATAAGGGAGGGGATAAGGCCTTCTCCACGTGCAAAACAGCCAAGAAGTCTTATCAGTCTTGGCCGCGTCCAGAATCCCCATGAGCCATTCTTGCCGCTTGCGATGACGCCAATCGGATCGAGAATGAACCTGTGATCGCGTCAAAATCACCCACTGGCACGGAAGCCTGGTGCCCGAGCGAAGGAGAACGACATGGCCGGCCTGCGAAACAACCCGGTAGGGAGCCAAGGAAATGTTGAAGTAGCCCGCAATCCCAGGACGGATAACCCGCCTCTCGGTGACATCTTCGAAGCCGAGGAGCCCAAGCCCGATGCACTGGGGCGAACGGGGCCGGTGGAAGGGCTCGAGGAGCAGAAATCCACCGAGCGTTCAGACGCGGATACCAGGCCGATCGGAACGCCGCCCCGCTGAGCTTTGCCCTCGGACTATCTGCTAGTCGTTCAATTCGCCTGGCCCTGGGCTCAGATTGCCAGATTCCGGCGTCAGATTCTCGGGGGCCACGTCGGAGCGGGGGCGCCTCGTCTTGCGAGAGGCGTCCGCCCCCGCGATTTCGCCCCTGAAAGTTTCCCCTTCGCGCGCGCCTTCGACGCCGGCTTTGCTCTCATCCCTCAAGCCCGGGCTTCTCGTCGAGCGTCCTGCTAGCTTGTCCCCGCCCTTCTCCGCCATGGCGCACCTCCTCATGGATCAGCCGTCGAGGTCTGTTGAAATGACCTGAGCGTATGGGATGGTGTCGAGACTTGAAAACGCTTTGGCTACGGTAATTTTGCCGTCTCGATAGGCCCAGTGCCCCTCGAGATACCGATACGCCGAACGCCGCGTGACGCTCGGGCCATCGGATCCTAAGATGGCCCCGAACCCTTCATATCAGGAGGTTGCGATGGCCAGGCAGAGCGAAAAAGCAGATCGTCTCCGAGTCTCGATGGCGGCCGAACCTCAGGGCTATTGGGATGCGCTCTCCTCCCTGCCCTTTCAGCATGACTTTCCCACGGCGGACACCGAAACGCAGCTCTACGAAGCGTTGATCTTTCAACGGGCGACCCAGATCTTCCTGCTCTCGCTGCCGGCCCTCCACATGCTCAGCATGCGCGATGCCCTGCAAGGCGCTTTTGGGCAAGGCTTCGAGATCCTCCCGCTGTGGCCGCAGGGCACGGGGGCTTCAACCAAACTAGGACAGGCGCAGGCCGGGAGCATCCAGGGGATGGGCTTCCTGGACCTGAAACGCGAGGGCCCCCTGGTCCTGCAAGTCCCGCCGCGGGTGCAAGGAACGCTCACGGACTTCTGGCAACGCCCCCTCAGCGACTTCGGGCCGAGCAGCGCGAACGAGGGAAAAGGCGGCCTGTACCTCGTGCTGCCCCCCGCCTATCAAGGACACATCCCTCAGGGCTACCGGGTTCTGCGCGCTGCCACCTACGGGGTGGGGCTCTTCTTGCATGCGGGTGCCGAACTCATGCCGGTACAGGCCTTGAATGGAATCCGGATCTTCCCGCTGCTCGGACGCGACCAGGCTCGGCGCCCCATGCGCTTTCCCGCTGCGACCGAGACGCCGCTGGACCTGCGCACCCCCCGGGACTTCAGCATCTTCGAGAAGCTTGCGCGTTTTATCGAAGATGAGCCGGTCGAGATGGTCGATGGGCTGCTGCGCGGCATGATGGCCTCGATCGGCATCAAGCGAGGCAAGCCGTTTCAACCGGATGAGCGCCGACAGCGGCTCCTCACCCGAGCAGCCGAGCTTGCACCGAAGATGATCCTCGCGATGCGCACGCGGGGGTGCTTCACGGATGAGCGCTACTTTCCCGATCGCCAATGGCTCGATCTTCATTCGAGTGTCGACGCGCTGTTCCAGGCCCTGGATCACACGGCGATCGACGCCCGCAGCTACTTCTACCTGACCGCGGCCTTGTCGGCTCCCATGCTGGCAACGCCCACGCTCGGGCGGGGCAGCAAGTGCCCCTTCGCGATGCACGACGCCGACGGCGCATTGCTGAGCGGCGATCAAAGCTATCGCCTGCACTTGCCGCCCGAGGTACCGGCTGCGGACGGCTGGGCGGTCTCAGTGCACCACGTCGCCGACGGCACCATGCTCGACCATGGGGATGCCCCTGCGATCATCCGCTCACGGGAAGGCCGCGAGCAGAACCAAGACGGCTCGTTCGACGTCTTCTTCGGCCCTCGCCCGCCTGAAGCGGGCGCTTCCAACTGGCTTCGGACCCAGCCCGGGCGCGGCTTCGTGGTGGTCCTGCACCTCTATGGCCCAGAGCAAGCTTTCTTCGACCAATGCTGGAAGCCAGGGGACCTCGAACGTCTCCCGGCGCACCAGGCGATCGACGAGGAGTGAAGCGGCCCAGCGGTCATCAGGAGCGAACGTAAATAATTACCGCGAGGCGTTGACCTTCCAGCCGGCTAGAAGGTCTTTAATGGCCCCATCGCGCCTCCGATCACCGCACTCACGTCCTAGAGGATGGTCCTTTCTGATGAACAAGCCCCTTCGCCGCTTGCTGCTCTTGACCGTCGCGGCCGCCACGCCGCTCCTTGCCGCGTGTCCGGCCTGGCAGCCCGATGCATGGACCCCCGAGGAGAAAGAGGCCTTGAAGAGCCTCTGGATCGGCAACCTCGCCTCTCCGCCGCCGAATCCGTCGAATCGCTACGCCCAGAATTCAGAAGCGAGCGCGTTGGGGCACAAGCTCTTCTTCGATCGACGGCTGAGTCGTAACGGCAACGTCTCGTGCGCCACCTGTCATCAACCCGAGAAGAACTTCACCGACGGGCTCCCCTTGGCGCAAGGGATCGGCACGACCAGTCGCAAGACCATGACCGTCGTCGGCACGGCCTACAGCCAGTGGCAGTTCTGGGATGGGCGCAAGGACAGCCTCTGGAGCCAGGCCCTGGGCCCCCTCGAGAACCCGTTGGAGCACGGCACCAACCGGATGCAGGTCGTCCGCCTGGCCGCTACCGCGTATGGCTCCGAGTACGAAGCCCTCTTCGGGCCCTTGCCCGATCTTTCGGACACGTCGCGCTTCCCCGAAGCGGCGGGACCGGTGGAAGACCCGACGGCGAAGGCGAACTGGGCGCAGATGCGGGCCGAGGATCGCGACGCCGTCACGCGGGCCTTCGCCAACCTGGGCAAGGCGATCGAAGCCTACGAGCGAAAGCTCGTGCCGGGCGCCTCTCGCTTCGACCAATACGTCCAAGCCTTGCAACGAGACGATCGCGAGGCGATGCGCGGCGCGCTCTCGGAGGACGAGGTCCAGGGGCTTCGCTTGTTCGTCGGCAAGGCGCAGTGCATCACCTGCCACAGCGGCCCGCTCTTCACCAACAACGAGTTCCACAACACCGGGGTGCCGGCGAGAAGCGAGTTGAGCGCCGACACAGGCCGCGCACAGGGGGCCCTCCAGGTCCTGGCGGACGAGTTCAATGCCAAGAGCCCCTTCAGCGATACGCAGCAAAGTGCCGATCAAGCTCACCTGCGCTTTCTGAAGACCGGCGACCACCAGAACCTCAGGGCCTTCAAGCCCCCGTCGCTGCGAAACGTGGCCCGATCGGCCCCATACATGCACGCCGGCCAGTTCGACACCCTGCAACAAGTGATCGCGCACTACGAGCAGGCGCCGAAAGCGCCGCAGGGGCATAGCGAACTGACGCCCCTGCACCTCTCTTCCAAGGAGCGCGACCAGCTCGAGCGCTTCCTGCGGGCCCTCGACGGCCCACTTTCTACCCCCGCTGAGCTCTTGGCTGCCCCGCAAGGTTAGCACCTCACACGATGAAAGGACCCCACGCAATGCAACGGACCACGATCAAGCAAGTGATGTCGAAGCGGCAGTGGCTGGGCGCCCTCGGCGCGATCGCCCTGTTCACGGGCGGCTGCATGTCCATGATGAAGGGCGTGCCGAGCGACCTGGACTACTCGACGGCCAGGGCCACCGAGAATGGCGCCTTCCGCCTCTCCTACAAGACCGACCCCGCCCTCATCCCGATCTCCAAGCTCCACCAGTGGACGATCCACCTCGAGACCCCGGAAGGCAAGCCGATCGACGGCGCGACGATCACGGTCGACGGCGACATGCCCCAGCACGGCCACGGCCTGCCCACCCGGCCCGAAGTGACCCAGAACCTCGGCAACGGGGACTACCGCGTCGAAGGGATGAAGTTCCAGATGGGCGGCTGGTGGATCGTCAACTTCGGAATCACGGCGGACGGGAAGCGCGACCAGGCGACTTTCAACCTGATGCTCAAGTAAGGAAAGGACCGGCGCCCCTAAAAGGTTCAAGCAAGGGACGCTTGCGGAATCTTGCGGGCTCCGGTAGCTTTGAGGGAAGCGACCGCTCAGTCCTAAACAGAGGAGAAACCACCACCATGGCGAAGTTGAAAGCGATGCTCCCGATCGCCCTTGGCCTGGTCGCGCTCGGCGCGATCGTAGCCCCCCGCTTCTTCCCCGCAGCCGAAGCCCCGGCCATCGCCGCCCAGGCAAAGGCCGCCGACTTCGCCCTGCCGCGCTCGGGCGACGGCAAGACCGTGCGCCTGTCCGACTTCAAGGGCAAGGTGCGCATCGTGAACTTCTGGGCCACCTGGTGCCCGCCCTGCCGCGCCGAGATCCCGCACTTCATCGAGATGTACGACGAGATGAAGGGCAAGGGCGTCGAGATCATTGGCATCTCGCTCGATCGCGAGGGCGACAAGGTCGTTTCCCCCTTCGTCAAGGACAACAAGATGAACTACCCCGTCGTGATCGGCAACGACGAGGTTGCGAGCGCCTACGGCGGGATCCGCGGCATCCCCACCACCTTCGTCATCGACCGCGAGGGCCGCATCGTGAAGAAGTACGTCGGCTTGCCCGCCCAGACCGAAGAAGGCATCAAGGCCGCCTTCATGAAGGACATCAAGCCCCTTCTCTAAACCCCTTTCGCACGAGGGCCGGACCGAATGGTCCGGCCCTCGTCGCGTTCTCAGGCGCGCTTGAGGCGCTCGAAGAAGGCGGCGCGCACCTTGGCGACCTTGCCCGCGACCACCAACTGGCAATAGGGCTGTTCCGGATTGCGCGCGAAGTAGTTCTGGTGGTACTCCTCGGCCGGGTAGAAGTGCACGAGCGGCTCGATGGTCGTCACGATGGGCGCTTCGTAGACGTGAGAAGCTGTCAGCGCCGCCATCATTTCGCGGGCGATGGCCTCTTGCTCAGGCGAGTGGGGAAAGATGACGGATCGGTACTGGGTCCCCACGTCGGCCCCCTGGCGGTTGAGACTGGTCGGATCGTGCAGGGTGAAGAAGACGCCGAGCAGGTCACGGTAGGTGATGACGGTCGGGTCGTAGGTGATCTGGACCACCTCGGCGTGGCCGGTCCGGCCCGTGCAGACCTCTTGGTAGGTGGGGTTCTCCTTCTGACCTCCCGCGTATCCCGAAACGACGGAGGTGATTCCCTTCAACTCATTGAGGGCAGCCTCGAGGCACCAGAAGCACCCGCCGCCGAAGGTGGCCTGTTCTTGCCGGTCGGTCGTCATGATCCCTATGCTCCTCTCGTGACAGCGGTGACGCGACCAGTGTACCGCATTTCGAAAGGCCCCTTGCCCCCGGTCGTCCCCGTGCGCTATACTGGGGTGTCCCGATCGGGACATGCGCCTGTAGCTCAGTGGATAGAGCACTCGCCTCCGAAGTGAGGGGTCACAAGTTCGAGTCTTGTCAGGCGCGCCTAAAAACGAGAGAGGGTCGATCGAGCTGATCGACCCTCTCTCGTTTTTTATCTATTCAAGCTAGCCGCTCACGGCTTCCCCATTCTTCGCGAAACACAGGTGCTTGCAATTCGACACGCATGTCGCTTAAACTAAAAACGACACCGATGTCGCTGTCGTTTTTAGCGCTTCAGGAGAGCCCCCATGTCGCCGAAGGTCACCCAGCAACACAAAGCGCAGCGGCGCCAGCAGATCCTGGACGCTGCGGTCCGGGTTTTTTCCCAGCAAGGCTTCGAACAGACCACCATGCAGGACGTCATCACAGATGCCGGCTTGAGCCGCGGGGGGGTCTACTCCTACTTCCCGGGCAAGGACGAGCTGTTCCAGGCGATGCTCGACCAGCTCGACCAGCAAAATGCAGAGGGTTTGCAGGCACTGACGATCGCAAGCCCAGATGCTTGGAGCGGCATCGAGGGGCTCCTGGCCGAGCTGACGACTTCGCTGGGGAGCGCCTCGGACGCCCTGGTGGCAGCGGTTTACGAGTACTTCTTGACGCGGGGCCGCACCCGCTGGGACTACCTGCGGGTGCGGCATTCCCGCATTTTCGACGCCCTGCTCGAACTCATCCGCAGCGGCATCGAGAAGCGCGAGCTGGATCCGGTCCTACCCGCCGAGACCATCACCGAGGCTCTGATGGCCTTCTCGGATGGCTTGATGATCCACGCGGTCTTCCAGCCCCCCAGCCAGCCCCACGCTGAGCAGCAAATCGCCGCATTGCGCCTCTTCCTGGAGGCGGGGCTACGCCCGCACGCCCGCGCGGTCGGCAGCTAGCACCGTCGATGCCCCCCTCTTTCAAGCAGAAGGATCCCGCGATGAGCGCTCCCGTTCTCGAGTCCCCTCAGCAACCGATTTTGAGCGGCCTCTCAACTCACCTCGACTCGTTCTTCGCCGCACGCGCTGCCCATGGGCTCTATGGCGCCGCGATCGTGGTCGTCCATCAAGGCGAGATCCTGCTCGCCAAGGGCTTCGGCGAGTCCGACCCGATCGCGCATGTGCCGCTTGCGATCGAAACGACCGTCGTGCCAGTCGCCTCGATCGCCAAGGCCTTCACGGCCACCGCGGTCATGCAACTGGTCGAGCGGGGCCTCCTCGATCTGAACACGGACGTCGCCACCTATCTGCCGGGTTATGAGCTCCAGGCGTCCGATGCCTCACCCGTCACCATCGGGCACCTCCTCTCGCACACGGAGGGCTTCCAGGAATGCAACCTCGGCATCGTCGCCACAGCCTCCGAGGGGCTGAACGACCTCGCCGACTTCTTCAAGACCCGCATGCCTCGCCGGGTGCTTCCTCCGGGCAAGCACCTCACCTACGGAAACTGGGCCAGCGGCCTGCTCGGCCTGGTCGTGGAGCAAGTGAGCGGCCTACCGTTTCATCAGTACGTCCACGAGCACGTCTTCGCCCCTCTCGGCATGAGCAGCAGCACCTTCGAGCAACCGGCACCGAGCCAGCTCACCGAGCGCTGCATCCGCGAATGCGTGAGGGACGGGAAGGGGCGCTACCAAGAGGCCCCGCACGTCTATGCCAAGATGGCCCCCGCAGGCGGCATGCATGCCGGCGCCCTTGATATGGCCGCCTACTTGATCGCGATGACGGGCGCCGGCAGCTACCAGGGGCGGCGCCTGCTCGCTGAGCAGACCGTCCGAGCCATGCGCGAAAGGCGCTTTCAGGCCCATCCGGAGCTGCCGGGGATCACCTACGGCTTCTTCGAAGAGATGCGCAACGGGCATCGGGTGCTGCGGCGCGATGGCGACTCCGCAGCGGTCTGGAGCCGCATGTACCTCGTGCCCGAAGCAGAGCTCGGCATCTTCTACGCCGTGGCGGGGGACGAAGAAGCACGCCTTGCCCTCGCCGACGCGCTCTTCGACCATCTCTGGCCGACCGGGCGCGAGGCGAAGGCACCCCGTACAGTACCTGGCACAGATTGCCGGCGATTCGAGGGAGTCTACCGCTACCTCCAGTACAACCGCGACACGTTCAGCAAGCTGCAAAGCCTCCTGGTGGGCCAGGTCCGAGTGCGGGCGGATCGCGCGGGAGGCCTGACGGTCACGGCCCTCGGAGCCGGCGACGTCTACGGCGGCTTCGAGGGCACGACCCGCTGGGAGCCCGTCGGAGAGAACGTCTTCGAGCGCACGGACGGCAAGGCGCGGATCGCTTTCGGCTTGGATGCGAAGGGGGAAGTGGAGACGCTGTGCTCCAGCATGCGCTACCAGGGCGGATTCAGCCGCCTCCCTCGGTACGAGGCCGCTCCTTGGCAGTTCGCTTACTTCGCGGCGTTCCTGCTGAGCGCGATGATTTCCCTCATCGTCCTCGGATCCCTCGCCCTCCTGGGACACGTGCCACTCGGACCTTCGGGGATCCTCTTGGTGCTCCATTCGAGCCTGAGCGCCCTGTTCGGCGTCATGCTCCTGCCGAGCATTTTCCTGATCGGCAACGTCGGCGGGGGCTTTCCTGCGTACGGCTTTGGCATCAACGCCTGGATCCGCGGCATCCTGACCTTGCCCCTGCTGCTGGTTGCGCTCGCACTGGGCCTCGTCCTGGGTCTGGGTGGTGCGATGACGCAGGAAGGCTGGCCTGTGGCAGTTCGTGCGCTGTATGGGCTCGCTACGCTCTCGGCTTGCCTTCAAGTGCTCTGGTTGCGCTACTGGAACTTGGTCGGCTATCGTTGGTGATCGGGCTTGAGTGGGTGAAAAAGCCTCATGACCGAGAGAATGGCACGAAGGAGGGCCCGCCATGCGCCTCATCGTCGACGGGGATGCCTGCCCCGTGAAGGATTTGATCCAGCGCGCTGCCTTGCGCCTCCAGGTGCCGATGATCCTGGTCAGCAACCGCCCCATGGCCTTCGGAAACGAGCCGGGCGTGACCCCGGTGATCGTCCCCGAAGGGCCCGATCAGGCGGATCGCTGGATCGCCACGGAGGCGACGCGCGATGACCTCGTCATCACGGCGGATATCCCCTTGGCCGCCGAGGTGGTCGCCAAGGGCAGCCTGGCCCTCGGGCATCGCGGCGAGGTCTTCGACGCTGCGAGCATCGGCGAGTACAAGGCGCGCTGGACGCTGATGAACTCGTTGAGGGCCGAAGGGCTGGAACTGGGCGGGCCCAAGACCTACGGCAACAAGGATCGCGCCGCCTTCGCGAACGCCTTCGAGCGGCTGGTACAGCGCCTCCAGAAAGCGCAGCGACCTTGATGTGATCGCCGATGTGATCCCGGAGCGAATAGACTATCTTGGTCTTGCCCGCCACACGAAAGGGATCGCCATGCCACGCACACGCCTTTACGCCTCTCTTGCTCTGCTCGTCTTGGCCATGGTCGGGTGCAAGGGCTTTCCCTTGCTAGGGGCCGATCCCCAGCCCACGTCCGAGCCCACTTTCTGGTACGAGGCCAACCCCACCCAGATCTCCCTGGTCGATGGGCCGCAGAGCGCCATGGCCGGCACGCCGGTGGTGCTCACGGCCCGCGTGATCATCGGCAGCAGCTCGTGCGATCGCTTCAAAGAGCTGACGGCGACCGTGGATGAGGCCTCCCGGTCCGTGGTGCTGAGCGCCATGCGCGAGAGCAAGCGCTCGAACCAGGATATCGCCTGCACGGACGACTACGGCTCCAAGCTCGCGACGGTCTCGGTCACCCTGCCTTCGGCCGGCACCTATCGTGTCTCGGCGGAGCGCTACCACCCCGCGAGCTTCTTGCCGGACGAGACGCCCCGCGCCACCTTCGACATCGTGGTCTCAGCCGAGCAGTAGGGGCTCAAGGCGAGGCCATGAAACCTTTTGAGCCGTCGCGCCGTCCTATATAGCAGGAGCTGAAAGGAAGACCCCATGCGACGTTCAATCCTCATGGCCCTCGTCGCGAGCCAGTTGCTCGCGCTCCCCGCGCTCGCGGCCCCACGGGCAGCCGACCTCTCGGATGAACGCCTCTACCTGCGCCAAGAGGAAGAGCACTGGTCCGTGCTGCACCTGGGCCGGCGGCGGCACTGGGGCTGGCGCATGCCCTACGTCACCCACTTCGTCGAGCACCGCACCTTCATCACCAAGGGCGACCTACCCATCTCGAACGAGCGCTTCATCTCCTTGATCACCCAGAGCAAGGCGGCCCCCTACTTCACCTCGAGCGTCGCCACCAAGGAGACCGCGCGCAACCAATGGGGCCTGGCCACCCTGGGCTCGTTCGGGGTGCTGGGGCTCGGCCTGGGGCTTACGGCGAACGATCCGTTCTACCGCGACCCCCTGGCCGTCCCGAGCACCTACACCGCCGTCGCGAACGGCTTGACCATCGCAGGCGTGGTGAGCAGCCTGATCACGAGCTGGGTCTGGATGGACAAGGTGTCGCGCCCCCTCTTCACAACCGAAGAAGCAGCCGAGGCCATCAAGGACTACAACCGGCAGCTGGATCAGTTGCAGGTCAACATGTTCATTCCCCTCTCGCAGGCGGCAGAAGACAATGCCCTCGAAGCGTTCCGGATCGGGAGCGCCGCGGCGCCCTGACGGGTTTCCAGCCTTTCGGGGCAAGCTGGATTCCAGGCGAGCGGTATGGTATACAAAGGGATTCCTCGTCCTCATGGAGTACCCGATGTCGACCGCCGCCTCTACCAAACATGCATGGGACACTTGCTTCTGGCTCCTGCCCAAGGTCTCCCGCACCTTCGCCCTCTCGATCGCCATCCTGCCCGAGCCGCTGAGCAAGGCCATCTGCGTGGGCTACCTGCTCTGCCGCCTGCTCGATACCATCGAGGACGAACCGAACCTCTCGCTCGCGGAAAAAGCCGAGCTGATTGGGAGCCTGCGCCGCGGGATCGAGGGCATCGACCCCTTGCCCCATGATTGGCACCTGATGGTGGCCGAGCATCGCCTCAGCGGCAGCTCCGAGCACGACGTGCTGCTCATGCGGCACCTGCCCGAAGTGCTCGAAAGCTTCGAATCCCTGCCGGCCGAGGTGAAGCCCATCCTCGTACGCTGCGTCCACGAGATGGCCGTCGGCATGGTCGAGATGCAGCAGGTCTTCGACTCGCACCGCAAGCAGGTGGCGGCCCTGCCGAGCATGGACCAGCTCCACCGCTATTGCCACTACGTGGCAGGGACCGTCGGTTTCATGCTGACTGAGCTGTTCTACCTGCACTCCACCGACCTGGCCAAGAACGCTTACTTCGAGTTGCTCGAGCGGGCCGAGTCTTTCGGGCAGTACCTCCAGAAGATCAACATCCTCAAGGACGTCCGCAACGACTTCGCCGAAGGGCGCCTGTTCATCCCCCTCGACGCCCTGCAAGCCGCGAAGCTGACGCCCGCGACCCTGCTCGAACCGAACGCGGCCCAGTCCCCCCTCGAAGCCCTCAGTCCCGTGATGCTCTCGGTGCTGCACCACGCCCGCCGCGCGCACGAGTACCTGGAGCGGATGCCGGTCTCGGACCGGCCGATCCGGCTCTTCCTCGGCTACAGCCTCTATTTCGGCCTGGAGACGATCTCCCTGGCCCTGCGCGAGCCGGCGCGCCTCTTGGACCAGGCCTCACGCCTGAAGATCGGGCGCCTGGACGTCTTTGGGATCGTCGCGAACCTCGAACGCTGCATCGACGCGCCCGCCGCCCTGGAGCGGCACCGCCAGGCGCTCATCGAGAAGATGCGCAAGCACCTGCACCCCGATTGGCCCCCCGCCATCTCCGAAGCGGTGGCCGCGCTGAACCGCGCCTGAAGCGGCGCATCGGCGCCAACCTGCTACGGCAAGGCCTCGCGCCCATGGGGCGCCGAGAAATCGAGCAACGGCCCGATGGGGACGATCCGCGTCGGGTTGATGTCGTCGTGGGTGACGTAGTAGTGCCGCTTGATCTGGTCCAGCTTGACGGTCTCGGCGATGCCCGGCACCTGGTACAGGTCCCGCAGGTAGCCCGAGAGGTGCGGGTAGTCCACGATCCGGCGCAGGTTGCACTTGAAGTGGCCGAAGTAGACCGCATCGAAGCGAACGAGCGTGGTGAAGAGGCGCCAATCGGTCTCGACCGGGTGATCGGCGATCAGGTAGCGCCGCGAGGCGAGGCGCACATCGAGGGTGTCGAGGGCTTCGAAGAGACGGTAGGCGGGCCGCTCGTAGGCGGCCTGGGTGGTGGCGAAGCCCGCCTTGTAGACGCCGTTGTTGATCGTCTCGTAGATCCAGTCGTTCAGCTCGTCGATCTCGGCGCGGTGGGCGGCGGGGTAGAGGTCGGGCTGAGCGGTGGCGAGGGCGGCGAACTCGGTCTCGAACATGCGCATGATGTCGTCGTCCGAGTTGCTGACGATGCGACGATGCTGCTTGTCCCACAGGACTGGGACGGTGTAGCGGCCGCGGAAGGCGGAATCGGTCGCGTGGTAGGCCTCGCTCAGGAAGTCGAAGCCGTTGATGGGATCGCGCGAGTAGCCGTCCCCCTCTCGGAAGGCCCAACCCCGCTCGTCGCGGATCGGGTCGACCGCCGTCAGGCCGATGGCCGCTCCGAGGCCCATGAGCCGCCGCGCGATGACCGTGCGGTGGGCCCAGGGGCACGCATGGGAGACGTAGAGGTGGTAGCGCCCCGCCTCGACCGGGTAGGGCGAGTTCCCGTCGGCTCTGACCCAGTCGCGGAAAGCGTCCACTTGGCGAACGAAGTTGCCTTCGGCGGATTGTTCGGCGGGGAATTGCGGCATCGATTCTGCTCCCGGTGCTAAGCGGACGGGGAAAGCAGCTGGGGCGGTTGGCTCGAAGCCGACCAGCCCCCGCTGCTCTCCCCCCGTGGCGTTTAGAAGAGGCCCATCGGCTGCGAGTCGTAGCTCACCAGGACGCTCTTGACCTGCTGGTAGTGGTCGAGAGCCATCCGGTGGGTCTCGCGGCCGATGCCTGACTCTTTGTACCCACCGAAGGCCGCATGGGCCGGATAGGCGTGGTAGTTGTTGACCCAGACCCGCCCGGCGCGGATGCCGCGCGAGAGGCGGTAGGCCGCCCCCTGGTCCCGGGTCCAGACACCGGCCCCCAGGCCGTAGCGGGTGTCGTTGGCGATCGCCAGGGCCTCGTCGAGATCCCTGAAGCGGGTCACGGCGAGCACCGGGCCGAAGACTTCCTCCTGGAAAAGGCGCATGGCGTTGTCGCCAAAGAAGACGGTAGGCGTCATGTAGTGGCCCCCCGCGAGGGCCCCCGGCATGGTGGGGGGCTCGCCCCCGGTCAGCAGCACCGCGCCCTCGCGACGCCCGATCTCCACGTAGTGTAGGATGCGATCGAGTTGCTCGGCCGAGACCTGAGCGCCGATCATGGTGGTGGTGTCGAGCGGATCCCCCGGGCGGATCGACCGGACCCGAGCGATCGCCCGGTCCAGGAAGGGCTCGAAGATCGCCTCGTGGATCAGCGCCCGTGACGGGCAGGTGCAGACCTCGCCCTGGTTGAGGGCGAACATGGCGAAGCCCTCGAGGCACTTCTCGGCGAAGGCGTCGTCATAGGCGAGCACGTCGGGGAGAAACAGGTTGGGGGACTTGCCGCCGAGCTCCAGGGTCACGGGGATGAGGCGTTCGGCCGCCTGATGCATGATGAAGCGGCCCGTGGCCGTCTCGCCGGTGAAGGCGAGCTTGGCGATCCGAGGGCTCTGGGCGAGGGCGGCCCCCGCCTCGGGACCGAAGCCGTTGACCACGTTGACCACGCCCGGGGGCAAGAGGTCCGCGATCCGCTCCAACAGGTGAAGGATGCTCACAGGGGTCTGCTCGGCGGGCTTGAGGACCACGCAGTTGCCCGCTGCGAGCGCCGGGGCGAGCTTCCAGGCGGCCATCAGGAGGGGGAAATTCCACGGGATGATCTGGCCCACCACCCCCAGGGGCTCGTGGAAGTGGTAGACGACCGTCTGCGGATCGAGCTCGGAGAGCGCCCCCTCGCGGGCCCGCAAGCAGCCGGCGAAGTAGCGGAAGTGGTCGATGGCAAGCGGTAGATCGGCTGCGAGCGTCTCGCGGATCGGCTTGCCGTTGTCCCAGGTCTCGATGACCGCGAGCTCCTCCAGGTGCGCCTCCATCCGATCGGCGATGGCGCTGAGGATCTGGGCGCGCTCCGTGGCCGAGAAGCGCGACCAAGCGGGAAACGCTTGGTGGGCGGCATCGAGGGCCAGGTCCACGTCACGGGCGCTCGAGCGCGGCACCTCACAGTAGACCTGGCCGGTCACGGGGCTCGCATTCGTGAAGTAGCGCCCCTCGATGGGGGCGATCCAGGTGCCACCGATGAAGTTGGCATAGCGGGCATGCAAGCGAATCGGGGACGTCGGGCTGCCGGGATGTGGGAAGCGCCGGTGCGCCTGGTTCGCCGCCGCTGCCGTCGGCTGGGACTTTACAGGGGAAGGCTGGTGCATCGAAAAATCCTCCGCTTGCCTGTATGGGACGAAGGCAGCATACGAGAAAGCGAGCAAGCTTCAAGCGCGAGATCGGACGATCTTTTTTGGGGCCCCCGGGGCGGCTCCGCTCGCCTCTGGGTCCCAGAATGGAGCCGCTCGGGGATTAAAGGAGGCAAGCGAATGGGACGAACCATCGTGGTCGGAGCGGGGCTTGCGGGGCTGTCCTGCGCCAACGCGCTCGTCGCTCAAGGGCTGGAGGTGCTCGTGCTGGAGGCCACCTCCCGGGTGGGCGGCCGGATCGGCAGCCACCGGCAAGACGGCTTCATCATCGACGCGGGGTTCCAGGTCTTGTTCCCCGCCTACCCCATCGCCCGCGAACTGCTCGACCTCGACGCGCTCCAGCTGCGTCCCCTCACGCCGGGCGCACGCGTCTGGGACGGTGTGCGCATCGACGACTTCCTGCTCGATCCGCTCGACGCTCAGGCGGTGCTCGCCACGCTGCGGCTGCCGTGGTTCACTCGCCGGGACCAGTGGCTCCTCGCCAAGCTCACCCTCGATGTGGCGAGCCTCCCAGATGCCCACTTGGTCCAGCCCATGGGGATCGAGACCGGGACCTACTGGCGGCGCTACGGCTTCTCGGCAGGCTTCGTTTCTCACTTCCTCGATCCCTTCTTCTCGGGGACCTTCTTCGACCCGGTCCTGGCGACCGACGCGAGCCTCTTCCGCTACTACTGGAAAATGATGGCGCTGCGAGGCGCGAGCATCCCGGCCCTTGGCATGCAAGCGATCCCCGATCAGCTGGCTTCGCGGCTGCCGACGGGTGCGCTGCGCCTGCGCACCCGGGTGAAGGCACTCCAGAGGCAAAGAGACGGCAGCTTCATGGTGTCGCTTGCAAACGGCGAGCGCCTCGCCGCCGAACGCGTGGTCCTCGCCACGGCCCTTCCCGAGTTGCAGCGCCTCAGTCGCCGGCAATTCGGCCTCTTGGGCCACGGGATGGTCAACTTGGCCTTCAAGCATCCGACGCCGCTCTACGACGCCCCGTCGATCCTCCTGAACGCCACCCCCTCGCGCACCGTCAACCAGCTGGCGCCCGCCTCGCGGATCAACCCCGCCTGCGCCCCAGTGGGATCTCAGCTGAGCCTGGTGCAGGTGCTCGGCGATCCCGAGGCGAGCGACGGGGCGCTGGTCGATCGCTGCCGAAAGGAGCTCGCGGACATCTTCCCCCGGCACGACTTCAAGGACTGGGAGGCGCTGCGCATCGACCGGATCCCCTACGCCCAGTTCAGAGAAACGCCCGAGTGCCTCTCGCAGCTCCCCGACCCCAAGCTGGAAGAAGGGCTCTACCTCGCCAGCGAGATCCTGGTCCAGAGCAGCATCGCGGGGGCCCTGGAGGCCGGCTGCCGCACGGCCGAGATGATCGCCGCCGAGCAGCACGCGAAGCAGCCTTCCCAAATCACGCCAATCTCGTAAACTGAGAGCAGCACCCCACGGGAAGGAGAACGGACATGGCGGAATCGACCAAGCATTATCCCGTCGAGAAGACCGACGCCGAGTGGCGCGCGCAGCTCACCCCCGAGCAGTACCACGTCATGCGCCAGAAAGGCACCGAGCGCCCCTTCACCGGCGCCTACTGGGACACCACCGAGCAAGGGATCTACCACTGCGCCGCCTGCGGCGCCTCCCTCTTCAGCTCCAACACCAAGTTCGATGCGGGCTGCGGCTGGCCGAGCTTCTACGCGCCCGTCGAGGGCGACAGCATCGAAGAGGCGGTCGATCGCAGCCACGGCATGGTGCGCACCGAGGTCATGTGCAGCCACTGCGGCGCGCACGTGGGCCACGTCTTCAACGACGGCCCAGCCCCCACCCACCTGCGCTACTGCGCCAACTCGGCCTCGCTCAAGCTCGAGAAGGAGTAGCGCTTCACTTGCCCACCGTCCTCTTCACCGGCTTTCCCGGCTTTCTGGGCTCCGAGCTGCTGCCGCGGGTCCTTTTGCGCGCGCCCGAGCTCACAGCCACCTGCCTCATCCAGCCCAAGTTCGTGAACCAGGCCCTCGCGCGCAAGGCCCAGCTCGAGGCCCGGCACCCGGAGCTTGAAGGCCGCATCCTGCTCGAAGCCGGGGATCTCAGGGCGCCCGGGCTGGGCCTCGATGCGACGCTCAAGCGCGAGACGGTCGAAATCTACCACCTGGCGGCGATCTACGATCTGAGCGTCCCGCGCGAGCCGGCCATGCAGGTGAACGTGGAAGGGACCCGTCACCTCCTGGACTGGGCCGAGGGCTGTCCGGGGCTTTCACGCATGCACTACGTGAGCACCTGCTACGTGAGCGGGCGGCACGACGGCCATTTCCGGGAGACGGATCTGGATGTGGGGCAGGCCTTCAACAACTTCTACGAGGAGACCAAGTTCCTGGCCGAGGTGGAGGTTCAGCGCCGGATGCAAGGCGGGCTGCCCGCGACGGTGTACCGGCCCGCCATCGTGGTCGGCGACAGCCGCACCGGCGCCACCCAGAAGTACGACGGCCCCTACTTCCTGATCCGCTGGATCCTGCGCCAGAAAGGGCTCGCCCTGGTGCCGGTCGTGGCCGACCCGCGGAGGATCCGGCTCAACGTGGTGCCGCGCGACTTCGTGATCGAGGCGATCGCGCACCTTTCAGGTCGGCCCGAGACCGTCGGGGGCATCTACCAGTTGGCCGACCCGAACGCCCTGAGCGTGGATGCGCTCTTGCGCGCGCTGGAGCGCGCCACCGGGCGCAAGATTCTGCGGGTGCCGCTCGATCCGGGGCTCGCCAAGAAGGCCATCGACCGCGTCCCGGGCCTCTATCGGCTGATGGAAATCCCCTCGGCCGCCGTGGACTACTTCGCCCACCCGACCCACTACGACACGACCCAGGTGCAGGCGGCCTTGCATGGCAGCGGTCTGGCCGTACCACCCTTATCGAGCTACCTGGCGCGACTGGTCCGCTTCGTCCAGGGCAACGAGGCCATCGGCAGCGAGGCGATGGCTTGAATTACTTCAGATCACCGAGCTTCTGGAAGAGGATCGGGTGGATGGGGTGGGTCCGCTCGGGGTACTTGGCGAAATAGGTGTCCATGGTCGCCAGGTCCTTCGCGTCGCTCAGGTCGAGCTGCCGCGCCCCCTCGATATTGGTCTGAGGGCTCACGAAGCCCAGCCGGTTCTCAAGGGGCTTGCCGTTGAGGGCGGTGCTGCCGTCCCCGTTGATCCAAAGGCCCTTGGCGGGCAGCTCTTCCTTCTTGCCGAAGGGATGGACCGCGTGGCTCCCGCGCTCGACCAGCACGACCGGGCGGCCGTCGGGCCCCTTCTTGAGATCGTCCCAGGCGGTCATATGGCCGGCATAGTGCCACGAGGTGTAGAGGTACTCGGGCTTGAGCTTCCCTGCCTTGTCGGGCTTCATGTAGACCGAGACCGTGCTCGAGTCGCCTCGGTGGTAGTTGGTGAACTTGTTGTCCACCTCGTAGAAGCTGTAGGTCATGACCGTGTACTCGCCCTTCTTCGCCACCGTGAAGGCGCCGGTGAGGGCTTGCTTGCCACCGATCACCCCGTGATCGTAGTGGTCGGCGTCGGTCTTGGTCTTGCCGTCACCGTCGAGATCCGGCAGGACGGGGAAGGAGTCCTCCTTGCTCGCGAAGACGATGTTCGGCATGTAGTCGAAGGGGTCGAACTTCCCGTCCTTGGCCTTCGGGTTCTCGATGGTGGGGACGGACCAGGTCTTGTCGGTCTTCTGCAAGCCGGTGACGGGAATATCCCGCTCGAACGGCGAGTCCGCGCGGAGCTGGCGGATACCGTACTGACCGCCGTTGGACTTGCGCTGGAGCATGACGCCCGGGGCGATGTCGGCGCGCTTGCTCTGGGCCTTGCTCTCGGCCTGGTCGCGGGCGAGCTCTTCTGGGCGCTCGTACTTGGGCTTGGCCTCGTTCGTGACGTCGACGTGATAGCCGAGTTCCTTGGAGACCCGGGTGACGGGGTCGGCTTCCGCCTTGCCCTGGGCCGCCTTGAGGGCATCGACCAGCGCGCCGAGCTTCTGCCCGTCCTTGGCGCTGATCGCCGGGCCTTCGCCATGAGCGCCTGACACGATCAAGAACTCGTCGATCGCGCCGAGGCGCTGCGCCTTGAGCTCGGCCTTCGGCGGCCGCACCGCCGGGGCGGTGGGCGCAGGGACGGAAACGGCCGCAATCACGGGCTTTGGGGGCTGTCCGGCGTTGATCGGTTGCATCGCAGGCTCCTAGGACGGGACACTCCATGGTTATCCCCCGTTCGCTCGAAAATTCGGTTATCAGCACGTTAAAAAAGCCTGGAAATGGCGCCGATAGACGGTTATGATGGCCTCATGGTCTGGGAAATCTTGAACGTCATCGGCACCATCGCCTTCGCCACCAGCGGCGCCGTCGTCGCCATGGAGGAGGACTACGACGTGATCGGGGTGCTCTTCCTTGGGATGACGGCCTCCTTCGGAGGCGGGATCGTGCGGAACCTGTTGCTCGGTATCCCGCTCGAGGGCTTCTGGGCCCAGACCACCCTGCACTACGTGGCGATCGCCTCGATCATCGCGACCTACCTGCTGCCGCGCCGCTGGATCCGCCGGTGGCTGCGGCTGGCCATGTACCTGGACGCGGTGGGACTCGCGGCCTTCGCCATCCAGGGGGCCCTCTACGCGGTCGAGGTTCACCTGTCGCACCTGGCCGTCATCCTGGCGGCGGTCATGACCGGCACCGGCGGAGGCCTCATCCGCGACGTCCTCGCCCGCAGGCGCCCCATGGTCTTCCAGAACACGAGCCTGTACGTGGTCTGGGCCATGCTCGCGGGCGCGGCGATCGCCATGGGCCTGCCGACCACGCCCGTTTACCTCTTCAGCCTTCTGGCGGTGGTCTGCGGGCTGCGCATCGCTTCGGTCATCCTCGAATGGCGCCTGCCCTTGCGGCGCATCGAGCAGGTTTAAGCCCACACCCCCACTGGTTCATATTTGTATAACAAAGCCCGTCCCAACTTGGGACCATGGTCCCTACGGCCGGGCTCTCGTCCATAGTTGAATCGCAAATGTCCTCTTTGCCCGGTTTTCGAAGGAGAGCTCATGCGATTGACCATTGGGAAGAAGCTGCTGGGTGGTTTTCTGGCGACGAGCTTGCTGACGCTCGGCCTTGGGGTTTTCTCCCTCATGCAACTGGGCACCATGAACGACAACCTCAAAGAAGTCGCCGAGTACCGGCTGCCCAAGGCGACCCTCCTCGGCTACATGAACAAGAATGTCTCGGCCCTCCAGCGCTACGCCAACCGCCACCTGCTTGAAACCGAAGAAGCGGAGATCGCGAAGGTCGAAGGGTTGATCGCGCAGAACAAGCGCTACTTCACCGACAACTTCGCCCACTACGAGAAGTTGATCCGCTCCGATGCGGACCGCGCCCTCTACGAAGAGGCCAAGCGGAACTACGAGGCGTACCTGGTACTGCTGGAAAAGGCTCTCGTCCTGAGCCGCGCCAACCGCAACGTCGAGTCCTACCGCGTCATCAAGCAGGAAGCCCTGCCCGTCTATACGGCCTTCGACGAGGGGGTCGACAAGATGGTCAAGCGCAACGAGCGCCTCGCCAAGGAGACCACCGAGAAGGCCCAGCGCGACTTCCAGGGGGCCCTGACCATGACCCTCATCGCCCTGGCGCTCTCGGTCGCGTCGGGCCTCGGGATCGCCCTTGCCCTCTCGCGCCAGATCGCCCGCAACCTCGCCCAGGTGGCCGCCGCCGCCGAGGGCATCGCCAAGGGCGAGCTGGACCAGCGTCTCAACGTCCAGAGCCAGGACGAACTGGGCGACATGGCCCGCACCTTCGAGTCGATGATGACCTACCTCAAGGAGGTCGCGGGCGTGGCCGAAGCCATGAGCCGGGGCGACCTCACCCGCAGCATCGCGCCCAAGAGCGATCGCGACCAGTTCGGCAACGCGATCGCCAAAATGGTCACCAACCTGCGCGAGGTGGTGGACCGCGTGCGCACCGCCGCGGGTTCGGTCAGCGCCGGTGCCGTCCAGATCGACTCAGCCAGCGCCCGCCTCGGCGAAACCACCTCGGTCCAGGCCTCGAGCGCCGAGGAGACCTCCGCGGCGATGGAGGAGATGGCCGCCAACCTCCAGTCGGTGGACAACAGCGTCCAGCGTCTCGGCACCAAGGTGAACCTGGTGCGTGGACAGTCGGACGAGCTCGCCGCGGCCGTCACCCAGACCTCGAGCTCCATCTCGGAGCTCGCCGCGAGCATCCAGCAGGTGGCCGGCAACGTGGGTCACGCCAACCAGGTCGCCTTCCAG
This sequence comes from bacterium, assembly GCA_017744355.1. Lineage (NCBI taxonomy): Bacteria > bacterium. The sequence continues at coordinate 138,906 of JAGIBK010000002.1, read as the reverse complement.
AGCAGCGAGGCGGCAAACGCCGGCGAGGCCGCGGTCGCCAAGACCATCGGCGGCATGCAGGCCATCAACGAGACCATGGCAGGGATCCTCGACACCATCCGGATGCTCGACCAGCGCTCGGGCGAGATCGGGGCGATCATCGAGGTGATCGACGACATCGCCGAGCAAACCAACCTGCTCGCGCTCAACGCTGCCATCGAGGCGGCCCGTGCGGGTGAGGCGGGCCGCGGCTTCGCGGTGGTCGCCGACGAGGTCCGCAAGCTCGCCGAACGGTCGGCCAAGGCCACCCGCGAGATCGGGGACCTCATCAAGGGCATCCAGAAGGAGACCACCCAGGCGGTGGGCGCCACCGAGCAGGGCGCCGCCAAGGTCAGCGAGGGCATGCAGCTCGCGAGCCACACCAGCGAGGCGCTCGCCAAGATCAAGGACGCCTCGCACCAGGTCTCGAGCCTCTTGAGCGAGGTCTCGGCGGCGACCAACGAACAGGCCCGGGCCAGCTCCCAGATCGTGGCTGCGGCCGAGCAGATGGCCGGTATCAACGACCAGGTGACCGGCGCGGTGGCTGAGATGAACGAGCTGACCCACACGGTCACCTACGCCACCAGCGAGCAGCGCCAGGGCGCCGACCAAGTCGTGCTGGCCGTCGAGAGCCTCAACCGCAGCTCTCAGCAGGCTTCTGCCGCCACCGAGGAGGTCTCCAGCGCGGCGACCGACCTGCGGCAGCAGGCGCAGATCCTGGAAGAGACCGTCGCGTTCTTTGTCAGCGATAACAGCGGTACGGCCCCCGCGCTCAAGCGCGTTCCGCAGCTGAGCCTCCCGGCCGGCAGCACCAAGCGCTAAGCGTAGCGAACAAAACCAGGTTCAGTTCGAGAGGGTGGTTTCGGCCGCCCTCTCGGCCGTTTCGGGGAAGCGCAGCACGAAGAGGCTGCCCTGGCCGGGCTTGCTGCTGACCTCGATCGAGCCGCCGTGGGCCTCGACGATCGTCTTGCTGATGCTCAGGCCGAGGCCTGCGCCGCCACGGTGCAGGCCATTCTCGATCTGGGAGAAGGGCTGGAACAGGCGTGGCAAGTCCTCGGGGGCGATCCCGATCCCCGTGTCCTCCACCTCGCAGCGTAGCCCATCGGGTGAGCGCATGGCTCGGACCCGGATGGTCCCCTCGGCCGGGGTGAACTTGATGGCGTTGTTCAGGAGGTTGATGAACACCCGCTCGATGCGCTGCGCGTCGAGGGCCGCGAGCAAGGGCGTCGGGGGCACCGCGACCTCCAGGGCCAGGTGCGCGTCGGCCAGCTGGGGCGTGAGGCTTTCGGCGATCTCGCGGATCTGCGCGCCGAGATCCACCGGCTGCACGCGCAGCACGAAGGTGCCCGCGTCGATCCGCGCAAAGTCCAGCAAGTCGTCCAGCAGGTGCTCCATGCGGTGCGTCCCCTTGCCGATCTGCTCCACGAAGCCGCGCTGCGCGGGGCTCAAGGGGCCCCCGATCTCTTCTTCCAGAAACTCCGCGTAGCCCAGGATCGAGGTCAACGGCGCGCGCAGGTCGTGGGAGACGGCGCTGACGAAGTTGGTCTTGAGGCGATCGAGCTCCTGAGCCTGCTGCAGCTCCAGGGTGCGCCGGGAGATCTCCTCAAAGGCGCGCTGGTTCTCGGTGGTCCGTTCGATGACCTCACGCTCGATGTCCGCCTTCCGGCTCAGGAGGCTGAAGAGATAGCCGCCGCTCAAGCCCGTGAAGAGGAAGCCCGCGAGCAGGACCGTCCACGGGAAGAGGCCCCCGGCCACGGCGCCGAACGCCGGGTAGAACATGAACGACCAGCGCCTGCTCCCGAAGTCGAAGCCGAGCGACCAGGGCTTGGCGCTCACGGTGGCAGGGGCGCGCAGCGGGCGTCCGTCCGCGTAGCCGACCAAGAAGCGCGCCGGGTCTGCAGCGGAGTCGTCGTAGAGGTGAAAGTTGAGGGCCTTCGGCTCTACTCCCCGCAGGGTGGCGGTCACGATGTCGTCGACCCGGAACACGCCTTCCACGAAGCCCATCAAGCGCTCGCGGCGCTCGGCGATCGTATCGGGGACGCCGCCGCCGCGATAGACGGGCAAGAAGGCGACCACTCCAGCCCCGTTCGAGCGATCTTGGATCAAGGAGAAACGTTCGGTTGCAACCACATTGCCGGCGTCGCGCGCCTGGGCAAGGGCCTGCTGACGCGTCGCGATCTGGGGCGAATGGCCCAAGGCCTGCGCGTTCTCGGCCTGGGGCTCGACGAAGTAGACCGGATAGTACTCGCTGCGCTCGGCGGCTGGCACCAGGCGCCCCGCAGCATCCCGCTCGGTGATCCGGAAGGCGGCGAGGCCCTCCGCCCGGGCCCGCGCTTCGAAGGCCTGACGCTCGGCCCCAGGCACCCGGGGCACCCATTCGAGGGCCTTGATCCCGGGGTGACGGGCCAAGGTGGTGGTGGCGAAGGTCCGAAACTGTGCGCGATCGACCCTGGGGTTCGCATCGTAGAAGGCCCGAACGGAGTGGAGCACCTCCAGGTAATCGGTCAGATTGCTGATGAGGCTGGTGGCGACTCCGCTCGATTGCTGTTCGAGACGGTGGCGTTGGCGCTCCTGCTCGCGCTCGCGCACCCCGAAATAGGCCGCGATCGAGACGGCCAGCCCGAGGCACGCAACCAGCACGACCGGCCAATACCGGTATAACGCGGCGGGAAGCTCTCGGGCCGGTTCGCGTGAGTCAAGGCCAGTCAACGTCGTCTGCCTCGGTCATGGGTTGGCGCAACGCTGCGCGAGCAGGGGGACTAGCAGGCTGGAATGCAAAGCATTCGCTCGATTACATCAATATAGCTTAGTAAAGCATCGTTACGAAATAAATAGAAGGGGTTCACAAAAATAGGCGCCGCAAAAGCAGCGCCTATTTTCACGAGGGCTTACTCGTCGACCGTCACGAACGCCACATCCTGAGGGCCAGAGCCTACCGGGATGTCGGAACCCGAGGCGGTTTCGGTGAGCAGGTCGATGACCTGGATCGAGTTAGAGGCCATGTTGGGGATGTAGGCCGCGTTATTGAAAATCCGGAACGAACCGAACATCGACGCGACCGACGCGATGGCATGATCCTTGTCGCGAAGGATCTCATAGGTCGTGGGATTGTAGCTCACGAGCCCCTTTTCGGTCGTGGCATACGCCTTGGTCGCGCTGGCATAGCGCATGGTGGTGACGGGGGTTTTGAAATCGAGGCGCTTCACGACGGCATCAGTAGCCGGATCGATGACGACGACTCCCGTATTGACGCCGAGCTCCACCTTCCCGTTCGGGCTCAGCGAGATCTCGGTGGGGTCATCCGTCGCTTCGAGCGAGATGGTCTTCAAGAGCGCATGCGTCGCGTAGTCGAAGACGTAGCAGCCGGATGAGGTGCTCGGCTGCCCCCATTCGGCAACCTTGGCGGGAGCGTAGACCTTTCCGTTCGCGATCACGCACCCGGTGGAGGTCCAGGCCAGCTCGGCAGCGCTGGCCGTCGCCTCGAGGGTCTTGGCGCCGAAATCCATCCAGGCCAGCTCCTTGCTCCCGAAGGCGTTATAGTGAGCGACCACGCCCTTGCCATCAGCGCCAAAGGCCAACCACTGGGGCCAACTGCCCACTCGAAGCACCATCGTGTCCTTCTTGGAGCCTCCCTTGAGGTCTAAGACATCGATGGTGGCGTCCTGGGCGTTGACGAGGTAGGTGCTCTCCCCCACGGTAAATAGCTGGTTCGGCACCTCGCCGGTCTTCAAGACGCCCAGGGTGACTTCGCGGGTCTTGAGGTTGACGCGGTCGATGGTCTTCCCAAGACCGTTCATGACGAACATGTAGAAGCCCTTCTGGGTCACAGGAGCCGTCGTGACGGGGACCTCGTTGGGCTTGGGGGCAGTGCAAGCCGCCAGCGCCAGGGAAAGCGCGGCAAACGCGACGATCTTCTTCATTGATTCCTCTCTTAGAAAGAATGCGCCCATGAAGCCATAACGCTGGCCCCGGGCATCGGGTAGTTGGGTTGCAGTTCGTAATAAGCGTTCGAAAGGTTCTCGCCCCGGACGCTCAGCGTGTCGTGCCGCGTCGCGGCGTAGCTCGCCCGGGCAGACCACAGGCCAACGGGCTCCAGGAACTCGGTGTTCGCGGCGGTGGTATAGCGCTTGCCCGTGTAATCCCAGCCGGCGCTCAGCGCGAGGGGCTCGAATGGGCGCCAGGTCGCTTCCAGGCGGCCGAAGAGGTCCGGGCGATACATCAGGAACTTGCCTGCGCCTGCCCCCGCCGTTGCGAGGTCCCGCGCTGAGAGCCAGGTCCCGCTGCCCTCGAATTTCAAGGCATCCAGGGGACTGAGCGCCGCCTTCAACTCGAGGCCCAGGGTCTCGGTCCGCCCGATGTTGCTCGGGCTCCACATCCCGTTGGCCCCCGGCAGCCACATGATCGTGTCCGTGCCCTGATTGAGAAAGGCGGTCACGGCCCCCGAGAGGGCCTTGCCGCGGGCGAGGTCCGCCCCCACCTCGAAGAGTCGGGTGATCTCGGGGCGCAGCGTTGGATTGCCGCCGGACGGCCAGTAGAGGTCGTTGAAGGTGGGCGCCCGGTAAGCCTGCCCTGCCGCGAAACGCAAACGCGCGTCACTCGAGAGTGCGAAAGTGCCTCCCACGCGAGGACTGGTGTTCAGGCCGAAGGTGGAGTTGTGATCGAGGCGCAAGTTCCCATGCAAGGTGAAGCGATCGCTGATGGACCAGGTGTCGTGCACGAAAGTGACCAGCGAGGTGCGCGCGCGAGCGCCGAGGTTGCTGCTGCCCAGCGCATCCTGGGTCACCCCGAGTCCCCAGCTTGCGACGTTGAATTCTCCCGTCCACTCAAGTTGCGTCTGCAGATCGGTCGTGTCCACGATCGTCTCTGAGTCCATGCCTCCCCCCGCGAGCGGATCGCTGTAGTCCAGGAGGTTGTGACGATGCGAGAGGGATGTGAGCTGCCGGGGGCCGTCCTGCCAGAAACGCTCCCAGCGAATGGCGGCCAGCGCGTCTTGATCGCGCTGAGCAGCCTTGGCGGAAGGCACGTTGATGGGACCCGGGACCCCCTTCTGCTGGTCCGAGAGAGACAGGTCGGCGCTCAGGACATCATCCAGCCAATTGTGCCTCGCCCCGATCGAAACACCGAGCGCATCGAGCCCGGCATTCAGGCGACTCTTCTCCTCGCGTCGGATCGCGTCATAGTACGGGTAGGCGTTGTCGGCACCCTGCCGGTTGATCGCAGCCCTGAGGGTGGTGTCGCCGACAACCCCACCGGTCTCGGCCCGCACGAAGCGCTGTCCCCAGCTGCCGGCGCCTGCCTCCAGACGGCTTGACGGGGCCTGGCCGGAGATCAAGTTGATGACCCCACCCACCGCCTCGGAGCCGAACAGGCCGGAAGCCCCGCCTGAGAGGATCTCAACCCGTTCCACTCCGATCAGGGGGATGGTCGAGAGATCCGCGCCCCCCAGGGTCGGACTGTTGAGCTTGATCCCATCTCGGAGAACCAGAACGCCCTCGCCGAGCGACCCGCGCATGGTGGCGGTCGAAAGCTGGCCAACGGGGCCGTATTCGCGAATCGAGAGGCCTCCCTCGTGGCGCAGCAGTTGGGCCAGATTACTTGCGCCAGAGGCCTCGATCTTGGCCCTGTCGATGAGCGTGACGGCCTGGGGCTGCTCGGGGAAGCGCGGACGCGCCGCGCGCACCGTCACCGGTGTCAGTTCGAGCGTTTCGGCGGCCAGGGCCGGCATGGCGACCAGCATGACGCAGGGCAAGAGCGCCCAGCGGCGAATGCGCATGAAAAAAGCCCTCATTCGAGATGAGGGCAAAAAGCAACACGAGAGAAAGGCCGAAACGCCGATCGTGCTGGCTCTTTGCCTCGAAGAGCAGGACGGACTAGACGCCGGGATCGGGTAATCGGGCTCGGGGCAGGACCCCATACCGTTGCGGGACAGCGCCGGAATCACACCGGTCTTCCCCCGATCTCGGACGGAACGAGGGGGTAGTATACGGTCGTTCGCTTTTTACCGTCAAGGATCGCGCCATGGGGATACCACGAATCGCTCGCGTGGCGTAGAATGGAAAGAGGAATGAGGAAAAGAGGCAGGACTGGGCGTTGTTCTCGCCCTTCTACCGCGGATCGCGGCAATGTCCCCACTATCAGCCTGCCTCGTGTGAGAGAGATGCAATCGAACGACACCACTCCGTCCGACCAAACCCTGATGTTCGGCGGTAACGCCGGATTCCTTGAAGGCCTCTACGAGGACTACCTTCACGACCCCGCCTCGATCGACCCCGAATGGCGCCAGTACTTCGATGCGCTGAAGACCCCTGGAAGCGGCCCTGATACCGCTCACTCGGCGATTCAGCGCTCTTTTGCTGAAATGGCCCAGCAAGGGCCCCGCCGCCAAGTCGTGGCGACCGAGTGCGAGCCGCTGCCGCACGGCGTCAGCGCCCTGATCAACGCCTACCGCAACCTGGGGCACCTGGCGGCGAACTTCAACCCGCTGCCCCTGCGCCCCAAGGCCCCCGTGCCCGAGCTGGAGCTCTCGTACTACGGCCTGAGCGAGGCCGTGCTCGATAGCCCCGTCACCAACGGCGACCTGAAGGGCACCCTGCGCGAGGTGCTCGCCATCCAGCGCGAGACCTACTGCGGCCCCATCGGCTTTGAGTACCGCTACCTGCCCCGCGTCGAGCGCGAGTGGCTCCAGCAGCGGATCGAGCAGGCCGGTGGCAAGGGCCACTACGATGCCAAGACCAAGCGCGCCATCCTGGACAAGGTCGTCGCGGCCGAAGGCCTCGAAAAGTACCTCCACATGCGCTACGTCGGCCAGAAGCGCTTCTCCCTCGAAGGGGGCGACTCGCTCATCCCGCTGCTCGATCGGGGCCTCCACCACGCCGGCAAGACCGGCACCAAGGAGGTCGTGATCGGCATGGCCCACCGCGGCCGCCTCAACGTCCTGATCAACATCTTCGGCAAGAAGGCGAGCGAGCTGTTCGCCGAGTTCGAAGGCAAGAAGGTCTACGCCCCCGCCTTCTCGGGTGACGTCAAGTACCACCTGGGTTTCTCCTCGGACATCAAGACCGAGGGCGGTGAGGTCCACCTCTCGCTGGCCTTCAACCCCTCTCACCTCGAAATCATCGGCCCGGTGGTCGAGGGTTCGGTCCGCGCTCGCGAAGACCGCCTCGGTGACACCCAGCGCACCCGCGTGCTGCCCATCCTCATCCACGGTGATGCGGCGGTGGCCGGCCAGGGCGTCGTGGCAGAGACCCTCAACCTCTCGCAGCTGCGTGGCTACGCCACCGGCGGCAGCCTCCACGTGGTGATCAATAACCAGGTGGGCTTCAGCATCAGCGATCCGCGCGATGCCCGCTCCAGCCGGTACTGCACCGATATCGCGAAGTTCATCGACGCGCCGGTCTTCCACGTCAACGGGGACGACCCCGAGGCGGCGGCCTTCGCCATGGAGCTCGCCCTCGACTACCGCAACGCCTTCCAGAAGGACGTCTTCATCGACCTGGTCTGCTGGCGGCGTTACGGCCACAACGAGTCGGACGAGCCCCGCGCCACTCAGCCGATGATGTACCAGCTCATCGACAAGCACCCCGGCGTGCTCTCGACCTACGTCAAGCGCCTCGAAGCCGAGGGCAGCCTCAAGGCCGGCGAGGCCAAGACGCTCTCCGACGCCTACCGGGATGCGCTGGATCGTGGCGAGCGCGTCGCCGAGGCGACCGAGTCGACCATCTCCTGGAAGCGCGCCGCCGACTGGAAGCCCTACGTGGGTCAGACCTGGACGGCTGCCGGTGACACGGGCACCAGCCTCGACAACCTCAAGCGCCTGGGCGATCGCCTCACGACCATCCCCGAGGGCTTCAAGCTGCACTCGCGGGTGGACCGCATCATCCAGAGCCGCCGCGACATGCTCGCAGGCAAGGTCCCGCTCGACTGGGGTATGGCCGAGAACCTCGCCTACGCGACCCTGCTCACCGCCGGGTACCCGATCCGCATCAGCGGCCAGGACAGCGGCCGCGGCACGTTCTTCCACCGCCATGCGGTGCTGCACGAGACCAGCGGTACGACCATCCCCGAGGGCGACCTCTACGTGCCCCTGCAGCACCTCAGCTCCGGTCAGGCGCGTTTCGAGGTCATCGACTCGACCCTGTCCGAGGAAGCGGTGCTCGCCTTCGAATACGGCTACACCAGCACCGAGCCCGATGCCCTGGTCATCTGGGAGGCCCAGTACGGCGACTTCGCCAACGGCGCCCAGGCGGTCATCGACCAGTTCATCAGCGCGGGCGAGACCAAGTGGCAGCGCCTCTCGGGCCTCGTCATGATGCTGCCGCACGGGTACGAGGGCCAGGGTCCCGAGCACTCGTCGGCGCGTCTCGAGCGCTACATGCAGCTCTGCGCCGAGGACAACATCCAGGTCTGCGTGCCCAGCACCCCGGCCCAGATGTACCACATGCTGCGCCGTCAGATGCTGCGCCCCTACCGCAAGCCGCTCATCATCATGTCGCCCAAGAGCATGCTCCGGCACAAGCTCTCGGTCTCGACCCTCGACGAGCTCGCCACCGGCCGCTTCCAGGAAGTGATCGGCGACGATCGCCCCTCGACCGGCATCAACCGGGTCGTGCTGTGCAGCGGCAAGCTGTACTGGGAGCTGGTCGAGGCCCGCGAGCAGCACGGCCTCAACAACGTCGCGCTGATCCGCCTCGAGCAGCTGTACCCCTTCCCCGAAGCCCAGATCAAGGCCGAGCTCGCCAAGTATCCCAACGCTCCGGTCGTCTGGGCCCAGGAAGAGCCCCTCAACCAGGGCGCTTGGTACTCGTTCCAGGACAACCTGCGTTCGTGCCTGGCCCAGGGCCAGACCCTGACCTGCGCGAGCCGGCCCTGCTCGGCCTCGCCCGCGGTCGGCTACGCTTCCAAGCACGTCGAGCAGCAACAAGCCATCATCAACCAGGCCCTCATGCCCGAGCCGGTCGCTCAGCTCGGCGCGAAGGCTTCGGTCTAGCATCAGGAGACATCATGCTTCTAGAGGTCAAAGTTCCCGTATTCTCGGAATCGGTCAGCGAAGGGACCCTGCTCGACTGGAACAAGAAGGTCGGCGATCACGTCTCGCGCGGTGACATGCTGATCGGCATCGAGACCGACAAGGTCGTGCTCGAAGTGACCGCCCAGCAGGATGGCGTGATCACCCAGATCCTCAAGAAGGAAGGCGATACCGTCGAGACCAACGACCTGCTCGCGGTCATCGACACCGAGGCGAAGGCTGCCGCTGGCGCCCCTGCCGCCGCCGAGGCTCCCGCGGCTCCTGCTGCGAGCGCTGCTCCGGCTGCTGCCGGCGCGCCGGCCGTCAGCACCGAGCTGAGCCCTGCCGTCCGCAAGATGGTCGCCGAGACGGGCGTCAACGCCCAGGCGATCGCTGGCACCGGCAAGGACGGTCGCGTGACCAAGGGCGACGTCATCGCCCACGTGGAGGCCCCCAAGGCCGCCGTGGTCCCCGCGGCTCCCGTGGCCGTGCCGGCGGGCCTGCGCCCCAGCCAGCGCGTGCCCATGACCCGCATCCGCGCCCGCATCGCCCAGCGCCTCAAGGAGGTCCAGAACACCGCCGCGCTGCTGACGACCTTCAACGAGGTCAACATGAAGCCGGTCATGGACCTTCGCAAGAAGTACCAGGACCAGTTCGTCAAGAAGTACGGCATCAAGCTGGGCTTCATGAGCTTCTTCGTGGCGGCGGTGACCGAGGCCCTCAAGCAGTTCCCGGTCATCAACGCCTCGATCGAAGGCAACGACATCGTCTACCACGGCTTCTTCGACATCGGCATCGCGGTGGCCTCCGAGCGCGGCCTGGTCGTGCCCATCCTGCGCGACACCGACGGCATGAGCCTCGCCGACATCGAGAAGGCGATCGGCGCCTTCGCCGACAAGGCCCGCGCCGGTAAGCTGACCCTCGACGACATGACGGGCGGCACCTTCTCGATCACCAACGGCGGCACCTTCGGCTCGATGCTCTCGACGCCGATCGTCAACCAGCCCCAGAGCGCGATTCTCGGGATGCACAACATCATCGAGCGCCCCGTGGCCGAGAACGGCCAGGTGGTGATCCGCCCGATGATGTACCTGGCGCTGTCGTACGATCACCGCATCATCGACGGCAAGGAGGCGGTCCAGTTCCTCGTCACGATCAAGAATCTGCTCGAGGATCCTGCCCGTCTGCTGCTCAAGATCTAACCTCAATTCCCCCCTCACCCTTCGGGGCGAGGGGGGAACGCCCTTTTCAACCCCATCGACAAGAGGAATTTCATCGTGGACATTTTCGACGTAGTGGTCATTGGCGGCGGCCCCGGCGGGTACGTGGCGGCCATTCGCGCGGGCGAGCTCGGCTTCAAGACCGCCTGCATCGACGACGGCTCGAACAAGGAAGGCAAGCCCAGCCTCGGCGGCACCTGCCTCAACGTGGGCTGCATCCCCTCCAAGGCCCTCCTCGATACCTCCGAGCGCTACGAGCAGATCCAACACGACCTGGGCGACCACGGCATCTCCGTCACCGGCGCCTCGATCGACGTCACCAAGATGCTCGCGCGCAAGGAATCGGTCGTCGCCAAGCTCTCGGGCGGTATCGCCGGCATGTTCCGCAAGGCCAAGGTCACCTCGTTCCATAGCCTCGGCCGCCTGGTCCGCAAGGACGGCGACCATTGGGTGATCGCGGTGGGCGATCAGGAGATCGGCGCCAAGAACGTAATCGTTGCGACCGGCTCCTCGCCCCGCGCCCTGCCCATCGCCCCCTTCGACGGCGACAAGATCGTCGAGAACGCGGGTGCGCTCTCCTTCAGCGAAGTGCCCAAGAAGCTCGGCGTCATCGGCGCGGGCGTCATCGGCCTCGAGCTGGGCAGCGTCTGGCGTCGCCTCGGCGCTCAGGTGACCATCCTGGAAGCCGCCCCCGCCTTCCTCGCCGCCGCCGATGCTCAGGTGGCCAAGGAAGCCCTCAAGCAGTTCACCAGCCAGGGTCTCGACATGCATCTGGGCGTCTCCATCGACAAGGTGGACGCCTCGGGCAACGGCGTGAAGGTGAGCTACACCGAGAACGGCGAGCAGAAGACCCTCGAGTGCGACAAGCTGATCGTCTCGATCGGCCGCGTGCCCAACACCAAGGGCCTCGGCGCCGAGGCCGTCGGCCTCAAGCTCGACGAGCGCGGCTTCGTGGCGACCCAGGAGTACCGCACCAACCTGGACGGCATCTACGCCATCGGCGACGTGATCGGTGGGGCCATGCTCGCCCACAAGGCCGAGTCCGAGGCGGTGGCGCTGGTCGAGCGCCTGGCGGGCCAGGCTGGCAGCGTCAACTACGACGCGATCCCCTGGGTGATCTACACCTCGCCCGAGATCGCGTGGGTCGGTAAGACCGAAGAGCAGCTCAAGGCCGAAGGGGCTGCCTACAAGAAGGGCAGCTACCAGTTCGCCTTCAACGGCCGCGCCCTGGGTCACAACGACACCCGCGGGTTCATCAAGGTGATCGCCGACGCCAAGACCGACAAGGTCCTCGGCGTCCACATGATCGGCCCCAACGTCTCGGAACTGCTTGCCGAGGCGGTCTCGGTGATGGAGTTCGGCGGCAGCGCCGAGGATATCGCCCGCACCATGCACGCGCACCCCACCCTCTCCGAGGTGCTCAAGGAAGCCGCGCACGCCGTGCGCTAGCGCATCCATTCAAGAAAGGGGGCCGGGCGAGATTCGCCCGGCCCCCTTTTGCTACGCCTTGGCCACCAGTTGCCTGATCTCCGGCTCGCCCTCTTGGAAGAAGGCCACCGCTTCGATCAAGGCTTGCGCCTCCCCGTGCAGACCGGTCGAGAGCTGGTGGATGTGCTCGACCGAGCGCAAGACCTGGTCGCCGGCCTTCATCTGCTCGGCGGTCGCCTGGGAGACCTCCTGGGTCTGGCGGTGCATGCCGTCCACCACCTTGACGATCTGCTCGGAGCCGATCGCCTGCTCGCGAGTAGCGGCCGTGACCTCGGCGGTCAGGGCGTTCATGCTGGAGACGGCCACGGTGATCTGCTCGGCTGCATGGTTCTGCTCGTCGGTCGCCTGGGCGATCTGGGCCATGAGCTCGGACACCTCCCGGACCGAGGCGACCATCCCCTCCAGGGTCTCGCCCGCCACCTGCGCAAGCCGGGTCCCCTCCTGCAAGGCCTCGTCGCCGTGCTGAGCCGAACGGACGGCATCGTCGGTCTCGCGCTGGATGCCCTTGATGAGGCCTGCGATCTCGCCGGTGGCCTTGGCCGAGCGCTCGGCAAGTTTGCGGACCTCGTCGGCGACCACCGCGAAGCCGCGGCCGTGCTCGCCTGCGCGGGCTGCCTCGATGGCGGCGTTGAGCGCCAGTAGATTCGTCTGCTCGGCGATGTCATCGATCACCGCGATGATGGCCCCGATCTCGGTCGAGCTCTTGCCGAGCTTCTCGATCGAGACGATCACCTCGTGCATGACCTGGTTGACGCGGCTCATGCCGTCGATGGTGCGCCCCACCGCCCGGCGGCCACCCTCGGCGGCCTCGGCGGATTGCTCGGCGACCTGATTGGCCTGCTTGACGTTGAGGGCGACCTGCTGGATCGAGGAGGCCATCTGCTCGATGCTCGCCGAGGTCTGGTTGACGGCGGCCTCCAGGTTGTCGGTATTACCTGCGACCGTGCGGATCGAGGCCATCATCTCCTCGATGGAGGACGACGCCTCGCCCACGAAGGCCACGAGCTCGTGCGCGTTGCCCGAGACGTGGCGGATGCTGCCCGACATCTCGCCCATGGCACCAGAAGCCTCGGAGAGCGCTCCCTTGGCCACGTCGGCCCCCTGAGCCACGGTGTGAGCGGCGTGGCGCACCTGAAAGATGATGGTTCGCAGCTCGGAGACCATCGCGGAGATGGCCATGCCGAACTGGTCGCGCTCGCTCTTGGGCACGACGCTACGGCTCAGGTCGCCCCGGCTCAGCGCCTGAGCGACGCCCGCGACCTCGTTGAGGTAGGCGACCATCCGGGTGAAATCCTGGGCCATGCGGCCGATCTCGTCCTGCCGCGCGACCACGACGCGCTGATCCAGCTCGCCGACGGCGATGCCTTCGAGGGCCCGGGCCATGTCGCCGAGGGGCGCGAGCGATCGCCTCAGCAGGAAGTAGACCAAGAGGCTCAGCACCACCAGGATGACGCCCGAAGCGAGCACCATCTGCCAGATGAAGGCGTTGATGAGGGCATCGACCCGCGCCTTGGAGAAGCCCACCCGGAAGGCGCCCCAGTGGCGGCCTTGCACCGTGATGGGCGAGGAGACGTCCCACATGAGTTCGCCGGTGTCGCGCCGGTAGAGCTGGACGAGGACCTCCTCGCGGGTATTTTGGGCCGCCTTGAGGCCCACCGGATCGTTGAAGAGGCGCTTGGTGCGGTTGCCCACTTTGTCCTGCTCGGGATCTCCGGTCAGGGGCTTGGCGAACTTGGAGTTGTGGGTGGGGATGTAGCCGTTGCGGTCGGCTGCGGCAGCAAAGAGGATGTCCTCGTCCTTGACGAAGGTGTCCTCGAAGGCCAGGAAGGCCTTGTCGGTGAACGCGTCGAAGCGCGTGCGGTACTTCTTGGGCTCGACGCCCGGGATCGCGACGTAGTGCTCGTCGAAGGCGTCGTCCATGGTCAGGGCCTTGGCGCGGATTCCGTCGTCGAGGAGCTGGGCGGTGACGGTGGCGCCCTCGCGCGCGAGGCCCCGGCCCTTGTTGATGAGGTTGGCCTGGATGGTGCTCGCCGTGTGGTGGATGATCACGGCGGCGAAGCCACCCAGCAGAACGACGAGGGCCGAGATCAGCGCGAAGGTGACCTTCAGCGCGAGGCTCGACTGGATCTTTCGGAGCATGCAGGGTCCTTTCGAAGCGGCGGGACACCTCCTCGAAGGGCTGCGTTGATGGCTACGTCGTCCAAATTATCCCGCTAGCCTGCTTCTACCCTCAAACGCCCGCCTCGAAAATGAAGCGGGCGAGGGTAAATGGCGAGCAACGCTAGGCGCGCAGGTAGTGACCAAACCAGGCGAGGAGCTCCTTCCAGGCCTCGTCGGCGGCTTGCTTGCGGTAGCGGGGCCGCGTGTCGTTCATGAAGGCGTGCGGCGCATCGAGCACCAAGGCCTTGAAGGTCTTGCCCTCTTGCTCGAGCAGGTTCACGATGTGGTCCCGCGCCTCGGCGGGGATCGAGGCGTCCTCGGAGCCCCAGACTGCGAGCACCGGCGCCGAGACCCGCCGGATGTCCTCGACGGTCGGCTCGTAGAAGCCCGCGTAGAAGGGCGCGATCGCCGCCAGCTGACCGTTGGTCGCCTCGGCCGTGAGCCAGGTGAGGAAGCCCCCCATGCAGAAGCCGGTCATGCCGAGCTTCTTGGGACTCACGTCGTCGCGCCCCTGGAGATAGGCGATCGCGCGGGTGATCTCCTGGACGGCCGCCTGCTTGTTGAGCGCCATCATTTCCTTCTCGGCATCGCTCGGCTCCTTAGCCACCCGGCCGTGATACAGGTCCGGCGCGAGCACCACGAAGCCCTCGCGGGCGAGGCGCTCGGTCAATTGCTTAATGTGGGGCTCGATCCCCCACCACTCCTGCACCAAAATCACGCCGGGATAAGACTTGCTGCCGCTCGGGCGCGCCAGATAGCCCTGGAGCTGGCCCTTGGTACCGGGATAGGTCACGAACCCGGCTTCGACCCCTTGCTTGGTTTCCAACTGCGACGACATGGCGACTCCTTCTTTCAAACGAATATTACGAAATTTTACGAATCACTCACCCCATCGTCAATCGGTTGCCTGAGGCCCTGGCTAGCTGGCGAGCTGCCTGGGATTTGGGTATAAATAAGAAAAAGTGATGGTATCTCATGAATTCAATAAGCAATTACAATGACCCACTCGCCACCCCGCTGGATCTGGAGCGGCTTCGCACCTTCGTCGTCGCCGCCGAAACCCTCAACTACACCCAGGCCGCGCGGCGCCTGCGCCTCTCCCAACCGGCGATCAGCCAGCAGATCCACGAGCTGGAAGAGGACCTGGGGCTTGCGCTCTTCGCACGGCGCGGGCGCGGGCTCGCGCTCACTCCAGCAGGCGAGGCCCTCGTGCCCCACGCCCAGCACCTGCTCGGCGAGGCGCGCCGGGTCAGCGATGCCCTCGACGCCTTTCGTGGCGTCCCCCAGGGCTCGATGTTGCTCGGCGCCGAGCCCACTCCCGGGGTTTACCTCCTGCCGCGCATCCTGGGCGAACTCACCCAGCGCCACCCGGCCCTCAAGAGCAGCCTTCACGTCATGGAAGGGGAGAGCCTCTGGCCCCGGCTGCGCACGGGCGCGCTGGATCTGGCCGTGGTCGAGACGCCGCCCGCACCTGGGCAGCTAAGCGGCTGGCACGCCGAGCGCTGCTTCGAGGACGAGCTGGTGGTGATCGCTCCGCCCTCTCACCCGTGGGCCGAGCGCGGCACCATCCACCCGGACGAGCTCGCCGGCGAGGCGCTCATCTTGCGGCAACCCGACGCCGCCCTGCGCCGGGGCTACGCTCAGCAACTCGCCGCAGCCGGCTTCGCACCCGATCGCCTTTCCGCACGCTTCGAGCTGAGCAGCAGCGAAGGGATCAAGCACGCGGTCATGGCGGGGCTCGGGGCGGGGATCGTGCCCTTGCTCAGCCTCGAAGTGGAGCTCGAAGCCGGGCGCCTCAAGGTCGTGCGGCTCGATGGGCTCAAGCTGAGCCTCCCCTACTACCTGTTGCGGCCAGAGAAGCGCCCCCTCAACGTCTTCCAGCAGATGCTGGTCGATCGGCTGCTCTCTTCGCCGGAGGGGCCCGCATGCTGACGCCATGGCTTTCCCACTTCCCCGCGCTGGTCCCCCTCTTGAGCGTCGCCATCGTGCTAACGACCGGGGCCGTGGCCCAGATCGTCGCCCAGCGGCTGCGAATCCCCGCCCTCATCTTGCTCTTGGCCGCAGGCATGGGGCTCGGGACCTCGGGGCTGGGGCTCGTGGACCCTACGGTCTACGGCAAGGGGTTGCGTCTCTTGGTCTCCTGCGCGGTCGCCATCATCGTCTTCGAAGGGGCCCTGCACATCGACCTGCGCCAGCTACGGCACAGCTCGCGGGCCGTGCTCGGCCTCATCACCATCGGACCGGTCGTGACCATGGGGCTTGCGGCGACGGCTGCGCACTTCCTGGCGGGCCTGCCCTGGAAGATCGCCTTCCTGTTCGGGGCGATCGTGAGCGTGACCGGCCCGACGGTCATCTCGCCGATCATCAAGCGGCTTGCGATCCTGCCGCGCCTCAAGACCATCCTCGAGGCCGAGAGCGTGCTGGTGGACGCAGTCGGGGTCCTGCTGACGGCATCGGTCTTCAGCTTTCTGACGGGCTCTGCCGGCGGGGTGGCCGAGGGGCTCATGCAGCTCGGTCTCAACCTGGCCTGCGGCGGCACGGTCGGCGCTCTCACGGCCTGGCTCCTCAAGCGTGGGCTCGGTCGCGGCGACCTCTCGGCGGAGCTCGTCCGGCTCAGCGTGCTCGCGGCGGTGCTGCTCGCCTTCTCGGTGGCCGAGGCCCTCGCTCACGAGTCGGGGATCGCAGCCGTGGCCGTCGCGGGGCTGATGGTGGGCAGCATGGGCCTGCCCAGCGAAGAGAGCGTCCGGCGCTTCAAGGGGGACCTGACGCTGGTCGCGCTCAACCTCGTCTTCATCCTGCTGGCCGCGGGGATGCCCATCTCCAACCTGGTCGCCCTCGGCTGGGGCGGACTGGCCACCGTCTTCGCCCTCATGTTCGTGGTCCGGCCCGTGGCGGTGATGCTCGCGACCTGGCCCAGCGCCCTGAGCTGGCGCGAGCGGGCCTTCATCGCATGGCTGGGGCCGCGCGGAATCGTCGCCGCATCGATGGCCTCACTGATGGCCCTCGAGCTGAAGGCGTGGGGCATGGCCGGTGCCGAGCCCCTGGGGGCCCTGGTCTTCTTGACCGTCTTGTTGACCGTGCTGATCGAAGGAGGATGCGCGGGCTGGATCGCCGCCCGCCTGAACGTCATGCCCAAGAAGCTCCTCATCGTGGGCGGCAGCTCCGTCGCCCGAAAGCTCGCCCTCAGGCTCCAGAAGGAGGGCGAGGCCGTCCACCTGATCGCATCCGAGCGCCAGGAGGCGCAGGACGCCCGCGAGGCGGGCCTGAGCGCAAGCCATGGCGATCCTGAAAAGCACGAGGCCCTCGCCACCGAGCTTGCCAACTGCAAGGCCGTCGTGGTGGCGACTGAGAGCGACGCGCGGAACCTGCTCGTCGCTCAGGGCCTCAAGGCCCGGGCCCCTGCCGTCTCCCTGCTCGCCCTGGTCAACGAGGCCCGGCACCTGCCTGCGTTCCAGGAGAGCGGCATCAGCCCCCTCTCGATCGAGGAGGCCACGGTGGATGCCATGACCGGCCTGCTGCTGCGCCCGAGCCTGCTGCCCTTGCTGCGCGGCTCGGACCAGGCGGATCGCGTCGTCGAAATCGCCGTGGGCAATCCCCGGATCGCGGGCCTCTCGCTGCGCGAGCTGGAGCTGCCCAAGGATTGCCTGGTGGCGCTGGTCCGTCGGGCGGGGGCCGTCAGCGTGCCGCGCGGCAAGACCGTGCTCGAATGCGGGGACGTGGTGACGCTCATCGGCCTGCGCGAGGCGGTCGATCGCACGCGCACCTTGCTCGAAAGCGATGTGTAAGGGGGATACCCGCTCCAGGGGCAGGTTAGCGGTATACTGATAACGATCCATCCGCGAGAAAGCGAGGCGCTTATCCGATCCCCCCTGCCCTTCATCTACCTGGCCATCGTCGCGAGCTTCCTCAACCTCTTCTTGCAGGTCGCCCTGACCCCGGTCTTCGCCCGGAGCCTCAGCCCCTCGCTCGGCTTGGTGGCCCTCGCCGTCTCCGCCTACTCGATCGCCAACCTGGGGGGCAACCTCTTCTCCGGCCTGGTGGTGGATCGCTTCAACAAGGTGAAAGTCCTGGTCGCGGGCATCCTCGTCGGCGCCCTGGCCATCGGCCTGTGCAGCACCGTCACCGGCATCGGCCCGCTCGTCGCCCTCTTGATGCTCAACGGCCTGGCCTTCTCGGTGGTCACCCCCGCCGCCTACGCCCTCTTGAGCCTGCACCTCTCGGATGAGCAGCGCGGCAAGGGCATGGCCCAGTCCGGGGTCACCATCGGCCTCTCGGCCATGATCGGGCCGCCCGTGGCAGGAGGGCTCGCGGATGTCCTGGGGCACGCGGGGGCCTACGGCGCCATCGGCGGCTTCCTCGCCCTCTTGGGCTTGGTGCTCGCCGTCGGCCTGCGCAAGGCAGGCACGGCCGAGGCAGAGGACGACGTGGGCCTCAAGGACCTGGTCGCGCTGCTTGGCGATCGCCGCCTCTTCATCGCCTATCTGGGCGCCTTCCTCCTCATGTACATGAACGGGGGGCTCGTCTTCGCCCTTCCGCCCCACGTCAAAGCGCTGGGCCTCAAAGGGGCCATGACCGGGGCCCTGTTCAGCACCTTCGCCGTCATGGCGATCGCCGTCTTCGTCTCGCCCCTGGGCACCCTCTCGCGCCGGCTCGGCGCCCCCCGGACCATGGCCCTCGGCGCGATCCTGCTGGGGGTCGGCTGCGGGCTGCTGTCCGTCTTCGACCGCCTCCCCCTGATGATCGCGGCCATGGCCGTGTACGGAATGGGCTTCGGGCTGGTCTTCCCGGCCTCGCTCGCGGCCCTGGTGGCCGCAACCCCCGATGGCAAGCGGGGCAGCGCCTTCGGGGTCTTCTACGCGGTCTTCTCGCTGGGCAGCGTCGCCGGCCCCTTCGCCCTCTCGCGCGCGGCGGCCCTGGGCCTCTCGCCCTTCCTGCTCGCGCCCCTGCTGCCTGCGATCGCGGCCCTGGGGCTGTGGTGGTGGGGCACGCGCCGGGTCCAACCCGCCACCGCCTGAGGCGCAAGCACCATGGCAAGGGTTCGCTAAACGCAGAACTTGCAATTGAGAATGATTAGCAATATCATCAAATTGAACCGCTTGCCCTTTCCCTGGGAGGATGCCGCCATGCAGGAGACCACCGCCCCCGGCCTTTCACGCCTCGTCGACCTCAACAAGGCCTACGAGTACCAACTGCTGAACATCATCGCCTGCGGACGCGGGCTGCTCGCATGCGACGCCTGGCACTACGAGCCGCACCACCTGGAAGCGGTGCTCGAGATCGGCGATCGCATCAAGGACGCCGCCTCGCGGATGCTCGCCCTCAACGCCCAGATCAAGGGGATCGAGCAACAGGTGGGGTTGGGCTGAAAATGACCCTGCGCCCCTGGCTTCTGCGCCTCCACCTCTGGCTCGGCCTCGTCTGCGGCCTGTTCATCACCGTCCTGAGCCTGACGGGGACGGCCCTGGTCTACCGGGCCGAGCTCGACCGGGCCCTCAACCCTGGGCTGTACCAGGTCAGCGCGCAGGTTGCCCCCAAGCCCACCCCGGACCTGGTCGCCACGGCGGCCGCCCGGCACCCGGAGCTACCCCTCACCCGCATCAACCTTCCCAAGACGGCGGCGGACCCGCTCGTCGTCCAGTTCAAGGGCGATCGCCAGGTCTTCATCGATCCCGGTACGGGGACGGTGTTGGGTGAGCGCACGACCAACGGCCATCTGATGGGCTGGGTGCTCGACCTGCACCGGCACCTGCTCGCCGGTGAGACGGGCAACCAGATCGTCGAGTGGGCCTCGATCGCCCTCTTCTTCCTCAGCGCGAGCGGCCTGATCCTGTGGCTGCCCCGGCGCCTCACCCAGGCCAAATTCAAGGTCGCGCTGCCGCCGGGGGCTCCTTACCAGCGGGTGAGCCGCGAGTGGCACCTGGTGCTCGGCCTCTACTCCGCCGTCTTCCTGATGATCGCAAGCTGGACCGGCGCCGCCTTCGTCCATCAGGACCGCTTCGTGGCCTTCTACGCCTGGGCGACCGGCCACCAGGGCCCCATGCCCGAAGCCCCCAAGGCCACCGCTAAGGCACTCGGCCCGGGTGCACCGGTCGCGGCGGTGCTCGACGCCGCCGCGACGACCTTCCCCGGGGCCAGCCCTACCTCGATCCGCTACCCGAAAGGCAAGGGCGGGGTCATCCGGGTCATCATGAAGCAACCGGGCGACGTTCACCCGAACGGCAACACCTGGGTCTACGTGGACGCGCAGGACGCGCGAGTCGTGGGCGTGCTCGATCCGGCCAAGGCGCCGCTTGCTTGGAAACTCTTCTACGCCTACAACTACGCCCTCCACACCGGCGAGATCGCAGGCCCCATCGGCCGGCTGGTGGCGCTGGTCGTCAGCCCGCTCCCCGCCGTGCTCTGCCTGACCGGCACCCTGATGTTTTTCGGGAAGTGGCGCGCCCGTCGGCGCACGGCTGCTGCTCGGCAAGCACCCCAGCCCGTCGGAAGCTAGCCACATCGAAAGATGCAGCCGACGTCCCTGACGAAAATCGGCCTCCTTCTTCTATGAGGCGAACGCAGCCGCTCGCAGCGTTCCGGCCAATAATCGCAACACCCCGACCCGGGGCCAGGAGTTGAAGCCCATGCTCGACGCACTCACGATCGCTCCGCACTTCGCCCTGTCGGGTGAAGAGCAAGCCATCCTCGACCACCTGTGCGCCCACCGCCCCGCGCTGGCGCCGGCGTTCCTCGCGCAGGTGCCCGTCGGGCGCCAGGGGATCCTACAGCGCCTGCTGCAGGCCCTGGTGCGCGAGCAGCTGGTGTCGCCCGCGCGGGTTCACTTCGAGGCGGACGCGCGCCTGGTCATCGCGCTGGACGACGCGCAGTGGATCGAAGCACCTCTCGCACGCCGACTGAGCCTGGGGCGCTTCGACCTGGAAGGCGCCATTACGCACCTTTCCCCCTCGGGCCGAAAAACCGTCGACACCCCCGAGGCCCTCCTCACGCTGGTCCGGCCGATCCTGCGCGAGCCGAGCGACGAGCACCGCTTCATCCGCTTTTCGCAGGAGCTGGCGAACAGCGCCGCCAACTACGCCCTGGCGCTCGTCGGCGCCGCCGAGCGCCGCCGGGCCCTCGAAGCCGAAGCCTCGGCCCTCGGCATCCACGACTCCCTGCGCTTCGCCGATGCTCGACAGGCGCTCGACACCACCTTCAACCCCCTCGCCTTCTTCGAGCAGTGGGTGGTGGACGGACACCCCCTGCATCCGGGCGCCAAGATCAAGATGGGACTGACGCCGGACGAGGTCATCACGTACTCGCCCGAGTGGGGGGCCGAGCCGCTCGTGCGGCTGGTGGCCGTCCGGCAGGACCGCAGTTGCGTGACCACCGCCAGGGGCAAGACTCCCGCCGATCTGCTCGCCGCCGAGTGGCCCGAACACGTCCGGGCGGCCGAAGCCACCCTAGCAGAGCAGGGCCTCGATCCCAAGGCCTACGCGCTGATCCCCGTGCATCCATGGCAGCATGAGCGGACCCTGAGCGCCCTGTACGCCGAGGCCATCGCCTCGAAGGCCGTCGTCACCCTCGACATCCCCGCCATCCCCACCCGGGCACTCATGTCCTTCCGCTCGCTCTCCCCCATCCAGCGCCGGGGCGAGGGCAAGCACCACCTCAAGACCTGCGTCAACGTCCAGACCACCGGCGCCGTCCGGATCATCACCCCCCAGTCGATCCACAACGGCCCGGCCCTCTCGGCCCTGCTCGGGGCGATTCTAGAACGTGAGAGCGGCTTCGGAGGCGACTTCGTGGTGCTCGAGGAAACAGCCGGGATCTGCTACCACGATCCGGCCCTCTCGGACGAGGCGCGCCACACGACGAGCAAGAACCTCGCCGCCCTCTTCCGGGAGAACCCCGAGAACCACGTGGGTCCGGGCGAGATCGCCATGGCGGGCTCCAGCCTGCTTGCACACTCTCCCCTCTCGGCGCGGCCCGTGGTGGTCGAGGCCGTCGAGGCCGTCGCCCGGGCCCAGGGACTCACGGGCCTCGAAGTGGCGGCGATCGCCTTCGTGCAGCGCTACGCCGAGATCGCCCTCCCGGGCTTCTTGACCCTCTTGAGCCGCTACGGGGTGAGCCTTGAGGGCCACCTCCAGAACAGCGTGATGGTCCTCAAGGACGGCGCGCCCGTTCGGCTTGTCATGCGGGACTTCGGCGGGGTGCGGGTGCTGCTCGAACGGCTCGAACGCCTGGGGCTATCGGTCGCCTTCCACCCCGGATCGGCGACCGTCACCGCCGACGTGGAGGACCTTCGAAACAAGCTGACCTACCCCGTCTTCCAGAACCACCTGGGCGAGGTGATCGCGACCCTCCACCGCGCGCTAGGGGTGAGCGAGGAGGCGCTCTGGCAGCCGGTGGCCGCGGTCTGCCGCGCGGTCTTCGCCACGCTCAAAGAGGATCCTGCGATCGCCGCACAGGCCGCCGACGACGAGGCCGCCCTCTTCGCCCCCACCGTCGACCTCAAGGCCATGGCGACCATGCGACTCTTGGGTGACGTGACCCGCTACACCTTCGCCCCGGTGCCGAACCCGCTGCACGCCTGCGAGATGGGCGCATGATCGAGCAGATCACTACGCTCGCAGGCCTTTCGGCCGATGAGGCGCGGATCCGCGCCGCCCTGCCTCCCAAGCTCCAGGACGCCTATCTGGCCGCTCTGCCGCAGGCACGTCGCAAGACCCTCCTGCGCCTTGCCGCCGCCCTGGTCCGAGAAGAGGTCCCGGGCACCGCGGAGCTTGGGCTGCCGCTCGCCGAACAGCACGGGTTCGGCCGCGTGGAGGTGGATGAGCGGCTCGCCGAGCGCTACCCCGACGCCCGTACCCTGCTCGAAGCCGTCGCTGCGCACGCGCAGGCCCCCGAGCTAGACTGGGAAGGCTTCGCCCGCGAGCTCGAAAACGCGAGCGCCAACCAGGCGCTCGCCTACGCCCACTGGGAAACGCGCAAGAAAGCCATCCAGGAGGCCTCGTTCGGGGCCCGCGACACCCTCGGCTACGTCCAGGCTCGCAAAGCCGCCGAACCCGGCTTCAACGCGAGCCTCTTCTTCGAGCAGCTCTGCGTCGAGGGCCACAACCTGCACCCCAGCGCCAAGACCAAGCTGGACATGGCCCCGGAGGACGTCCTGCGCTATTCGCCCGAGTTCGAAGGCGCCCCCACCCTCAGGCTGGCGGCCGTCCGACGCGAGCACGCCGCATGGGCGACCCTCGACGGCGGCACGCCCGAGGCGCTGCTCTACGCGGGCCACCCGGGACTCGAGGCGGCGGTCCGGGACGAGCTCGAAACGCACGGGCTCGCGCCTGCCGATGTCGTGCTCGTCCCCGTCCACCCATGGCAAGCCGAGCACTCCCTGGAGGCGATCTACGGCGACGACCTGGAGGCAGGGCGTGTGATCCTGCTTACCCAGGCGCGCATCCCCGCCTGGGCCACCACCTCCTTCCGGACGGTCGTACCCTGCGAGGCCCCGAGGGCCTACGCCCTCAAGGTCGCGGTCAACAGCCAGATGACCTCGACGGTGCGCTCGATCTCGGTCCAGAGCACCCAGAACGCCCCGCGCCTCACCCGGCTGATCCGCACGATCCTCGAAAAGGAGCCCGCCATCGCCGAGTATTTCGTCCCTGTCTGCGAGGCGGCAGGCGTCAGCTTCCGGCCTGATCCGCGCGAAGCATCACCCGAGCGGCGCACCCTCAAGCTGCGCAACCTCTCGGCCATCTGGCGCGAGGAGGTGGAGGCCCTCCTCGCGCCGGGTGAGATCGCCGTGGTCGGCTCGGCCCTCTACGCCGAGTCCCCCCTGAACGGCGAGCCCGTCCTCGTCGAGATCCTGCGCGCCTTCGCCGCGACCACCGGCGCAGACAGCCTGGATCAGGCGGCCATCGCCTTCATGGCCGAGTACGCGAAAGTCTGCCTTCCCGGTTACCTTACCTGCATGGTCCGTTACGGCATCGGCCTGGAGGGGCACCTACAGAACAGCGTGCCGGTCTTCAGGGGCGGCCGGCCGGTCAGGATGCTGTTCCGGGATTGGGGGGGCCTGCGGCTCTACGCGCCGCGCCTCGCGCGGCACGGCCTGACGGCGGACCTCTACCCGGACTCGGTGACGGTGGCGCGCGAGGCGCGCGAGATGCAGAACAAGCTCTTCAATACCGTCTACCAGAACCACCTGGCAGAGATCGCGCTGCTGCTCGCCACCCACACAGGCGTCTGCGAAGCGCGCCTCTGGCGCGTCGTCCACGAGGTGACCACGCAGGTGCTCGCCACCCTCGAACGCACCCCCGAGGACGCGCCGGCCGTCCGAGCCGACCGCGCGGCCCTCTACCGAAGCGTGGTTGCCCACAAGGCCCTCGCCACCATGCGCCTGCGCCCCGACCATGAAGGCTACTGCTATGTCAGCGTCCCCAACCCTCTCGCCGACTTCGACCGCTGACGCCCGCGGCTACCACGCCTTCATGGCAGGTAGCCTGGTCGGACGGATCGGCGACTGGCTCGATCTGGTGGCCCTCAACTGGGCCACCCTCCAGCTCACCGACTCCGCCCTGCACCTGGCGCTGATCAACGTCTGCCGCCTGGCACCCGTCTTCGCCCTCAGCGTGCCCGCTGGGGTGCTGGCCGATCGCTACGACCGCCGACGGCTGCTGATGCTGATCCAGGTGCTCAGCGCGGCGCTCACCGTCCTGCTTGGGCTCATGATCCACCAGCACGCGGCCTTCTGGGCCTTCGCCCTGGTGGTGACGGTACGCGCCTGCCTGAGCGCCATGGACGCGCCCGTGCGCAACGCCCTCTTGCCGAACCTCGCCCCCAGCGATCGCCAGGCGCAGGCCGTCGCCCTCAACGCGGCCCAGATGAACCTCGCGCGAGTGATCGGCCCTGCGATCGCTGGCGCCGTGCTCGCTGTCGCCCCGGCGCTCTGGCTCTTCGCCCTGAACGCCGCCAGCAGCCTCGTGGCGCTGGCGAGCCTGGCCTTCGTCCCTGCCACACCTCAGACCGCACGCACGACCAAGAGCAAGGGCGCCATGGCGGAGGCCCTCGCCTTCGTGCGCGCCCAGCCCACGGTACAGTCGCTCTTGATCCTTGCGATCGCCCCGATGGTCTTCGGCTTCCCCTATACCGCCATGCTGCCCCTGTTCGTGCGAGACCTGACGGGCCTGGGCCCGACCGCCTTCGGCGGATTGCTCACCGTCTCGGCGGTGGGCTCGCTGGTGGGCTCGGGAAGGCTCGCCTTCCTTCGCGACCAACAGGCAGCCGGCAAGTGGCTCATCGTCTCGCTCCTGGGTTTCGGCCTCTCGCTCGGCCTCTTCATGGTCTCGAAGGGATGGGTCCCCGCGGCGATCGCCATGTTCCTGGTGGGGCTCACCAGCCAGACCTACCGCACCACGAGCCGGATCGCCCTCCAGGCGGCAATCCCCGATGCGCTGCGCGGCCGGATCCTGAGCATCGCCCTCATGGACCGGGGCTTCATCCCGCTCGGCACCCTGCTGGTCGGCGCGATCGCCACGCAGTTCGGCACCGGCTGGGCGGGGGCCACCATGGCCCTCGGGAGCCTCGCGGTCACCGGCGGGCTCGTCGTGCTACGCCCCGAGATCTGGCGTCTGGCGCCCGTGCCGTCGGACAGCGATCAGGTGCGCCAGGCCTGATCGGCATACTTTTATCATTTCTTAAGCAGCTCTTTACTCAGATTTCTCGCCTGCTGGTGATGATACCTACAAGGCCCCATGGACATGCCATGGTCGGCCGAGAGGGAACACCATGCGAAGACTCGCCATCAACACTCGCCATCTCTTCGCGCTGCTGGTCGCCGGCTCGCTGCTGGCCGGCTGCGGTGCCCCGCCGACCAGTTCGGCCAAGAGACCGACTGCGGCGAGCACCGCCAAGCAGTACCAGTCGACGGTTCCCCCTGCGAACGCGAGCGCGAGCACCGGCGCGGAGGACGATCTCGCCAAGAACCCCTTCGTCCTCTGGGTCAAACGGACCTATCCCCAGACCGCCGCCCAGATCATCGACGAGTACCTCTCGCAGCGGACCATGGCCAACGCCGACCCCAACCTCGAGGCTGAGCGCGCAAAGATGCGACGCCAGGTCATCGCCATGGTGACCAGCGAGTTCGCCAAGAACGTGACGCCCAACCTCCCCGAGGGACTCCGCTTGCAGGCACAGCCCCAGACCGGGCAGATCGTCGTGAGCGGCACGGTCCAGCAAATGGGGCAGGACATCGCGATCTCCTTCGAATTCCAGGTCCGCATGGACGGCGAGGGGATCGTCTGGGTCACCCAGCCGGCCAGCACGGTCAAGGCCAACTCCAGCAGCTTCCTGGTGAAGCTACTCGGCGGCAACCTCCCGAAGAAGGCCAGCGAACAGATCATCTCGACCCTCGACAAGGAATCCCCCAAGAGCGTGGCTTCCTTCAAGGGCGTGATGTACGGCGTCGGCGGCATCTTCCGGATCGATCCCGGCCTCGCTTTCATGGGCATGCCATAAGCCGTCGGCACCGCCCGATTAAGCTAACGAAAGCATGACGTTGATTTAACCTAACCTTGGGCAACTTTCCTCCCCCCGGGACCTAAATAACAGTATCTGAACCCTCAAGCGAACCCTGGCTGGATCGAAAGGACGAAACCCAATGATGAAGCGCACGATCTCGAAGATGACCGCCGGCAGCCTGCTGAGCCTCTTCCTCCTCGCCGGCTGCGCGACCGTCCCCGGCTTCTCGGTCCAGAACGGTAGCGACGAGGTCGACGCCCTCGCCAAGGCCAAGAAGTACCAGCTTGGCGCCGACATCTCCAACGACCCCGGCGTCGAGATGGACGAAGCCTTCACCACCCAGGCGGCGCTGCCCTCCAAGGTCGACCTGCGCTCGGGCTTCAGCCCCGTCGGCAACCAGGGCCAGTTCGGTTCGTGCACCTCGTTCGCCACCATCAAGGGCCTGCAGGAGTTCCTGCTCAAGAAGCAGGGCCGCTACGAAGCCCAGGCTCCCGCTTACCTCTGGTACCAGGCGCGTCGCCAGACCGGCGGCAAGGGTCAGGACACCGGGGTGCCCACCGAATTCGCGATGAAGATGCTCGACGCTTACGGCAGCATCCCCGAGAAGGACTTCCCCTACCTCGAAGCCGCCAAGCAGAAGAACGATGCCGCCCGCAAGGAGTTCCTCGAGCGCCAGCCCGGTAGCGCCCTCGAGACCAAGGGCAAGAAGAACCGCATCATGACCGGCTACAAGAGCGTGACCAAGCTCAGCGCCATCCGCAATGGCCTGGCGGACGGGGTGCCCGTGGTGCTCGCGATGCGCGTCTACAGCAGCATCGGCAAGACCGGCAAGAACGGCATGCTCCCGATGCCCACCAGCAAGGATGAGTTCCAGGGCGGCCACGCGGTCATCGCCGCCGGCTACGACAACGAGAAGAAGGTCCTCATCGTCCGCAACTCGTGGGGTTCGGACTGGGCCGACGGCGGTTACTTCTACATGCCCTACGAGTACATCAAGCAGGGTCACGTCCGTCTCGCCCTGGTCCCCAAGATCTAACGAACCCGCTTCTTCGGCCCCTCGCGAGCAACTCGCGAGGGGCCTTTTCGTACAATGCCCCCCTCTCGTCAGGTACGAGAGGGGGTTTGGCGCATAAGTAGGGACTTTCTGCCCTATGGGGCCCGGGACCTTCTGCCCTATTGGGCCTTTGAGCCCATTTGCTATAAGAATCATTGCTCGCTTGCTTGACAGCAAGCTTACCTCCCGCCCCCCTTTCCTCAGGAGACACCATGCGATTGAAGATCGGCACGAAGCTGCTGTCCGGGTTCGGCATCATCCTGGCGCTGACGGCCATCGTCGGGCTCGCCTCGCTCGCGAAGCTCAACGCCGTCAATGACCTCTTGATCGACATGTACGAGCGGCAGGCCATGGGCCTCTCGGTCATCAAGGAAGCGAACCTCAACTTGATCTACCTGGACCGCTCCGAGAAGAACGCCATCCTCTCGGATGACGCGACCGATATCGAGAAGCGCATCACCCGGTCGGACACCTACCTCTCGCGCCTCAAGGAGCTGCTGACGCAGTACCGGTCCTTGATCGTGACCGACGAGGCACGCCGGATCCAAAGCGAGACCGTCGAGCTCGTCCGCGAGCTCGAACCCTACTTGTCCCAAGCCCATACGCTCACGCGGGCCAACCGGGACGCCGAGGCCACCCAGCTCGGCCTCAAGATGCGGCCCATCGTCGATCGCATCGACGACAACATGACCGAGCTCGCCAAGCGCAAGGAGCGCCTCGCCGAGAAAGCCCGCGACGACGCGGCGAAGACCTTCGCCGAAGCCAAGTTTCTCGTCATCGCCCTCTTGCTCGTCGCCATCGCCCTCGGCACCGGCATCGCCCTCTTCATCTCCCGGCAGCTCTCGAAGGGCCTCACCGCCGTCGCCCACGCGGCCGAAGGCATCGCCCACGGCGACCTGGACCAGCGCCTCGACATCAAGAGCAATGACGAGTTGGGCGACATGGCCCAGAGCTTCCGCGCGATGATCGAGAACCTCCGCCAGGTCATCGGCGGCGTGCGCGCAAGTGCCCAGTCGGTGGCCGCCGGCAGTGACCAGATCAGCTCGGGCGCCGAAGAGCTCTCCAAGACCTCGCAGGCCCAGGCGGCCGCCACCGAGCAGACTTCGAGCTCCATGGAGGAGATCGCGGCCAACATCCAGCAGGTTGCAGGCAACGCCCAGACCCTTAGCGACAACGTGGCGAGCACCTCCAGCTCGATCGAGGAGATGGCCGCGAGCGTCCAGCAGGTGGCGGGCAACGCCGACGATTTGGCCTCGGCCGTCGCCGAGACCTCGGCCTCGATCGAGGAGATGACCCAGAGCATCCAGCAGGTCGCCGTCCGCGTAAGCGAGGCCAACCAGGAGGCCAACGAAGCCAACCGCCTCGCCCAGAGCGGCGCGCAGTCGGTCCAGCAGACCGTGACGGGCATGACCCAGATCCAGCAGACCATGCACGAGGTGCTCCACGTGATCGAAGAGCTCGGCAAGAGCTCCAGCGAAATCGGCAACATCATCGAAGTGATCGACGACATCGCCGAGCAGACCAACCTCCTGGCCCTCAACGCCGCCATCGAAGCGGCCCGCGCCGGGGAGCACGGCCGCGGCTTCGCGGTGGTCGCCGACGAGGTCCGCAAGCTCGCCGAGCGCTCGGCCCGCGCCACCGGCGAGATCGCAAGCCTCATCAAGGGGATCCAGCACGAGACCGCCCAGGCGATCGCCTCGACCAAGCAAGGTGACGAAGCCATCCAGACGGGCAGCCGCCTGGCGGCGACCGCCGGGGACTCGCTCGAAGCCATCGTCGCCTCCATCGGCCGGGTGGGCGCGCACATGACCCACATCACCCAGGCCACCCAGGAGCAGTCGCACGCTGCGGGCCAGATCTCGCTGGCCGTGGGCAACATGAGCACCCTCACCGACCAGACCGCCATCGCCACGCGCGAGCAGGCCAACGCCTCTCAGCAGATCATGCGCTCCGTCGAGGCCATGAACCGCATGACCCTACAGGTCTCGAATGCCACCGTCGAGCAGCGCAAGGGCGGCGACATGATCCTGCGCGCCGTCGAAGACATCTCCAGCTCGACCCAGGAGTCCGTCTCGGCCACCAGCCAGATCGCCCAGGCCGCCGGCGACCTCCAGTCCCAGGCCCAGCAGTTGCTCGATGCGATCGCCTTCTTCAAGGACGGCCAAGCCGAGCAGCCCAGGACCGCACGGACGGCGATCGCCCCGCCCGCGCAGGCCACCCGCCTGATCGCCCAAGGGCGCTAGGCATCACAACGAGAAGGGCCCCGATCGGTGGATCGGGGCCCTTGCCGTGCAAGCAAGATTACCCGGAAAGTGAGCGATAGAGCCTCATTGCGACCCCGCCGGAGGACTCCATACAGCTTGACACCAGCCCTTCGGAAGCGTATCTTCAAAGAAGATAAATCAGACCGTTTTAGTCTTATTTCGCTCACCCTCTTACTCAGGAGCAATTCATGAGCGTTCAGGCCGTCGTCAATCAGCCTTACAAGCACGGCTTCGTCACCGAGATCGAGACCGACTCGCTGCCCAAGGGGCTGAACGAAGACGTCATCCGCACCATCTCGGCCAAGAAGAACGAGCCCGAGTGGCTGCTCGAGTTCCGCCTCAAGGCGTACCGCCACTGGCTGACCATGACCGAGCCCCACTGGACCACCTTCGAGTACGGTCCGATCGACTATCAGGACATCGTCTACTACTCGGCCCCCAAGCAGAAGAAGAAGCTCAACAGCATGGACGAGGTGGACCCCGAGCTGGTCCGCACCTTCGAGAAGCTGGGGATTCCCCTCTCCGAGCAGAAGCAGCTCGCCAACGTGGCGGTGGACGTGGTCTTCGACAGCGTCTCGGTCACCACCACCTTCAAGGAGAAGCTCAAGGAAGCGGGCGTCATCTTCTGCTCCTTCTCCGAGGCCGTCCAGGAGTACCCCGAGCTGGTCAAGAAGTACCTGGGCTCGGTGGTTCCCTACACCGACAACTTCTTCGCCGCGCTCAACTCGGCGGTCTTCACCGACGGCTCGTTCGTCTTCATCCCGAAGAACACCGTCTGCCCCATGGAGCTGTCCACCTACTTCCGCATCAACAACGAGGAGTCGGGCCAGTTCGAGCGGACCCTCATCGTCTGCGAAGAGGGCTCCGAAGTCAGCTACCTGGAAGGCTGCACCGCCCCCAAGTTCGACACCAACCAGCTGCATGCGGCGGTGGTCGAGCTGGTGGCGCTCGACGACAGCTACATCAAGTACTCGACCGTGCAGAACTGGTACGCGGGTGACGAAGAGGGCGTCGGCGGCATCTACAACTTCGTGACCAAGCGCGGCCTGTGCAAGGGCAAGAACTCCAAGATCTCGTGGACCCAGGTGGAGACCGGCTCGGCCATCACCTGGAAGTACCCGAGCTGCGTGCTTTTGGGCGAAGGGTCGGTCGGCGAGTTCTACTCGGTGGCGCTCACCAACCACATGCAGCAGGCCGACACGGGCACCAAGATGCTCCACATCGGCAAGAACACCCGCAGCACCATCATCTCCAAGGGCATCTCGGCCGGCAAGTCCAACAACAGCTATCGCGGGCTGGTCAAGATCGCCCCGGGCGCCTCGGGTGCCCGCAACTACTCGCAGTGCGACTCGATGCTGATCGGCGACGAGTGCCAGGCCAACACCTTCCCCTATATCGACGTCCAGAACCATACGGGCAAGGTGGAGCACGAGGCCTCGACCTCCAAGATCGGCGAGGAGCAGCTCTTCTACTTCGCCCAGCGCGGCATCGGTTCCGAAGAGGCCATCTCGATGATCATCAATGGCTTCTGCAAGGATGTGTTCACCCAGTTGCCCATGGAGTTCGCCGTCGAGGCGACCAAGCTGCTGGGCCTCAAATTGGAAGGTAGCGTCGGATGATCGTCCCCAACAGCAACGTCATTCTCGAAGTCCGTGACCTGACGGCCAACGTGGCCGGGGTCGAGATCCTCAAGGGCGTCAACCTGACGATCCGCGAGGGCGAGGTCCATGCGATCATGGGCCCGAACGGCTCGGGCAAGAGCACCCTCTCCAAGGTGCTCGCGGGCCACCCCGACTACGAGATCACCGGCGGCACGGTCCTCTTCCGCGGCAAGAACCTGCTCGAACTCGAAGCCGACGAGCGCGCCAAGGCGGGCCTCTTCCTGTCGTTCCAGTACCCGGTCGAGATCCCGGGCGTCTCGAACGCCGCCTTCCTGCGCCTGGCCTACAACACCGTGGCCGAGAGCCGCGGCCAGGACGAGCTGGATCCGCTCGAGTTCGACGACTTCATCCGCGAGAAGATCAAGGTCGTCGAGATGGACCCCGGGTTCCTCGATCGCTCGGTCAACGAGGGCTTCTCGGGCGGTGAGAAGAAGCGCAACGAGATCCTCCAGATGGCGGTGCTCGAGCCGACGCTCGCCATCCTCGACGAGACCGACTCGGGCCTCGACATCGACGCGCTGCGCATCGTCTCGAACGGCATCAACCAGCTCTCCAACGAGAAGAACGCCGTCCTGATGGTCACCCACTACCAGCGCCTGCTCAACTACGTGGAGCCCGACTTCGTCCACGTGTTCGCCGACGGCCAGGTCATCAAGACCGGCGGCAAGGAGCTCGCCCTCGAGCTCGAGAGCCGCGGCTACGACTGGGTCCGCGACGAGCAGAAGGCGACGGTATAGGCCATGCCGACCACCGCTGCCCAAGGCTCGGAAACGCTGGGGCGCGTCCAAGACGCCTTCCTGGCGAGCCTGATCGCCCTGAAGCCCGAGCTGACCGAGCGCCTCTCGGCCCTCACCTTGCCCACCATCAAGGATGAGGAGTGGCGCTTCACGAACCTCGCCACCCTCAAGCAGGCGACCTTCGCCCCGGCCACCCAGGCCCCCGAGGTCACCCTCGAGGACATCGCCCCCTTCATCCTGCCCGAGGCCCGGGCGAGCCGCATGGTCTTCGTCAACGGCCTGCACGCGCCGCACCTCTCGGACGTGAGCGCCCTGGGCCATACCATCGAGTTCGCCTCCGAGACCTGGGAAGAGACCGAGGGCGATGCCTTCGACGCCCTGAACGCCCTCTTCGCGACGGCCTCGACCGCGATCCGGATTCCCCGCGCGCAGCTTGCGCCCTCGCCCATCCACCTCTTGTTCGTCACCGTCCCGCAGGAGACGCCCGTCATGGCTTCTCCCCGCGTCAAGGTGACCCTCGAGACCATGAGCGAGGCGACCCTCATCGAGGACTACGTCGCCCTCGGCGACGGCGCCGCCTTCACCAACACGGCGACCGAGTTCTCGGTGGCCGCCGGTGCGCGCCTCAAGCACGTCCGACTCCAGCGGGAGAACAGGCAGACCCACCACCTGGGCCGCAGCGTGGCGACGCTTGCCCGCGATGCGGTCTACGCCGCGCACGCCATCAGCCTCGGCGGCGTCTTCTCGCGCTACGAGCCCAAGGCAGTCCAGACCGCCGAAGGCACCGACGTGAGCATGCACGGCCTGTTGCTGCTCTCGGGCGAACAGCTCGGCGATACCCACAGCACCCTGGACCACGCCATGCCCCACGGCACGAGCAACCAGATCCACAAGTGCATCGTGGCCGACAAGGCCCGCGCGGTCTTCAACGGCAAGATCCTGGTCCGCAAGGACGCCCAGCAGACCAACTCGGCCCAGTCGAGCCGCAATCTGCTGTTGTCGCCCAAGGCCCGGGTGGACGCCAAGCCCCAGCTCGAGATCTTCGCCGATGACGTGAAGTGCGCCCACGGCGCCACCGTCGGCCAGCTCGATCCCGAGGAGGTCTTCTACCTCCAGAGCCGCGGCCTCAGCGAATCGGACGCCCGGAGCCTCCTGGTGTACGCCTTTGCCGCCGAGGTCTTCGAGCACGTGCCCATCCCCTCGATCAAGGAGCAACTGCGCACCCTCGTGCAGGAGCAGCTCCTCGCGAGCCAAAGCGAATAGGTAAGCCCATGACCACCACGACCACCCGCAAGCTTCAGGATGCGCCCTTCGACGTCGCGCGCGTGCGCGCCGACTTCCCGATCCTGAAGCGCGAGGTCAACGGCAAGCCCCTCGTCTACCTGGACAACGGGGCCTCGAGCCAGATGCCCCAGCCCGTGATCGACCGGCTCAACCGCTATCACACGAGCGAGCATTCGAACGTCCACCGGGGCGTCCACACCCTCAGCGAGGCCGCCTCGGCCGAGTACGAGGCGGTGCGGGGCAAGGCCCAGCGCTTCATCAACGCCAAGGACGAACGCGAGATCGTCTTCGTGCGCGGTGCGACCGAGGGCGTGAACCTGGTCATGCACGGCTATGGCCGCCTCTTCATCAAGGAGGGCGACGAGATCCTGGTCTCGGCCATGGAGCACCACGCCAACATCGTGCCCTGGCAGATGCTCTGCCAGGAGAAGGGGTGCGTCCTCAAGGTCATCCCCATGAACGATGCCGGCGAGTTGTTGCTCGACGAGTACCAGAAGCTCCTGGGGCCCAAGACCAAGCTCGTGGCCGTCACCCACGTTTCCAACGCGCTGGGCACCGTCAACCCGGTCAAGGAGATGGTCGCCATGGCCCACGAAGCGGGTGCTGTGGTGCTGGTGGACGGCGCTCAGGCCGTCCCCCACATGAAGGTGGACGTCCAGGACCTGGACGCGGACTTCTACGTCTTCTCGGGCCACAAGATGTGCGGCCCTACCGGCAGCGGCATCCTCTACGGCAAGGCCGCGCTGCTCGTGAAGATGCAGCCCTTCATGGGCGGCGGGGACATGATCCTCAGCGTCTCGTTCGAGAAGACCACCTACAACGAAATCCCCTTCAAGTTCGAGGCGGGCACCCCTGCAATCGCCCCCATGATCGGCCTGGGTGCTGCCATCGACTACCTCGAAGGCATCGGCATGGACAAGATCGGCGCCTACGAGCACCAGCTCCTGGCGTACGCCACCGAGCGCTTCGCCGAGCTCGAAGGGGTGCGGATCGTCGGTACGGCCAAGGACAAGGCGGCGGTCATCTCCTTTGTGATCGAGGGCGTCCACCCGCACGACGTGGGGACCATCCTCGACTCCGAGGGCGTTGCCGTGCGCGCCGGCCACCACTGTGCCCAGCCGGTCATGATCCGGATGGGGGTGCCTGCCACGACACGCGCCTCCTTGGCCTTCTACAACACCCCAGAGGAAGTCGATGCCTTGATCGAAGGCATCAAGACCGTTCAGAGGATTTTCGGGTAATGGCCGACCAGAAGCAGCTCTACCAGGAAGTGATCCTGGAGCACAACAAGAAGCCCCGCAACTTCGGCGCGGTGGAGAACCCCAACCGCAAGGCCGAGGGCCACAACCCGGTCTGCGGCGACCACATCACGCTCACCCTCGACGTGGAAGGCGATCGCATCGAGAAGATCGCCTTCACCGGCGACTCGTGCGCCATCTGCAAGGCCTCGGCCTCGATGATGACGACCAACATCAAGGGTAAGACCGTCGAAGAGGCCGAGAACCTGATCCAGGAATTCCGGGATCTGGCCACGGGCAAGATCACCGCCGAGACCCCGGGCCACCACCTGGGTCGCCTCACCGTCTTCTCGGGCATCGCCACCCTGCCCTCGCGGGTCAAGTGCGCGGTCCTGCCCTGGCACACGCTGCATGCGGCCTTCGCGAACGCCGAGAACGTCTCGACCGAAGGCAGCGCCGACCCCGCTCACTAAAAGGATAGCCCCATGCCCAAGATCGCCGAAATCGAGCCCACGCCCAACCCGAACGCCATCAAGTTCGTGCTCAAGGAAGCGCTGACTACGGGCGTCGCCCGCTCCTACGACAACGCCGACGCCGCGGCGAACGATCCTTTGGCCTCGGAGCTCTTCGCCATCCCGCACGTCATCAACGTCTTCTACCAGGACAAGTGGCTGACCGTGACCCAGGACGGCAAGGCCTCTTGGTCCGAGCTGATGCGCGAGCTGGCCGTGCCCATCCGCGCGGCGGGCTCCGAGCGATCGCCGAGCGATGCCAGCAACGCTACGCGCCAGGCCATCGTGGCCGAAGGGGACGAGACGCGCCTCGCCCGCATCAACGAGGTCCTGGACACCAAGGTGCGTCCGGCGCTCGCCGCCGACGGCGGCGGGCTCGAAGTGATCGAGCTTGCGGGCAAGATCCTCAAGGTCCACTACCAGGGCGCCTGCGGCAGCTGCCCCAGCTCCTTGACCGGCACCCTGATGGGCATCGAGAACCTGCTCCAGAGCATCGAGCCGGGCCTGATGCTCGAAGCCGTCTAACGAGTGCCCTGAACGTCAGCAGCCTCACACCGAAGGTGTAAGCGACCTGGCTTGGCATGCGCACCAAACCTATCATCATTGAGCATGGCCTCAAAGATGGCAGGTTTCACTTTGACCGGAGGAAACGCAGCCCATGTCGCAAGAAAAGACGCTGGAACAGTTACAGGCCGAGCTGGTGACGGCCCTGATGCAGGACGAGGCCCTCAAGGCCGAGTTCATCGCCAACCCGAACGAGGTGGCCTCGCGGGTGCTCGGGATTCAGATCCCTTCGTTCATCAAGCTGATGCCCGTCGAGATCCCCGCCAACGCCATCCTCGTCCCTTTGCCCGCCAAGATGAGCGAGGACGAACTCTCGGACCTGGATCTCGAACTGGTCGCCGGCGGTAAATCGACTGCCGAGCGCGTGGTCTATGACCTTCTCCCTTTCGATCTCAAGATGCTCGGCAAGAGCTTCGCCTCGGTAGGCGATGCGTTGAAGAACCCCCAGGACTTCGCGAACCACTTCAAGAACACCGTAGGGAGCCTGTTCAAATAGGCTCGCCTTCCGCTGAGATGACGCGAGACGCCGGGCGATCATGCCCGGCGTCTCGCGTTCGATTTCTTGAGCCTGGATCAGTACAGGGCCCCGACTTCCTGCACCGTCGGTGAGAAGGCCGCGTTGCCCGTGGTCAGCGTCAAGCGGAGCCTGAGGAAGCGACCCGTGGTCGCCACGAGGTTGGCCACGTTCTTGCCCTGTGCCGAGGTCCCCGTCACCAGGTTCCAGGCGCTCCAGGTCACCGCGTCGCTCGAGGTCGCGCTCTCGACGGCCACCTGGGTACCAGCAGGCAGGCTCTCGAGGTCCCAGTAGGCGGCGCTCCAAGGGACGGAGCTGCCCGCGTCCAGCGGCGGTGTCACGTAAGTGCCCGAAAGGGCGTAGACGGGCGTATCCGGCTGGCGGTGGCCCGTCAGGCGCAAGGCCCCACTCTTCGAGCGCTCGTCGACGCCTCTGAAGCGCTGGAAGCGCCCGTTGTTGTAGTCACCGATGAGCAGCGACCCATCGGGCATGAAGTTCATGCGCCGGATCTCCCGGAACTGAGCGGGACCACTCCCGAAACTGCCGAACTGGCTAAGCCGCTCGCCCGTCAGGGAGAAAACCCCAATGTTGTTGGTGGCTCCCGAGTAGGGGGCCCCAGCGAGCACACGGCCCCATGGGGCCGTGAGGATCGGATAGGTGGCACCACCGGTCGCCCACGAGGTGAGGAAGGCGCCGTCGGGGGTCAGCTTCTGGATCCGGTTGTTCTGGTGATCCGTCGCGTACAGGTAGCCCTCGCCGTCGATGGCGACGGTATAAGACCGCTTGAAATAGCGCGGCGCGTCGCTCGCCACGGGCGCCGGGGCGGCCGTCCCCGAGACCCACGTGGTGCCGTTGCCGATCCCCCGCAGGAAGGTGCCGGTCGGATTGAACTTCTGGAGGCGGTAGTTGACGGCATCCCCCACCCAGAAGTTGCCTTGCGGATCCTGGGCCACGCCGTGGGGCGAGCTGAACCAGCCGTTCACCGAGCCGGTTGCAGGCGCAGGGGCGTTGCTCCCCGCGTACCAGGGATTATTCCCGTTGCCGATGCCCATGCGGAAATTCCCACTGGTGTCGAAGCGCAGCATCCGGTGGTTTCCGGTGTCCGCCACCCAGACGAAGTCGTCCCGGTCCACCATCACGCCGAGCGGATCATTGAACCAGCCGTTCAAGCTGCCTGATGCGACCGGGGGCGGGGTGCTCTCCGGCCCCCAGATCTGGCCCTCGCCCCACGCCCGCACGAAATTGAGGTTCGAATCGAATTTCTGGATGCGGTGGTTGCCGCGATCGGCGACGTAGATGTTCCCCAGCGAATCGGCGGCCGCCGAGTCCGGGAAGACGAACTCCCCGTTCAGGCTGCCCGTCGCCCCGAAGGAAGAGAGGTAGGCGAACTGATTCGAGTCGAAGACCTCGACGTTGCTGGTGGTGGCCCCCGGCGTGCTGAACTCCTGCATGGTGGTAAACGAGGCCTGGGCCCCGAGCTGGGTCGCACCGTTCCCGGCGGGGCCCGTCACGAGGTCGTCGGCACCGCCGCCTGCCTTCACCACCACCGACAGGCTCAAGCTGAGCTGGTTGCGGCCCGAAGCGAGGGTGACGGGCAGCTTGCCCCAGCTGAGCATGGTCCCGGTGCCGTTGAGGCCCGAATAGCCCGCCGCGTACAGGGTGTAGCCTCCACCGGACGGCAGGCCCTCGAAGGAGACCGTCGTGGCGCCGCCCGTGTTGACGGTCGCCGTCTGGTCGGGCACCCCCGCGCTGCGCAAGAGAATCTTCACCGACTGGGTATTGCTTAGGATCGCCTGAGTGCTCAGCGGCAGCGCGACCCGAATGGTCACAGACGCCGTTCCCCGTGCGGCGACGAGCGATTGGCCGGCGTTTCCCGGCGAGGCGAGCGGGCGATCAAGGATGCAGCCACCCACCGCCAGCACCAGTGGCAACAGGGACCAGAGCCCCAGGTAGAGAGGCGAGCGCTTCATGGCATCACTCCCAGGTAGGCGCGACGAATCTCGTCGGGCGATCGCTGCACGTCCCAGACCTTGAGACCGTCCAGTGCCCCTTGCGGGTTGACCACCGAGAAGATGTTCGTGTTCAGGAAGTCGTTGCAGGCAAAAGTGAGCAGGTTGAGCGCCGAGCCCCCGTTGAGGTTGCCTGAAAAGGGCCCTGTCGCCACCCGCGCGCCGTCGAAGTAGATCTCGTCACCTGCAGGCCCCCAGGTGATCGCCAAGTGATGCCACTCGCCTGCTTTCCAGGGCTCCGAGGTGGGCGTCCAGGTCGCGCCGGCATCCCAAACCGAACCGGGGCCCCCATGGGTCATCAGGGTGAGGTTACCACCGACCTTGGACAAGTAGAGCACGGGCCACTTGATACTATTCGCCCCATCGATCGAGAGCAGCTTGAAGTCCCCGTCGGTCCAGGAGTACGTCGGCTGGTACCAGAACGCGATCGTGCCCTGCGTCTTGCTGACGTACCGGAAGGCATCGTAGGTCAGGCGATCCTGCCCGGGCTCGCCGGCGTAAGGCGTCGCCTTGGGGCCCTGCTCCACCTGGAAGCCGTCGAACCAGACCGTGCCGCTCTTGTTGCGGAAGATCGGGATCACCGAAGCCGACGCGCAGGTGTTGAAGAAGGTATGCGAGAAGGAAACCCGGGTCCAATCGAAGGTGCCCACGGGTGCTGCGACGTTGCGGACGTCCGGCGAGGAGAGGGCCGCATTCGGGAGGTAAGCATCCACGTAGATCCCGAAATCGGTGGAGCTCTGAGGCCCCGAAACGTTTTGCCCCTTGACCCAGACCGAGAAGGTATAGGTCTTGCCCGCCTCGTAGGTGTAGACGTGATTGAAGCGGGCGTAATCCGCTGTCGCACCCGTGCTCTTGTCGAGCTTGAGCGCACGCCCATGGAAGAGGGCGTCCGGGTCCAGCGAGATGGTCGCCGTGCTCGAACCGACCCGGACCATCCCGTCCGGGATGCCGTTAGCATCCGCGTCCTTTTCGAAGCTGGAGTTCGGCAGAACGTTGACCGCGCGATCGATGAAGACGGCCGTCCCGCCGCGCCCGGCGACCGGCGTCACCCCGACGCTCTCGAAGGCGTTGCCGAAGCCATCGAGCATCAGCCGACCCTGAGGGCGTAAATCGGTCGCGGCGCCTTCCTCGAACTGAGCCCCGTCGAGATCGACAACCGTCGGATACAGGGTCTGCCCTGCCTTATCCCCCAGCCTGACCACCAGCACGCCCTTGTTGGTGGTGTCCGTCGGGGTGAAGGTGAGCGAATAGCGCTGCCAGCTGGTCGTTAGCGAGATCGTGGAGCCATTGAAGGTGGCTCCGCCGGTCTGGGGATTGGCGTGGAGGAAGATGCGATCGCCGGCGCGCGCGGCGCGCGCGAAAATCGAGAAGGTATAGGTCTTGCCCGCTTCCCACTTGACGCCCAGGGCCATGAACTTGGAGGTATAGCCCTGCCCCACCCAGACGTCCCCGCTCGCCGCCGCCGTCGCACGGACGAAGATCCTGCCGTCCATCGCCCCTGCCGTTTCGAGCGAATAGCTGGCCACCGCTTGCGCGTCCCACAGCTGCCAGGACGAGAAGCGATCCTCGAAGGAAGGATTCAA
The DNA here is from genome assembly GCA_017744355.1 of bacterium. Taxonomy (NCBI): domain Bacteria; species bacterium. The sequence goes on along the minus strand of JAGIBK010000002.1, from coordinate 99,104 downwards.
GAGGCGATTGCGCTCGGTGGTCCCCAGCGCGAGCCCGTAGGTGCCGCCCGGTCCCGGGCGCACGATCTGGATCGGATCCAGGTTGAGGGCGAGGGCCTCGCCGACGAGCCCATCCACCGATCGCACGAGCGATTCCGGCGCCGTCGCGCCCAGCGCGGCGGGCAGGAGGGTCCCCGTCACCGGATCGTAGACGAGCTTGCCGATGACGTCCGAGGCCGAGAGAGCCTGCTGATCCCAGAGGATGGCGGCGGCCGTCGTGGTGGTGGAAAGCCGGATGCTCGTCCCCGAGACGGAGGTCCAGCCGCCCGCGTTGAACTGCACCAGGGTCCGCAACCTGAAGGCCGCGTTCGAGGTGCCGCCTAGCGCCTTGCTGGACTCCAGGAGGTACAGCGCCCCCAGGACGGGGGTGAACGAGCCGAGGGCCTGCACGGTGAAGGAGCCGTCCGACGCGGTGATACCCGTGCCCTTGGCCTGGAAGGTCGACGGATCGATCAGGGTCACCGTCGCGTTGGCCCGGACCTGGCCGGCCGTCGCCTGGGTGTCGTAACCGCCGGGCAGCAACAGCTCCCCCTTCAGGACGGGCTGCACCACCGACGCTCCGGGGTTCGAGACGGCAAGCGGCGCCGGACGACAGCCGAGGGCCAAGAGGGCAACCAGGACAAAGCTAAGGACGAGCCGCAGCGTACGCATCGCGCTACTCCTGTTCGAGGCCGCGCGCCGCGCGGGCGATCGCTTCGGAACTCAGCGCGACATCGCGGATCCGGAGCTGATCGATGACCGCATCGGCCGGGGCGCTCTTGTTCGCATCGGCCCCGACGGTCACAGTCGTACCCGGCACGAAGTTCAGGGTCGCCGCCGGGTTGTCGTTCGCGAGACTGCCTGCAGCCCTGCCGTCGAGATAAAGGCGCACGTCGTTCGCCGAGCCGTCCCAGACCGCGGCGAGATGGTGCCAGCGCCCCGCCTTGATCAGCGCAGCCGTATCCGACGCCAGGAAACCGACGCGTCGGGTCTGAGCGTCGTCCCCCGCCTTCGAGGTGGCGTAGAAGTACAGCTGATTCCCGAGCTTGTGGACACCGAAGTTAGTCTCGGTCCCCCCCTGCACGCGCACGAAGCAATGGTTGAGGCCGTCACTGCCGTTCCAGGTCGGCTTGAACCAGAAGGAAATCGTCCCCCGGGTCGCGTTGAACCGATCCTTGGCCGGGAACACCACCGGCGCGTTCGCGGGGATCAGGCGCTGGAGACGGTGGTTGTTGTAATCGATCACCCACAGCTTGCCATCCGGTGCGAACGTCATCCCGCGCGCCGCCCTGAACTGGCCGTCCCCGTAACCCAGCGAACCGAACGTGCCGAGCAGCTCGCCGTTGGGGTCGAATTTCACGACGCGCGAGGCCGTGGCGGCGATCGAGTACTCCGAGACCCAGAAGTTTCCGGCGTTGTCGAACTTCACGTCGTCGGGCGCGGTCAGCAGCCCCTTGCCAATCTCGGCGACGAAGGCACCGTTCGAGGCAAAGCGCTGAATCCGGTGGTTCGAGCGATCGCAGATGTAGACGTCGCCGTTCGGCGCGATGGCGAAGCCCGTCGGAATGTTGAGTTGCCCGGGGCCCGTGCCGAAGCCCGAGCCGAAGGTCTGCAGCAAAGCCGTTCCGTCCGCACTGTAGCGAATGATCCGGGCGTTCAAGCCATCAGCGGTCCAGATCGTCCCGTCACGGGCGATCAGGCAATTGCTGGGGTTCCAGAACTCGTGGCTGAGGCTCCCGGACGCCGGGGCGGGCGGCACGGTCCAGCGGCTTCCCTGACCGATCCCGAAGAGCAGATTGCCCTGAGGGTCGAATTTCTGCAGGCGAAAGTTGTAGAGCTCGGAGGTCAAGAAGTTACCGTCGGCGTCGATGCTGATGCCGTGCGGCGAATCGAACTTGCCCGCCCCCGTGCCGAGGCTCCCGAAGGTCGACAAGAAGCGGCCATCCGAGGTAAAGCGCTGGAACCGGTTGTTCTTCCAGTCAGCGACCCAGATGGTTCCCGAACGATCGGAGGCGACGGCGATCGGCGAATCCAGCTGCCCCTGCCCCGAGCCCCTGCTGCCCACCTGGCCATCGTAGAGCGCAACGGCGGTCGAGAAGGCGAGGGCCTGCCCCCCGTCGCGCCCAGGCACGAAGGTGCTGCCGGTGCCGGCAGCCGAGAGGGCATCCTCCAGGTCGAAGAGGACGCGGCCCATCTGGGCCCCCAGCGTGAGGGCATAAGCACCGTTGGCATAGGTCAGCCACTTGACGGGGTCGAGGTTCGAAGCGAGCGCCTGGCTCACCAGCCCCGCCACCGTGTCCACCTCGCTGGTCGTCACGCCGGCCGCCGGGGTGAACACCCCGGTCGTCGGGTCAAGGGCATCCAGCAAGCTGGTGCCCGAGAGGGCCCTCAGGTCCTTGATCGCTGCAAGCGCGGTGGTCCGCCCGTTCAAGAGCACGCCCGCACCGCCGCTTTGAGCGGTCGTCGTGCCGGAGAGCGAACGCCACTTGGCCCCGTCCCAGGCCACCAGGGTCCGGAAGCGCAGCTGTGCTCGGTCGTTGGTCTTGTCGAAGCTCTTGAGGGCCTCCAGCACGTAAACCGTGTTGGTCACGGGCGCCCAGCTCACGAAGGGATTGAGACTGAAAGTCCCCGTGCCATCCGTCAGCCCCGTCGCCACCACCGTGTTGCTACCGTCCAGCAGCGTAACCGTCGCAAAGGCCACAAGCTCCCCTGCCGTCGCCTGCGCCGCGTAGCCCGACGACACCCGCCCCCAAAGCGAGGCGGGTTCTTGAGAAGCCGCGCCGATTTGCGGCGGCTCGACGATGGGACGTACGCTCGGCTGACACGCGCAGAGGCATGCCACCAGCAGGAGGGAGATTCGCTTCAAGCTGTAGCCTCGCTAGCCAAAACGCCTGACTGCATGATTCATTCCACGATTCAGGAATGAAATAACCGCCCGAAATGGGCGCCACGACAAGCGTTAGGCTAAAACCCCGATGCTACAAAGCTGTTACACCTAACGCGTCGCGCCGGATGGCGATCGGATCCCGCTGCGCGTCCCAGACCTTGAGCCCGTCGATGGTCCCGTTCAAGCAGTAGCCTGCGTTGTTGCCGAGGCCCGAGAAATACAGCAAACGCAGCTGCCGCGCGAAATAAATCGCTCCGCTGTAGTCGCTCACCGCCACGCACTCTCCGTCGACGAACAGCTCCGAGTTTCGCGCACCCCAGGTCAGCCCCACGTGGTGCCAGGTATCCGCCTTCCAGGCCTCGGTGGACGCAAACCAATCAGCCGTGCGCCAGTTCGCCCCGTCATGGACCGCCAACGTGAGACTCTGGCCACCCGCGGCCGTCCGATTCTTTCGCAGGAACACGATGGCGTCATCGGCCGCGTTCGTCATGCCCATGAGGTAGCCGTTGCCTCGATCGTCGCTCCAGTCATAGGCGGGGCGGTACCAGAACGAGATCGTGCCCTGGGCAGGATTCAGCGGGCGGGCATCGACGGTCAGCCGATCGACGCTCGTCCCATCGCCCGCGTACGGGGTGGGCATCATTCCCTCTTCGACCTGAAGACCATCCCACCAGGCGATCCCCGTCTTGTTGCGGAAGATCGGATACAGATCCAGGTGGTCGCAGGCGGGGTTCCAGTAGAAGCTGACGCTGAGCCGCGTCCAGTCGAAGGTCCCGGTGGGGGCCGCCATGCGCGGCGACCCGCCGTAGGCGCCCGTGGGGGTGCGCTGGTCCAGGTAGAGCCCGAAGTTGCTGTTGTCGGGGGCCCCTGAAATGTTCTGGCCCTTGACCCAGATCGAAACGGTGTAATACCGACCGGGCTTGAAGGGGTAGTAGGAGGGATAGTTAACGATTTCGGTGGTGGCGCCGCCCGAGCGATCCATCTTGAGGGCGTACTGCCCGAAGAGGGCGTTGGTGGCATCCAGGGAGCAGAGGGCAGCAGGTCCGGTCCTGGTCATGCCATCGGGCACGCCGTCGGCGTTGCTATCCACCTCGAAGCTGGTGTTCTGCAGGGGCGAGAGCGAGTTCGAGGCGATGTTGACCCCGTTATCGACCACGATCCCCTTGCCGACGCGCCCCGCGCTCGGGGTGACGCCCGCACCCTCGTAGGCATTGGCGATGCCGTCGATCAAGAGCTTGGTTTGCGCCTGGTAATCGCTGCCGATGCCGCCCTCCTCCAGCTGGGCGGCGTCCACGTAGAGGGTCGCTCCGACCGCTTGACCGATCGAATCGTTGAAGCGAACGAGCGCGATCGCCTGGGAGGTCGAGTAGGCGGAGGTGAAGGTCCAGGAGTAGCGCTTCCAGCCGGTGGTGAGGGCAAAGATCGTGCTACGCTGCTCGCCGAAGGGAACCTGATAGTTGAAGGCGAGCGCCAGCTTCTCGCCCCCGACTGCTCCGCGCGCATAGACCGAGTAGGTGTAGGTACGGCCCGCCACGAGCCTCAAAGGGGTTCGGCCGTTCGTGCCGTCGTAGCCCTGTCCGAGCCAGTTGTCACCCGCACTGGTATAGGCGATGCGCAGGCTGCGTCGCCCCTCGTAGGGGGCCGCGGTATCCAGCGAGTAAGAGGCGTTGGCCGTGTTGTGCAGCTTCCAGTTCGAAGGGGGCGTGCTCCCCTCCTCGAAGCCCGCGTTCACCAGCAAGTTCAGGCTGGCGTTCTCGAGGGTCAGCCTGAACGCGTCGCCCGGGCCCGGCCGGATGGTCTGCACCGGGTCCATGGACAAGAGCAGCGCCTGATTGACCAAGCCCTCGATCTCCTGGACCTTCGCGGCGCTCAGGGTGGCCGTCAGAGCGCTCGCCTGGTGCAGGCCCGTGCTCGGATCACGCGTCACCTTGCCGATGACGTCCGCGGCCGAAAGGCCCAGGTGATCCCAGAGGACGGCGACGGCCGTGGTCATGGGCGAGAGCTGGATCGCGGCCCCCGAGACGGAGGTCCAGCCGCCCGCATTGAACTGCACCAGGGTCCGCAGCCTGAAGGCCGCGTTCGAGGTGCCCCCTAGCGCCTTGCTGGACTCCAGCAGGTACAGCGTCCCCAGGACGGGGGTGAACGAGCCAAGGGCCTGCACGGTGAAGGAGCCGTCCGGGGCAGTGATGCCCGTGCCCTTGGCCTGGAAGGTCGATAGGTCGAGCAGGGTCACCGTCGCGTTGGCGCGCACCTGGCCCGCCGTCGCCTGGGTCCCGTAGCCCTCCGGCAGTTGGAGCTGGCCGCGCAAGAGCGGCGCCTCTGTGGCCACCGGCGCGATCGCAGGCGTCATGGGCGCTGGACGGCACGCGAGCACCATCAAGGCCGAAAGCAGGAGGGTCAGCATCAAGCGAAGACGTTGCATGGCGCTCACTCCTGGACCAGCTTGCTCGCCTCGCGGGCGATCGCCTCGGGGCTCAGCACCCCGTCGTAGATCCGGAACTGGTCGATGACCGAATTGGCGAACAGGGACGTCCCGCTGATGGCCGCTCCGACCATCAGGTTGCCGGGGTCGCCGAAGTTGAAGCTCGCGGGATTGCCCGTCTGGAAGCTCCCGTACTCCTTGCCCTGCAGGAAGAAGCGCACCTGGCCCGTGGCGGCATCCCAGGTGCAGGCCACGTGGTGCCACTGGCCCGGTCGCAGGACCTGCTCGAGCTCAGCGCGATCGATGCCGACACGCCGGGTCTGCGCTTCGCTCGCCGTGTTGTCCGAAACGTAGAAGTAGAGCTTATCGGCCAGGCCGGTATTCGGGTTGCCGTAGGTCAACACGAAACGCGCATTGGGCTGGCTGATCTCGAAGAGGTAACGGGTCGTGGTCGACTCGATCCCCCAGCTCGGCTTGAACCAGAGGGAGAAGGTGCCCTTCGCGCGGTTGAAATTCCCGCCGGTCGGGAACTGCATCGGCCCGTTGGAGGGAATCAGGCGCTGGATGCGGTAGTTGTTCTCGTCCGCCACGTAGAGAGCTCCGTCCGGCGCCCAGGCCATGCCGCGCGCCCGGTTGAACTGGCCCGCTCCCGTCCCGCTCGAACCGAACTGACCGAGGTAAGTGCCGGTGCGGGTGAACTTCTGGATGCGGTGACCGTTATACTCGCTGACCCAGACGTTCCCCGCCTGGTCGACGAGGATGTCCTCGGGCATGTCGAACTGGCCGGGGCCCGTGCCGTTACTGCCCCACTTGCCGAGGAAGGCCCCGCTGCTCGAAAGGCGCTGGATGCGGTGGTTTCGGCGATCCGAGACGTAGACCTCCTGGTTGGGGGCGATCGCCAAGCTGATGGCGTTGTCGAAGGCCCGATCGATCGACGCGCTCGCGTTCTGGTTGCCGGCCGCAGTCGTCCAGCTCGTCCCGTTGCCGACGCCCAAGAGGAAGTTGCCGCTCGGATCGTACTTGAGCACGCGGTGGTTGACCGAATCGGCGATCCAGATGTTGCCCGCCACGTCGAACTTGGCATAGTGCGCGGCGTTGAGCTGGTTGTGGCCGCTGCCGCCCGTGGAGCCCTGCCCCGAGGTCCAGCCGCTGCTCCCGTTGCCGATCCCGAACAGGAGGTTGCCCGTGGCGTCGAGCTTCAAGACACGGTAGTTCGCATAGTCGCTCACCAGCAAGTCGCCGTTGCGGTTCACGTCCAGGCTGTGGGGGTTCGAGAGGGCCCCGACCCCGGATCCCACCGTGGTGTAGGTCCGCAGGAAGCTCCCGTCGAGGGTGAGTAGCTGGATGCGGTTGTTCGTCCGATCACCCGCGTACAGGATGCCCTCCGAGGTGATGGCGAGGCCGGTCATGGGGCCGAAGAGGCCGTTGCCCACCCCGCGCGCGCCGAGCTGACCGTCGTACATGGCGATCGCGCCCGCGATCGCATAAGCTCGGCCGCCGTCCACGCCGCGGACCGCCGTGGCTCCCGCCAGGCCCTGGGTAATCGCATCCTCAAGGTCGAAGACCACGCGGCCCGTCTGGGGCCCCATCGCGAGACCGTAAACCCCGCTCGCATAGGTCAGCCACTTGACGGGGTCGAGGTTCGAAGCGAGCGCCTGGCTCACCAGCCCCGCCACCGTGTCCACCTCGCTCGTCGTCACGCCGGCCGCCGGGGTGAAGACCCCGGTCGCCGGATCCAGGGCACCCAGCAGGCTCGAACCCACGATGCCCCGCAGGTCCTTGATCGCCGCAAGCGCCGTGGTCCGCCCGTTCAAGAGCACGCCCGCACCGCCGCCTTGAGCGGTCGTCGTGCCGGAGAGCGATTTCCACTTGGTCCCGTCCCAGGCCACCAGGGTTCGGAAGCGCAGCTGTGCTCGGTCGTTGGTCTTGTCGAAGCTCTTGAGGGCCTCCAGCACGTAAACCGTGTTGGTCACGGGCGACCAGCTCACGAACGGGTTGAGGCTAAAAGCCCCCGTGCCATCCGTCAGCCCCGTGGCCACCACCGTGTTGCTGGCATCCAGCAGGGTCACCGTCGCAAAGGCCACAAGCTCGGCAGCCGTCGCCTGGGCCGCGTAGCCCGATGAGACCCGCCCCCAGAGCGCGGCCTCGGTCTGCGCGGCCGAAACGGGCGCCGGCGCCCCGGTGAGGGGGCGAGGCGCCGGGGCGCAGGCCACCAGCAAGATCGGAACCAACAACCACGCATGACGCATCAGTACAGCACCCCGACTTCCTGGATGATCGGCGAAAGTGCGGAGTTGGTCGTGCTCATGGTCAAGCGAAGCTTGCAGTAGCGCCCCGTCACCCCCACCAGGTTGGCCGCCGTCCGGCCCGTCCCGGGCGTCCCGGACACCAGGCTCCAGGTCCAGTTGACACCGTCGTTCGAGCGCCCCGCCTCCACCGTCACCTGGGTCCCCGCCGGCAAGGTTGGGATGTCCCAGTAAGCCGCCCCCCAGGTGATCGATGCCCCCGCATCGATAGGCGGCGTCTCGTAGACGCCGGGTCCGACGTAAACCGCAGGCCCCGGCTGCCGATGGCCCCTCAGGCGCAAAGCCCCCGCCGGATCGGCAGGGTTCGCGCTGCGCCACTTCTGAACCCGGCTCCCGTCGCGATCCACCGTCCAGAAAGCCCCGTCCGGTGCCCAGGCGATGGTTTCCGGATTCTGCAACTGGCCATTGCCGGTCCCGAACTCCCCGAAGCGCGAGAGCAAGGTGCCAGTGCGCGTGAAGACCTGGTAGAAGTTCGGCCCGGGGTTCGAGCCGTAGGCGGCGACGTAGACGTTGCCGTCGGGACCGAGCTCGAAGAAGCCCGCCGTCCGCTGGTCGGGCTTGTCCGCGGTAACGGTCGAGATGGTGCGCACGTAGTCGCCATTGGAGGTGAAGACCTGGACCCGCTCGTTGAAGTCGGAGACGTACATGGTGCCGTCGGTCTTGTCCACCCGCACGTGCCAGCACGAATTGAAGGTCGAGGGCACCGAGCCCGTGGCCCAGGTGACGCTCGCCGTCGCGGTCCAGGTGGTGCCCTGGCCGATGGCGCGAAGGAACTGGCCGCTGGGGCTGAAGACGTATGCCCGGTTGTCCGAATACCCGCCGATGTAGATGTTGCCGTTCCGGTCCAGATCGAGGCCGTAGTTGCGGAAATAGCCGGTATCGTTGCGGTGCGCGGGGATGGAGGCGGTCGCGGGCGCCACCCAGACCTGGTTGCCTCCGAAGCCCATCAGGAAGTTGCCGCTCGCGTCGTACTTCAGGATGCGGCGATTGTTCACGTCCGAGACGTACAGGTTGTCCTGGGCATCGACGGCAAGACCCGCGGGATCCTTGAAGCCGTAGTTGGTGGTGCCCTGGGCGACGATCGGCGCGCTGCTCGCCGAGGTCCAGACGGTGTCGCTGCCGATGCCGCGCAAGAAGACACCGTCCTTGTCGAACTGGAGCACGCGCTCGTTGATGTCGTCGCTGACCCAGATTCGCCCCTTCGAGTCGATGGCCAGCATCTGGATGTGCGAGCCGAACTCGCCGTTCTGGCTGCCGAGCGAACCGAACTTGGCGAGATAGGTATTCTGCGCAGGGTCGAAGGGCTCGATATTGCTCGCGCTCATGCCGGGCGCCTGGAAGTCCCGCATGGTCGTGAAGACCTTCTGGGCCCCCAGCTGGATGGCGCCATTGCCGCTCGGACCCGTGACCAGGTCGGCCGCGCCGGCCCCTGCCTTCATCACCACCGAGAGGCTCAGGCTCAGCTGGTTGCGGCCCGAGGCGAGGGTGACGGGCAGCTTGCCCCAGCTCAGCATGATCCCGGTGGCGTTGAGGCCCGAATACCCCGCCGCATAGAGGGTATAGCCGCCGCCCGGCGCGAGGCCCTCGAACTGAACGGTCGTGGGGGCGCCGGTATCGACCGTGCGCGTCAGGTCGTGGCCATCCGCGTCGCGCAAGAGGATCTTGACCGACTGGGTGTTGGCGACCAGCGCCTGAGCAGTGCGCTCGGGAAAAGCCACGCGGAGCGCGACACTTGCCGTGCCCTGGGCGGCAGCAGGCGAGCGCGGGGGCTCGACACCGGGCGACGAAGCCAGATGACAGCCGCCGAGGAACGTCAGCATCACAAGCCAAGCCATGGCGCGGTGCATCCAACCTCCCCCACCAGCTCCGCATGTGACGGCGGTTCAAGCTGGCAAGCAGGTGAGTCATGCCACAGTCTGGCCCCCCTATAACCAAACGGAGTGAGGATCCTCACGCCCCGAGCGGATCCAGGCGCACTTGCTATTGCAGGCGATCGCGCCGACAATGAGTTCAGTTACGTCACGGAACCGAGTGGAGGACGACATGTCGCAGGAGAAGACCCTCGAACAGTTGCAGGGCGAGCTGGTGACGGCCCTGATGCAGGACGAGGCCCTCAAGGCCGAGTTCATCGCCAACCCGAACGCCGTCGCCTCGCGGGTGCTCGGCATTCAGATCCCGTCGTTCGTCAAGCTGATGCCCGTCGAGATTCCCGCCAACGCCATCCTCATCCCTTTGCCTGCCAAGATGAGCGAGGACGAACTATCGGATCTTGACCTGGAGCTCGTCGCTGGCGGCAAGAGCAAGGCCGGCCATTTCTTCCAGGCGATCGGCTACGGGATCGCAGCCCTCGGCGCCACCGTCTTCACCGGGGCCAACAGCAGCCAGACCACAAACTTGACCATGAAGTTCGGCGAGGCCTATGACAACGCGGGGCTTCAACGACCGCGGTAAGGATCCGACCCTCGAGGCAACGACAAGGCGCCGGGCGAATCGCCCGGCGCCTTGTGGCGCTTATCAGTAGCGCACTCCGATTTCCTGAATCTCGGGCGAAAGGGCCGTATTGCCCGTGCTGAGCGAGAGGCGAAGCTTGAGAAAGCGCGACGTCAACGCAGCCAAGGAAGCCGTGTTCTTGCCCTGCACCGAGGTCCCTGTGACGAGCTGCCAAGCGCTCCAGGTCACCCCATCGGCCGAGGTGGCCGCATCGACCACCACCTGAGTGCCGCCCGGCAGGCTCGGGACCTCCCAGAAGGCAGAGCCCCACGTCACCGAACTCCCCGCGTCCACCGCAGGCGTGATGTAGGTGCCCGAAGCGGCGTAGACCGGGGTGTCCGGCTGGCGATGCCCGACCAGGCGCAGCCCGCCGGATACGTCGGTGAAGTTCATGCCTTTCAGGCGCTGGAGGCGGCTGTTGTTGCGATCCACCGTGTAGAAGCTGCCGTCGGAGAGCCAGGCGATCCCTTCCGGGTTGTTGTACTCGCCATCGCCGGTCCCGAACCTGCCAAAGCGGCCCAGGTACGCCCCATTCTTCGTGAACATCTGAAAGAAGACCGGCGCCGTGGTCCCGTAACCGGCGACGTAGAGGTTGTCGTCGGGACCGATGTCGAAGTAGCCGGCCGTGCCGCTGGTCTTGTCGGCAGCCTTGGTGGAGAAGCTGCGGAGGAAGCCGCCGTTCGGATCGAAGACCTGAACGCGATCGGTGCCGTCGGTGGCGTACATGACCCCATCCCGGTCCACCCGGACGTGCCAGCAACTGGTGAACTCCCGCGCGTTGGTGCCGGGCGTGAAAGCGGCAGGCGGCGCCTGCCCGCTCACCCAGGTGGTCCCCTGGCCGATCCCCCGGATGAACTGGCCGCTGGGGCTGAACACGTAGGCCCGGTGATCCGGGTACCCCCCGATATAGATGTTGCCGTACCGGTCGAGGTCGAGGCCGTAGGGGATGAAGTGACCGTTGGCATTGAGGTGAGCCGGCACGGCCGGCGCGGCGGCCGGCGCGACCCAAGGCGTGTTGTAGCCGAAGCCCATCAGGAAGTTGCCGTTGGCGTCGTACTTGAGCACGCGGTGGTTGTTCAGGTCCGCGACGTACACGTTGTCCGCTGCATCCACCACCACGCCGGCAGGGGCGCTGAAGCCGTAGTTGGTGGCGTTGATAGCCGGGGCCGGGACCGCGCCGGGCACCGTCCAGAGCTGCCCACTGCCGATCCCGAGGATGAAGTTGCCGTCCCGGTCGAACTTCTGGACCCGGTGGTGGGTGTCGTCACTCACCCAAACGCAGTCCTTGGAGTCGATGGCCAGCATCTGGATGTGAGAGCCGAACTGACCGCTCAGGTTACCGAGCGTCCCGAACTTGGAGAGGTACGAGTTTTGCCCCGGATAGAAGACCTCGACGTTACTGGTGCTCGCCCCAGGCGTCTGGAAATCGGTCATCGAGGTGAAGAGTTTCTGCGCGCCGAGCTGCACCGCGCCGTTGCCCGCGGGCCCTGTGACCAGATCGTCCGCGCCGCCGCCCTCCTTCACCACCACCGATAGGCTCAGGCTGAGCTGGTTGCGGCCCGAGGCGAGGGTGACGGGCAGCTTACCCCAGCTGAGCATGGTCCCGGTGCCGTTCAGGCCTGAATAGCCTGCCGCGTACAGCGTGTAGCCGCCACCGGGAGGCAGATCCGAAAAGGAGACGGTGGTCGCCCCGCCTGTGTTGACGGTCGCCGTCTGGTCGGGCACCCCCGCGTTGCGCAAGAGGATCCGTACCGACTGAGTGTTGCTCACGATCGCCTGGGTGCTCAGCGGCAGCGCGACCCGGATGCTCACGCTTGCGCGTGCTTGGCTCGCCAAGTGCGAAGATCCTCCCGGCTCGCTGCCCGAAAGCAGCGGCCCCTGAGCCAGACACCCCCCCATGACCAGGCTCAAAGGCAACAGAGGCCAAGCCCAGCGCATCGGGCGAGACGAGAGAATCCCCATGGCGCAACTCCTGGAGTAGACGAACGACTGCTCCCTACATGCCACAAGCGCCTGATGAGCTAACCAGCGGGATCTCCTGTGGCCGCGCCGTGTGACGAGCCTCACGTCGGCGGCGTGGCAAATCCTACTTGCAATGAAGCGCGCTTCAGCGAAATAATGACATAAAAGACACTCTCAACGCCGAACTCACAAGTTGATCTCACGACGGAGGAAAACAATGTCACAGGAGAAGACCCTCGAACAGTTGCAGGCCGAGCTGGTGACGGCCCTGATGCAGGATGATGCCCTCAAGGCCGAGTTCATCGCCAACCCCAACGCGGTCGCCTCGCGGGTGCTCGGCATTCAGATCCCCTCGTTCATCAAGCTGATGCCCGTCGAGATTCCCGCCAACGCCATCCTCGTCCCCCTACCCGCCAAGATGGGCGAGGACGAGCTCTCGGACCTCGACCTCGAGCTCGTCGCCGGCGGAAAGAGCCAAGCAGAGCAGCAGTTCGTTCAGGGCTTCACAAACGTGGTCCAGAGCTGCGTCACCATGTTCGGCAACTTCTTCTACTCCACCTTCACCCCGAACAGCTACCCGGCCCAGAACTTGCAGAAGCAGGCGGAAGCCGCGCAGAAAGGCCGCTAAGCGCGGCTGACGCCGTTTACGGTCGTTAGGCATCGAGCGGCGCCGGGCAATTCGCCCGGCGCCACTTACTTTCAGGGGATGAGGTCTTCAAATTCCAGGCCGAGGGCCTGTGCGAGCCTGAGCTGGTAGGTCTTGACCTCGTACGAGCCTTGGATGTAGGCGCTCTGCGCCTGGCTCAAGGAGGAGAGGGCGCTGGTCACCTCGAGGCCCGTCCCCACCCCCGCGTTGAAACGCACCTTGGCGAGCTTGAGGCCCTCGATCGCCGCCTGGAGGCCCTGCTGAGTCACGGCCACGCGCTCCTGGGCAGACTGTAGGGCCTGAGCGGTCGTCTGGATCTCGAGGGCCGCCGCGCGGCGGGTTGCTGCGAGCGAGGCCTCCGCCCGCTCGGCCCCGAGTTGCGCCTGCTGCACCTGCATTGTCGTGCGCCCGCTGTCGAAGAAGTTCCAGGCGAGCGAGGCTGCGATCGTCTGCTGCGTCCCGCCGCCGGGTGCGGTCGTCACGTCACCGATGGCGCTGACGGTGGGCCAGGTGGTGCGCGCGCGCTGACGGGCCGTTTCCGTTTGCGCCTCGCGCGAGAGGATCGCCTGCGCCACCTCGGGGCGCCCATCGAGGGCCTGAGCGATCTGCTCGGGGGCATACGCCAGGTGCTTGAGCTGGGTCATGGGATCGACGCTCAGATCCGCCACGCTTCCCCCGAGATGGCTCTCCAGAGTCTGGCGCGCCTGACGCAGCTGATTGACCGCCTGGAGAAAGCCCTCCTGCGCGATTGCAACCGACGTCTGGGCCTGCAGCACCTCGAGGCGCGTGCCCACCTGCCCCTGCGAGCGAAGCTCCGCAAGGGTCAACTGCTCCTTGGCCTGCTCGACGTTGATCCGCGCCGCGTCCCGCATGCTCTCCGCCTGCAGGACCGCGAAATAGGCGAGCGCCGTCTCGTAGGCGACCTTGCGCCGGGTCCCGCGCTGCTCCACCGCGGCGAGTTGCTCGGAAAGATCCGCAAGGCGCACGGCCGATGCGGTCCGCTGACCATCGTAGAGCGGCTGCACCGCGCTGAGCTGGAGCTGGAAGCCGTAGGGGCTCTGGGGCGAGGCGGTCCGCTGGGGCACCCCCGCCACGTCCGCCCGGTTGAAGCCCCCAGAGAGGGACAAGGTAGGCTGCAAGCCCGTCCGCGCCTCGCGAACCGCCGCCTGCGCCTGGTCGATCCCGAGGCGCGCCGCCTCGATCGAGGGGTGGGTGCGGGTTGCGATCGCCACGGCCTCCTTGAGGGTCAGGACCTGAGCCTGGGCGCTCGGCGCCATCAAGGCCCAGCAAAGACCGAAGGCGAGGGCTCGCGCGCCATACCGCCCGTTCATGGCTGGCTCCGCTCGGGCCTGAAGGTCACGCCGAGGGCCACGTCGTCGCGATCGATCGCCAGATCCCCGCCCCAGGCCTGGTGGCGGTAGCGCCCTTCGAGGCGCAGCGCGGGCGTGAGGGCGTACCCGAGGCCGATCGCCCCTTCCCACAGGCGCGTGCCCGCCACCGCGTAAGGGGCGCGCGCCGCGTTGAAGGAGAGGGCGGGATAGTAAGCGAGGGTTCCGACCAGATCCAGGCGATCGCTCAGCCCCCAGGCGAAGGGCATCTCGAAGCCGAGCCCCCGGCGATCGTGGGCGTAGTCGTAGGGCGTGCCGCTCACGGGCAAGTTCGTCGCCGCCACGTTGCTGTTCACGAACGAAAGGCTCGGGGCGATCTCCCAGGCTCCGCCGCCCAGCGCATGGCCCAGGCGAAGGCGGTAGGTGCTCTCCTCGGGCGCAAGGCCCGCCGCATCCACAGCAGGCAGCGAAGGCATGCTCAAGGCCGCCTTGAAGCGCTCGAACGCCCCGCCGAGCAGCCAACCATCGAGCCGGACTTGCCCCGAAAGCGAAAGCTGGTTGTCCAGGGTGCCCGAGAGGCGGTTGCCCGCGAAGGCGCTCGAAAAGGATCCCGCCTGGTATGCGAGCTGGAGCTGGGTATCGAGCGGCGGCACTGACGGCTTGGTCGATAGCGTGGAGAGCAGGGGCCGGTACTGCGGGAGGTACGCCTCGACCGGCTTCAGCGAGACCTTGCGGACGCTAGCCACCGGCTTGCGTTCGAGCTGGTAACCCTCGGCCGAGAAGACGAGAAATTGCAGCCCCTCCGGGACGAGCACCAGGCTGAAGCGACCGTTCGCGTCGGTGAAGCCGGCGACGATGGCGCCCTCTTGGCGAACGAAGACGTTCGGCACCGGGCGGCCCTGCGGATCGAGGACCTGGCCGCTCACGGCCTGCTCGGCAAGAGCGGGCTGAGCGAGAACCGGAACGAGCAAGAGCGCGGCGAAGAAGTGGCGTGAAGTCATGGCAACTGCTCTCTTGGCGGGCTAGGGACGAATCAGGGCGATCTCGGCGAGGCGCACGGTCTTGCCGTCCGCCGCCAAGACTCCGCGCAGCTTGGCGTTCGCGTCGGTAGCGGGGAAGGCCCCGGTGAAGGCGAAGTCCATCGCCGAAGCGGCGCGGATCCCACTCGTCTCGACACCACCGGCAAGCAGGGTGACGGCCTTGGCGTCGCGCAGCGGCGCGGGCAGGTCGGCGAGCGCCAGCGAGATCATCGGCGCCCCGCCGATCGGCTGGCTCATGGTCGCCGTCAGGCTCAGCACGCCCGCCTCGGCCGGGGTCGCCTGCAAGGCGCCCGTGGACTGGCAGCCTGCAAGCCCCAGCGCGAGCGCGAGGAGCGCGGCCCCATTCCATCCAAGGCCCCGTGGGCGTTTCGTCTGCATCGCGCGGATCCTTTCCATCAGGTGGTTTGCCTCGTCATGAGGCGCGAGAACATCCCCTCCTCGGCCATGAGCGCCTCGAAGGTGCCTTCCTGCACCACCTGGCCGCCCTCCAGCACGTAGATGCGATCGGCCTGGCGGATGGTGCTGAGACGGTGGGCAATGACGAGCCGCGTCACGTTCATGCGCTCCAGGCTTTCGCTGACGATGGCCTGGGTCCGGCTGTCCAGGGCGCTGGTGGCCTCGTCGAAGAGCAGGATGCGCGGCTTGAGAGCGAGGGCGCGGGCGATCAAGAGACGCTGGCGCTGGCCCCCCGAGAGGTTGCCGCCCCCTTCACTGACCACGGTGTGCATGCCCATGGGCATGGCCGTCACGTCGTCGGCGAAGCCCGCGTTGCGCGCGGCCTCCCATGCCTCGTCCTGGGTGATGAGCGCGCCGTTGGCGATGTTCTCGAAGATCGAGGCGGCCATCAGGCGGCCGTGCTGGAGCACCACCCCCATCTGCCGACGCACCGCCGGCAGGTCGAGGCCCCGGAGGTCCTGGCCGTCGAGGGCGATCTTGCCCGACTCGTACTCTTCGAAGCCAAGCAAGAGGCGGAAGAGGGACGACTTGCCGCTGCCCGAAGGGCCCACCAGGGCGACGAACTCGCCCGGATTGAGCGCGAGGCTCACGTCGCGCAGCACGTGAGGGGCCTCGGGGGTGTAGCGGAAGCTGACGTGCTCGAAGGCGATCCGGCCCGAGAGGCGGCCCGGGTCCACCTTGTCGGGACCCACCTCGGGAAGGGCCTCCAGGATCGGCTTGGCGCGCTCCCACAGGGAGACGACCTGCATCAAGGAGGTGACCGAGCTGCCGATGCCCGTCAGGCCCGCGACGAAGGAGCCGAAGGCCGCGTTGAAGGCGATGAAGGTACCCGCCGTGACGGCCCCCTGGCCGGGGTCCGCGGCGGCCGCCTTGGCCATGAGACCGAAGCCGTTGAACAAGATGAGGGTGCTTGCGATCGGCAGCAGCTCATCGAAGAGGCTGAGGCGATCCTGGAGGCGTTGCGCCCGGAAGTTCAGCCCGGTCAAGCCGCTGTAGGTCTTGGCCCACTGCGCGAAGGCCCGGGACTCGGCCCCGGCGGTGCGGATCTTGGCGACCCCTCCGATCAGGCCCACCACCAGGCCGAGGATCTTGCCGCCCTCCTGCATGATCGCCCGGGTCGCCCGCAGCACCAGCGCCCCCGAGAGGGTGGTGACGGCGACCGAGACCACCGCCACCCCGAGGGCCACCAGGGCCATCTTCTGGTTGAAGCCGAAGAGCTGGACCAGGCTCGCCAGCGAGAAGACGCCCGCGAGCAGCGCCTGGACGGTGGATCCGGTGAGCAGCTGACGGATCTGGTCGATGGCCGACATGCGCGAGGCGAGCTCGCCGGCCGCGTACTGCCTAAAGAAGGTGAGCTTGAGCTTGAGCAGCCGATCCCAAACCGCGGCCTCGGTGGCCGACTCGGCGAGGGTCTCGGCCCGCAAGAGGGCGACGTTCTGGACCAGCTGAAACAAAGCCTGGGTCAAGGCCAGCGCCCCGAGGGCGAGGCCCACCTGGGTGATGAGGCTGCGCTGGGCGTCGGGGATGACGTGATCGATCAAGAAGGCCGTCGCCTGGGGCGTGACGAGCCCCAAGAGCGCCACGATCCCCGCCATGAGGATGACCACCGGCATGTCGCGCCGCGAGGCGAGCATCCCCAGGCGCAAGAGGTCGAAGGCCTTGACGGCGGTGTCGGGCAGCGGCCGGTAGAACATGGTGGCATGCGCCCCGAAGCCGCTCACCACCTCGGCCGTGACGGAATATCGTTCGTCGGCGGCCGGGTCGAAGCAGTCGTAGCCCCCCGCCGTCCGCGGCAAGAGCGCGAGCGGCCGCTCGCCATCGGCGCTCCAGGCGAGCAACGGCCCGTTGTCCCGGTTCCACCAGTCCCCGCGCAAGAGGACGCGCCGGGTGCGGAAGCGAGAGGCCCGCGCGATCGCCTCGATCGGGTCCTTGAGGCGGCCGAGGTCCTCCCAGCGCGCAGGCGGCTTGACGGCGATCCCGAGGGCGGCGCCGACCGCGAAAGCAGCACGGTAGAGGGGGGTGCCGTCCACCGGGACCTCTCCGGGGCGCGCATCGAGCACCGAGGCGAGCTGGGCGATCGCCTTCTCCATGACCTCCTGGTCGTGACGCTGGCGGCGCACGAAGCGCGCGTAAGCCGTCTGCTGATCCTGCTCAGCCTGAGCAGCGGGTACCACCCGCTGTTCGGTCTCCACGACGTGCTCGTCGCTCATGACAGGGCCTCCTCGCGGGTGGTCTCATCGCTCTTCACCAGGCGCGCATAAGCGCCCTGCTTGGCGATGAGGGCCTCGTGGGTGCCGCGCTCGACGATCCGGCCGTACTCCATGACCACGATCTCGTCGCAGTCGCGCACCGTGCTCAGGCGGTGAGCGACGATCAGGCAGGTGCAGCCGCGGCGGCGCAGGTTCGCATCGATGAGGCGCTCGGTCTCGGCATCCAGGGCGCTGGTGGCCTCGTCCATCACCAGGATGGCCGGGTCGTTGACCAGGGCGCGGGCGATCTCGAGGCGCTGGCGCTGGCCGCCCGAAAGGTTGACCCCGCCCTCCAGGAGGGTCGCGTCGTACCCGCTGGGCAGCGCCAGGATCACGTCGTGGATGGCCGCATCCTCACAGGCCTGGCGCAGGCGCTCTTCGGGCACCGTGGGGTCCCACAGGGTGAGGTTGTCGCGGACCGAGCCGGCGAACAAAGAAATCTCCTGGTCCACCGTGGCGACGGACTGGGTGAGGACCGAAGGCGTCCAGTCCTCGCGCCGCACTCCGTCGAAGCGGATCTCGCCCTCCCAGGGGATGTACAGGCCGCTCACCAGCTTGGCAACGGTGGACTTGCCCGAGCCCGAGCCACCGACCAGGGCGACCCGCTGGCCCGGCTTGAGCGAGAGCGCGAAATCCGCGATCAAGGGATCCGCCACCCGGCTGTAACCGAACGTCAGGCCGGTGATGTCCAGCCCACCCACCAGGCGAAAGGCATCCGAACCGGGCAGGGGCTTCTCGCCCACGGGCACGGCGGCCTGATGGTCCAGCACGTCGTCCAAGCGGTTCAGGTCGCTGACCAGGTCCTGGATGGCGCTGCCCAGCCCGACCAGGCTGTTGATGGGACCGAGGAAGCTGCCGACCATCCCCTGGAAGGCCACCAGCATGCCGATGCTGAGGTGACCCTCCATGACCCGCAAGCCGCCGACGATGAGCAGGGCGGCGGTGGTCAGGGTGGAGAGCAGGGTAGGCACCAGGCTGAGCACCATGTTCTGGGAAGCGGTCTGCTGGGTCGCCTCAAGCACCTTGGCGTCGTAGCCCGCCCAGCGGGTGAAGAAGTCCGCCTCGGCCGCCGAGGCCTTGAGGGTCTCGATGGACTGGAGGCCGGCCATGGCGACCCCCATCTTCTTGCCGTACTCCTGAGCCACCCGCTGGTTGGCTTCGACGCGGCGGGCCCCCATCCACTGGAGCAGGGCGAGGTTGGCCCCGCCGGAGGCCACCACCAGCCCCGTCAGGACCGGGTCGTAGTGGAACATGAGCGCCCCGTAGAACACGATCATGACCGTGTCGATCACCGAGCTCGCAAGCCGGCCCGAGAGGACGCCTGCCACCTCGTCGTTCATGCCGATGCGGCCCGCGACCTCGCCCGCGTAGCGCTGGGAGTAGAAGTCCATGGGCAGGTGCAGCAAATGCTGCAAGAAGCGGCTGGAGTGAACGACCGAGAGCTTCAGCTTGAGGCGGCGCAGGTAGAAGATGCGCAGCTGCGTGAGGCCCGCCTTGAGCAGGGCGATCACCCCGATGCCGATGAGCAGGGGGCGCAGCCAGTCGTGCATCCCCTGGACCAAAATCTGGTCCACGAAGAGCTGCGAGGCGACTGGCAAGGCGATGCCCGGCACCACCAGGAAGAGGCCCGCGAGCACACAGTACGCGAGGTCCCGGTACGAACCCGTGAGGCGGCTGCGCAGGGCCTGGATGGCGCTCGGCTTCCGGCCGCCCTTTGCGAAGTCGTCGCCGGGCTCGAGGACGAGCACGACCCCGGTGAAGGCCTCGTCAAACTCGGGAAGGGTCACGGTGCGGCGACCGCTCGCCGGGTCGTTCAGGTAGACGCGCTTGTCGTCCATCCCCTCCACGACCAGGTAGTGATTGAAGTTCCAGAAGACGATATAGGGGAACGGCAGCTGCTTCACCGTTTCCATGGTCTTCTTGAAGCCCTTGGCCTTGAGCCCGTAGTCCCGCGCCGCCTTGAGGATGTTGCTCGCCTTGCTGCCGTCGCGCGAGACGCCGCAGGCGCTGCGCAGCTCGCTGAGCGGCACGATCCGGCCGTGGTAGGCGAGGATCATGGCGAGGGCAGCCGCTCCGCACTCCACCGCCTCCAGCTGGATCACGGTGGGGGTTTTGACCCGGCGCACCTGGCGCTTGGATTGGAGCCAGGACTTAATAGAGGCCACTGCTCGACCTCAGGATCGCGAAGGCCAAAACGATGGGCGGCACCTCTTCGACCGTCACGCGGGCCGCTCCCGTGGTGCCGGTGGTAACGGCGAGCGCCGGACCGTGCGACGAGGACCACTTGAAGCCGCTCTGGTTGGCCGGATCCCGCTCCAGCTCGGAGACCACCTCGATCAAGGGGCCGGCCCCTGCGAAGGCGCGGGCGAGCTCGGCGTTGCCGAGGGTGTTGACCAGCCCCTGCTCGGTAACAGGGAAGGACGAGACCGAGACGACCCGGCCCATGATCCCGCCGAAGCGCTCGCGCTTGACCGTGTCGGGCGTCAGCTGGAGGCGCATGCCGGGCCGCACCTTCTTGCCGTCGCTGACGGGGAAGTAGGTCACCCCCATCAGGCTGGCCTCCGCCTCGCTGCGCGCGAGGCTCGCAATCCGCATACCCGGGCCGATCACATCACCCACGGCGACCGCCACTTCGAGGATCCGGCCCGCGCGCTGGCTGATGACCCGGCCCTGCTGGGCGAGCTGGACCTCGAGGACCGCGCCGCTCGCGCGCATCTCGCGCAGCTGGTGATCGCGCTGTACCTCGGCCTCGAGGCGCTGCTGGGCGACCGAGGTCTTCTTGCCCTCCAGCTCCTTGAGCTGGGCTTCGAGCTCGGCGATGCGGTTGCGGTTCTGGAGAAAAGCCTGCTCGGCGGCGAGGGCCGCATCCACGGGCACCGCGTGCAACTGGTTGAGGCGACGGTTCTCGGCAAGGCGCTGCGAAAGCACCGGGTCCAGCGACTGGGCCTCGCGGATCAGCTGCAGCACGTTCTCGCGCTGCTGGGCGATGGTGCGCAGGGTCTGGTCGGCGAAGCTCGCCTGAAGATTTGCGATGGCCGCCTGCTGACGCTCCAGCTCGGCGAGCCGGGCGCGCTGCTGATTGAGCTGCTCGACGAGCTCCGGCTGCTCGACGACGGCGAGCACGTCGCCCGCCTTCACCGTGTCCCCGGGCTTCACCCTCAGCTCGCGAATCCGACCGCCGCCGGTAGACTGCAACGACACGACCTCGTGAGGACGGACGATCACGCCCTTGGCGTTGACCGTCACCGGCAAACGCCCGAGGATGCTCCACAGGACCAACAGAACGATCCCGCCACCCAGGCAGGCGAGGGCGACCCAGCCCTTGGGGCTGACGACCTGCATCAGGAGATCCAGCCGCTCGGGCGACGAGAGGCGCTCCAGGGCCTCTTTGCGAAACAGGCGATCCTGGGGCGACGACATCAGGCCCCCTTCATCCGCTTGAGGAGCCAGTCGAAGCGCGCGCCCGCAAGCGCCGCCTTATCCAGCACGCCCATGTCGAGCTCGTCCTCGTACTCGGTCTCCTGGTCCATGGGGCCACTCTGGCCATAGCCGAGCCGGCTGACGGTGCTGCGCAGGCGATCCGAGAGAAAGACCGTCAGCGCCCGGTAGAAGCGTGCAGAGAAGGCCATGTCCTGGGCGAGCTTGCGCTCGATCTCGCGGCGGGGCACCGAGAGCACCAGGCCGGATTCCAGGGCCGTCACCGTGGCGCTCGGCGGACGCTGGTCCACCAGCGACATCTCGCCCACGATCTCGCCGCAACCGAGCTGTGCGACTTCCTTGCCCTGCAGGGCCGCGACCGAGACCGCAAAGCGGCCTTCGAGGATCACGTACACATGGTCGATGGCGCTCGCCTCGCGGATGAGGACCCGCCCCGGCGCAACGGCCTCCCGGTTACCTGCCTCTACGAGCCAGTCCACGTCCGAGTCGCTGAGTTCGCCGAGGATGAAGAGGACTTTCTTCACGAGGACTCCTTTTGAGCAGGATGCAGACAAACAAGCAGCCATGACTATGACAGACAAGACCTAGAGCTTCAAGTAGGTCACAATCCCTTCCGGGTGCCGCGCGTCTCGTCGCAGGCATCGGCGTAAGGTGCCATCCAGCGCTCGGCGAAAGCAGCCATGGCCGGATGGTGCACGGGCACGGTCCACATCCCCTGATCGATGCCCATCTCGTGGGCCCGGCGCATCACCTCGGCGTAGAGGGGCAGGATGCGCCCCCGGCGCTGGAGGGTCGGGTGGACGTAGCTACAGGTGTAGCGCAGCACGCCGCCGATCAGGTGGGTGATGAGCCAGCCGACCACCTCGCCCTCCCGGCGCAGGGCCACGCTGGTCGGGGCATGGCAGCCCTCTTCGAAGTCGAAGGGGATGAGATCCGGCGCGATCCAGGAAGTCTCAGCCTGGCTACGCCGCAAGGCCTCGCGCTCGTCAGGCGTAACCTCGCCCCAGGCGCAGATCGAGAAGCTGTCGTCCAGGCCTGCCTTCGCGACCCACGGCGCCCGCGCCATGGTGTCGTAGCTGGCCCTGAGCACCAGCATCCGTCGCTCGGGGGCCTCCCAACCGCGCTGCGCGAGCAGGTGTTCGAGGACAGGAATCGAGGGCTTGCCCGTCATGTAGACGGCGACCAGCTCCCGCACGCCGGCCGCCTGCAGGGCATCATCGAGGCGATCGAGCAAGCCTCCGGCCAGGCCGCGCCCGCGATAGGCCTGTCGAACGAAGAGCGAGCACAGCTCGGCGCGATCGCTCTCCCGATCATGGACGGCCAAGGCGAGACCCGCCGGCTCCCCGTCGACCCAGGCGGCGATCGCGACGGCCTCGGGTGAAAGAGGCAGCAAGAGGGACCGCAAGACCGGGAAAGTGAGGGCCGAAAAGGCCCAGGCCTCCGCCGCCTTCAACGGGGCGTAGACGACCCCCGCCACGCTACACCGAGACCGGTGCCTGCTCGGGGGCCTGGGCCGGCAAACGCTTGAAGAGGCGCGCCATGTTGAACAAGGCCAGGGCGATCAGGACGGCCCCCAGGTAGAAAGCGATGCCCGGCAGCTTCACCGGCGCGGACGGCCCGGTGAACTCGGCGAAGAGCTGGTTGGCGACGATGGGCCCCACGATGCCCGTGAGGCTCATGAGGCTCGTCAGCGCGCCCTGGATGGCCCCCTGCTCATCGGGACCAACCTGCTTGGAGACCAGGCCCTGGACGGCAGGGCCCGCGATGCCGCCGATGCTCGCCACTGCGACGATGGCGTACATCATCCAGCCCTGGGTCGCGAGGCCGTAAGCGAGGAAGGCGAGCGCGCTGAGCGCCAGGCCGAAGAGGATGGCGCGGCGCTCACCCAGCTTGGGCAGCAGGACCCGGATGAGGCCCCCCTGCACCAGGGCCGCCGAAAGGCCCACCACCGCGAGCGAGATCCCGTTCTCGGTGGGCGTCCAGTTGAAGCGGTAGGTGGTGAAGAGGACCCAGTTGCTCTGGAGGCCGTTCTGAGCCAGGCCCTGCAGGATCATCGAGACCGCCAGGCCCATGACGATCGGGTGACGGCGCAAGAGGCCGATCCAGGAAACCGGGTTGGCCTGGGCCCAGGTGAAGGGGCGGCGGTTCTCGACGGCGTGGGACTCGGGCACCACGAACAGGCCGTAGAGCAGGTTCAGAAACGAGAGAGCCCCCGCCACGTAGAAGGGCATCCGGTGGTCGAAGCCGCCGAGAAAACCGCCCAGCGCCGGGCCGATGATGAAGCCGAGGCCGAAGGCCGCCCCCAACAGGCCGTAGTTCTGGGCGCGGGTCTCAGGCGAGCTCACGTCGGCGATGTAGGTCGAGGCGACGGTGAGGCTCGCGCCGCCGAGGCCCGAGAGGGTGCGAGCGACGAAGATCCAGCCGAGCGTGGGCGCCAGGCCGAGCATCAGGTAGCTCAGGGCGGTCAGGAGCAGCGAGCCGAGCAGGATCGGCTTGCGACCGTAGCGGTCTGAGAGGGCCCCGAGCATGGGCGAGAACAGGAACTGCATGGCGGTATAGCAAGCTGCCAGCGCCCCGAAGTAGCGCGACGCTTGCGAGAGATCCCCGCCGAGGAAACTCGCCACGAGCTGCGGCATGATGGGGATGATCAGCCCGATGCCCATGATGTCGAGCAGGACGGTCATGAAGATAAAACCGAGTCCCGCCGCCTTCGCCTTCGTTGGTGCCGCCGCTTCCATCCAGGTCCTTTCCCTCTCTCACGCCCCGTCCCCGCTGGACGGGCCACCCTCTAGCTAAGCGTTCTTCAGGCATTCAGGCAAGGGGGATATCCGCACCGATTAATAGCAAGTTAAAAGGGATTTAATCTATAATAAACACGATGCCATCCCTTGCCTTTACCGAAAGCGACGTCATGACGAAGAAACTGCTCGCCCTCCTGCCCCTCTTGCTCGCCGGCTGCGGCCTCTCGGGCACTGGAGCGCTCCTTTCGGACAAGGCCCCCGCCACCCTCAAGGCCAAGCAGATCAGCGACTTCCAGGCCCTCTACCCGCTGGAGGCCGGCACCGAGTGGCGCTACCGCACCATCCAGCGCAACGGGGACAGCGCGGAGCGCCCCGGCCAGGAGCAGCGCATGATCGTCACCGAGAGCAAGACCGAACAGGGCGTGACCACCGCGGTCGTGGAGCGCTACTACGGCGATCGCCAGTCCCCGACGACCCTGGCGGTCCGCTCGGCGCAGGGGGTCGTGCTCTCGCGCTACGGCCAGCCCGAACTGGGCTCGCTGACCGTCATGAAGTTCCCGCTCACCTCGGGCGCCAAGTGGGGCGGCCGGATCAAGACCAACGTCACCGAGACCGTCGCCTACGAGGGCACCGCGTCGGTGACCGTGCCCGCCGGCACCTTCGCGGCCGAGCGTCTCACCCACTACCTGACCTACCCGAACGGCCACGTGGACCGGCTGGACTACTGGTACGTCGCGGGGATCGGGATGGTCAAGGCCGTAGAGGGCCTGACCATCGACCTGGGCCAGGGGCCCAAGCTCAACCAGGTGACCGCCGAGCTCTCCAGCTTCACCCCCGCGGCCTCGCGCAAGAATTAAGAGCCCTTTCGACGTAGCGTCTCGGCTGCTTCGGAGCTTTAATGGGGATCGCCCGTCAGGGAGGTCCCCATGTCCGCATCACCCGAGCCCTTCTGGAGCCCGCTGCGCCAGCCCATCTTCCGCCTGCTGTGGATCGCCTCGTTCGCCTCGAACGTAGGGACCCTCATGCAGAGCGTGGGCGCCTCCTGGCTCATGACGAGCCTCTCGCCCTCGATGACCGCCCTGGTCCAGACCGCGGTCAACCTGCCGATCTTCCTGCTGGCGCTGCCTGCTGGGGCCCTCGCCGACGTGCTCGACCGGCGCAAGCTGCTCTTGGTCACCCAGCTCTGGATGCTGCTCGTCGCCACCGCCCTCGGGCTGATGACCGTGGCGGGCCACATGAACGCCTGGCTGCTCTTGGGCTTCACCTTCGTTCTGGGCCTGGGCTCCGCCCTCAACGCCCCGGCCTGGCAGGCGATCATCCCGGAGCTGGTCCCGCGGGACCAGCTCGCCCCGGCGGTCGCGCTCAACAGCGCGGGCTTCAACCTTGCCCGGGCGGTAGGGCCCGCCCTGGGGGGGCTGGTGGTGGCGCTCGCGGGCCCCGGCTTCACCTTCCTGCTGAACGCCGCCTCCTTTTTGGGGGTGCTGTACGTCCTCTTCCGCTGGCAGCGCCAGCCCGAGCCCAGCGTGCTGCCCGCCGAGCGGGTCTGGGGGGCCATGACGGCGGGCCTGCGCTACGTCCGGTACGCGCCGTCCCTCCAGGCGGTACTACTGCGCAGCGGCAGCTTTGTGCTCATGGCGAGCGCCCTCTGGGCCCTTCTCCCGCTCATCGCCCGCTACGAGCTGGGCCTCGGTCCGAGCGGCTACGGCATCCTGCTCGGCTGCCTCGGGGCGGGGGCGGTCCTCGGCGCGGCCCTGATGCCGCGCCTTCAGCGCCTGATCCCACGCGACCTGACCCTGGTTCTGGCGCCGGCGATCTACGGCCTCGGCATGAGCGTCCCGGCCTGGACCGTCAACTTCTGGGCGGTCTGCGCCGGCCTGCTGGGGGCGGGGGTTGGCTGGCTCGTCTTCCTCGCGCAGTGCAACACCGCCATCCAGGTCACGGTGCCCGCATGGGTCCGGGGCCGGGCACTCGCCGTCAACATGCTGGCGGTCTTCGGCAGCCTCGCAGTAGGCAGCGCCGCCTGGGGGGCGATCGCCGAGCGCTGGGGACTGCCGCCCGCCCTCTGGGCTTCGAGTATCGGGCTGTTCGTTTTCCTCGCCCTGACCTATCGCTTCGAAATCCCCTCCGGCGAGGGGCTCGATCTGGCGCCCGGGCGGCACTGGGAGACCCCGGTGCTCGTCCAGGACGTCCCCTTCGAGCACGGTCCCGTCTTCGTCTTCGTCGAATACCGGATCGACCCGGCCGAGAGCGAAGCCTTCGGCCGGGCCATGGCTCCCATGCGCCAAATCCGGCTGCGGGATGGGGCAATTCGCTGGAACCTCTTCAAAGACACGGCGGATCCGGGTAGGATGGTCGAATCCTTCGTCGTGGAGTCCTGGATTGAGCACCTGCGCCAGCACGAGCGGGTCACCGTGAGCGATCGCGCCATCGAGGCGCGCGCGCAAGCCTTCCACCAGGGCCCCTTGCCGCCCGTGGTCTCCCACTTCATCGCCGAATCCCCCCCGACCAGAGCCTGAGCCATGCCCATCAAGATCGTCTCTCACAAGGACCTCACCTGGTACGACATCTCGCAGCCCACCCGCCACGACATCGACTGGCTGGAGGAGAACTTCTCCTTCCACCCGCTCGACTTCGAGGACGTGGTCTCGCGGCTGCAGCGCCCCAAGCTCGACGAGTACGACGACTACCTGTTCATGGTCCTGCACTTCCCGGTGTTCGATAAACAGCAGCAGGTCACCCAGCCGGCCGAGATCGACATCTTCGTGGGCGAGGGCTTCCTCATCACCATCCACGTCAGCAAGATCTGGCCCCTCGAGCGCTTCTTCGAGGCATGCGAGGGCTCCGAGAAGGTCCGCCAGGACGACATGGGCCTCGGCGCGGGCCATTTGCTGTACCGGGTCATGGACAAGCTGGTCGACAACTTCTTCCCCATCGCCTACAAGATCGAGCGCAACGTCCAGGAGATCGAGGACGAGATCTTCGAGCTCTCGGGCCGCGAGACCGTCGAGAAGATCTCGCTCTTGCGCCGCGACATCATCGCCTACCGCCGCATCGTCAAGCCGCTCATCCCGGTGATCTCGCGGCTTGAGTACGTCAAGAGCCGCCTCATCAGCGAAGAGCTCGAGCTCTATTTCTCGGACATCGGCGACGCCCTGGCGCGGCTCTGGGACATGCTCGAGGATCAAAAGGGCATCATCGAGTCGCTCAACGACACCTACAACTCGCTGACCACCCACCGGACCAACGAGGTGATCCGCGCGCTGACCGTCATCTCGGTCATCATGCTGCCCCTGACCCTGTTGTCGGGCATCTATGGGATGAACGTCCACCTGCCCATCAGCGACTGGCCGTTCGCCTTCGAGGCGGTGCTTGGCATGATGGTGCTCCTGGCCACCCTGATGGTCAGCTACTTCCGCCACAAGAAGTGGATCTAGAGCGTCTGACGAACCTGTTCGGACGGATGCGCTAAAATCGCCCCGAAACCCTTCCCACGAGAGGGCTGAGCCGATTGACAAAGAAGGCTGGCTCGGCTAAGCTGCTGTAAGTTGAGAATTATTCTCAATTGCACTTGCAACTTGCTCGATGGGAAGGTCGCCATGGTCGCTAAGCTCAGCCAGCTCGCCCCCGGTCAACGCGCGCGCATCGTCTCGGTCGGAGGCGCCGGCCCCACCCGTCGTCGCATGCTCGATCTCGGCCTGGTCGCAGGCACCGACATCGCGGCCGTGCGCACCGCGCCGCTCAACGATCCGGTCGAGTACGCCGTCCGCGGGTACCACCTGGCCATGCGGCGCCGCGACGCCGAGGCCATCGCCGTGGAGCTGCTCTAATCGTGACCATGACCTCCACCCCGACCTCGGTCGCCAAGCCCACCGCCACCGTCGCCCTCGCGGGCAACCCCAACGTCGGCAAGAGCACCCTCTTCAACGCCCTGACCGGCATGCACCAGCACGTGGGCAACTGGTCGGGCAAGACCGTGGCGCGGATGGAGGGCTCCCACCAGGTCGGCGATCGCACCCTGCGCCTCATCGACCTGCCCGGCACCTACAGCCTGAGCGCCCTCTCGCCCGAAGAGCTCATCGCCCGCGAGTTCATCGCCCTCGAACGCCCCGACGTGGTCGTCAACCTGGTGGATGCGGCCAACCTCGAGCGCAACCTCTACCTGACGCTGCAACTGCTGGAGCTGACCGACAAGGTGGTGGTGGTCCTCAACATGATGGACATCGCCGAAGCCAAGGGCGTCGTGATCGACGCCAAGGCCCTGGAGGCCCGCCTCGGCGTGCCGGTGGTGCCCATGGTGGCCGAGCGCCGCACGGGCCGGGACGAGACCATCCAGGCCGTCCAGCGCATGCTCGATGGCGATCGCCCGGGCCGCCCCCTGCGCGCGCCCCTGCCTACCGCCGTCACCGAAGCGATCGCCGACGTCGCCTCCAAGCTCGACGCCACCGCCCTCGGGGGCTTCGACCCCGAATGGTTCGCCCGCAAGCTGCTCGAAGGCGACGCCGCCATCGGCGAGCTGGCGGCCAGCCGCCCCTCGCTCGCCCCTGCCGTCGCACGCGCCGCTCAGTTGCGGCGCACCCCCGCCCTCGAAGATCTGGAGGCCGAAGTGATCGGCGCCCAGTACGCCCTCTTGGCCGACATCATGGCCGAGGTCGTCACGCGCCGCCCCGACGTCGAGGACTGGACCGACCGGATCGACCGGGTCGTCACCCACCGCCTGTGGGGCCTGCCCATCATGATCCTGGTCTTCGGGCTCATGTTCTTCATCACCTTCTCGCTGGCCACCCCGATCAACGACGGGTTCGGCGGCCTCCTCGACCAAGGCGGCGGACTCATCCGCAGCGCCCTCGAGAAGCTCGGCGCCCCCAGCATCCTGGGCGACTTCATGGTGGACGGCCTGTGGGCGGGCTTTGCGACCGTGGCGGGCTTCTTCCCGGTCATCGCCATCTTCTTCACCCTGTTCGCCCTCTTGGAAGACTCGGGCTACCTCGCCCGCGCCGCCTTCGTGGTGGATCGCTTCATGGGCGCCTTCGGCCTGCACGGCCGTAGCTTCCTGCCCCTGCTGATGGGCTTCGGCTGCAACGTGCCCGCGGTCATGGCCGCCCGCATCGTGGACAACCGCGCCGACCGGCTCCTGACCATCCTGGTCAACCCCCTGATGCTCTGTCAGGCCCGCCTGGTCCTGTTCGTCTTCTTCGTGGGGACCTTCTTCACGGGCCTGCAGGCGACGCTCGCCATGCTCTCGCTCTACGCCATCAGCGTGAGCCTGGTGCTCATCATCAGCCTGGCCTTCAAGAAGACCCTGTTCCCCGGGGAGCCCTCCCCCTTCATCATGGAGCTGCCCCCCTACCACCGCCCCATCGCCCGGAACGTGCTCAGGCAGGCTTGGCGCTCGGCCGGCGGCTTCCTGCGCCGCGCCGCCACTCAGATCACCCTGATGACCGGCGTCATCTGGATCTTCACCCACGTGCCCTTTGGCACCATCGAGCAGTCGTTCGCCGGCATCCTCGGCCACGTGCTCGCCCCCATCGGCGTGCCCATGGGCTTCGACTGGCGCCTCCTGGTCAGCCTGGTAGGCGGCTTCATCGCCAAGGAAGGTGCGCTCGCCTCGCTCGCCGTCATCTACGGCGTCGGCGAGGACGGCCTGGGCGGCGTGCTGCGCCAGAGCATCACGCCCTTGGTGGCCTACAGCTTCATGGTCGTGAGCCTGGTCTACATCCCCTGCTACTCGACCATCGTCGCCATCTGGCGCGAGACCCTCAGCGTGAAGTGGACCGCCTTCTCGGCGACCTACGGCCTGGTGCTCGCCTTCGTGCTCGGCACCCTGATCTACCAGGTCGGGCGCCTGCTGGGGCTCGGCTAACATGCTCAAGGAGCTGCTCGGGGCCATCCGTCACGCCCCGACCTCCTCGAACCTGGACCTGCGTCTCAAGCTGGGGCTCAGCCGCGAAACCTACGAGCAACTGCTCGGCCACCTCTTGCGCCTGGGCTACGTCGAGGCCCAGGCCCTCGATGCCTCGGACGCCTCCTGCGCGTCGGGGAGCTGCACTTCCTGCCCTATCGCCTGCCAGAGCAGCCCGAGCCTGGGCCCGCAGGCGCTGGTGGTGACGGCAAAGGGCGATCGCTATCTCGCCAAGCAAGACCAGTTGACATAAAAATAAAATAATATTATTCATATCAAGCAGCATAATCGTAAACAGGAGGTGAGCCCATGCCGCAGCCTCGCCGACTCGTCCTGCCGGTCTTGCTCATGGCGCTAGCGCTTTCTGGCTGCCTGCTCAACCCCGCCGCCCCCACTCAGCTCGCCAACACGCCCTCGCGCACCGGCACCTCGCAGCCGACCTCCTCGTCGGGCACGGCCTCTGCCTCTGTTCAGCCGGACAACACGCCCGAGCCTGCGGCGACGCCCATGGGGCCCTTGCTCTCCGCCTGGCGTTTCAGGCCCACGCCCCAGGACGATCCCCGCGGCGTCGTCGCCCACCCGACGACCGGCGAACTCTACTTCACCACCCGCTACGGCGTCACCGTCTTGAAGCCGAACGGCGCCTCGCGGGGCTACACCGAGGCGAAGCGCCTCGATGGCTTGCGCTTTGCGATCGATTCGCCGCTCATCAGCGCGGATGGCCGCTCAGTCTTCTTCAGCGATTGGCAGCGAGGCGTCTCGCTGGGCCTCTTCGCAGTCGACACCGGCTCGCGCAGCCTCAGCAAGGTGCCCTTCGACGTGGGAAGCCCCATCGCGGTCGATGCCCACCTCGGCATCACCGCCCACGCCGCCCTCTCGGCGGATGGCAAGCGCGCCTACTTGCCGAGCGGAGATCTGTACGTCTACGACCTCGAAACCGGCCGACGGATCGAGCGCCACAAGCTCGGGGGCTCCGCCCAGCAAATCGTACGCCTGGATAGCGATCGCTTCCTGGTCAACCTGACGCAGGAGGGCGACGCGGTCGGGACGCTCGTCGTGTTTCGCGCATCGGGCCAGATCGGCGAGGTGCTCGAGGTTCCCTTCCCCATCTGCGCGATCGCCGCTCGGCCGGGCTGGGTGGTAGGGATCTCCCATGTCGTGGCGGACATCTTCCAGCTGGTCGAGTTGCTCCCGGCGGCGGACGACTCGCTCGAAGCCCAGCCGGCCGCCGGGTTCATCCTGGGCGGCGAGAAGGGCAACACCCAGCTGAGCCTGGCGCTGCGCCCCGGCAAGCGCCAAGTGGCCGTCGGCCGCCCCGGTATCTATCCCTACGGCGAGACCAAGATCCTGGACCGCGAGGTCGGGGAGCTCGCGACGGCTGAAACGCAGCACGTCGCCGGCCTCACCTTCTCGCCGGATGGCAAAGCGCTCTACGTCGCGCACAGCCCCTCTCTCGTCTCCAGCCTCGAAGCGTTCAGCCTCCCTTAAGGGTGGGTATATGATCGCTTGGCTACCGTATTTTCCACCGAGGCGCAAAGATGCTCACGATCGTGGTCTGCTCCCCATCGGCCATCTTGCGGCGCAATCTCACCGCAAGCCTGGAGCGCCATGGCCACCGCGTTCTGAACACCGACAGCAGCATCTCCCTGGTTTCCGCCTGCCTGACTCGGACCGTGGACCTGGCCCTGATCGACTCGGGCCTCGAATACCTCTCGACCATCGACGCCATCCGGTGCCTCAAGTGCACGCGAGCGACCTACCAGATTCCGCTGGTGGCGATGGTCCATGACGCCTCGCAGCTGCAGGCCTTCGTCAAAGCCGGCGCGAGCCACGCGGTCACCAAGCCGGTCGAGATCACCAAGCTCATCAGCTGGGTCGAGCACCAGCAGCTCAAGCAGGCGCGCGCCTGATTCACCTCCTTAGTTCGTGAAGACCTGGGTCTTGTAGGCCCGCCCCTGCGGCAGCCCCTTAGTTCGTGAAGACCTGGGTGTAGAAGATCGCCCCGTCGGACGACCGCTTGTAAGCCCCTACCCCGATGCGACCGAAGCGCGTATTGAGAATGTTCGCCTTGTGGCCCGAGCTGTTCATCCAGGCCGTCATGGCCCGCTGGGGCGACTGGGAGAGCGGATAGCTGTTGTAGGCGATGTTCTCACCGGCCGTCGAGTAGGCGAAGCCCATCTCCTTGAGCATGTCGAAGACCTTCTTGCCATCGGGCGTGACGTGGTCGAAGTAGTTGCGCTTGACCATGTCCTCGCTGCGGCTGCGCGCCAGGGCGTTGAGCTGGGGATCCGAGGCGAGGGCCTTGGCGCCGACCTTGGCGCGCTCCTCGTTGGTCTGCTGGAAGACGATCGCCTCCGCGCCTGCCAGGTCGTTCGCGGGCGGGATCGGCGTCGCGACGGGATCGGGAGTCCCAACCGGTGACGGGGTCCGGCCAGGGCTGGGCGTCACGACCGGCGCCGGGCTCCGGCCGGGGGCTGGCTGGTAGGCGCCTCCCCCACCGGCCCAATCTTCGCCAGGAGCGATGGGATTCGTCGTGATGGGCGGGGTCATCGACTCGGGGAGCATGCCGAAGGGCACACCGCCGCAGCCAGAAACGAGTAAGAGTCCCCCGAGGGCGACGAGCCCGACGCGATTGACGTGACGCACCAAATCCAACCTCCTGTCTGAATATCAGCCAGGATAGGCCCCGGGTGCGAACAGGGGATGATCGCCGGGTAACGCCCGGATGAAGGATGGGACGCTCGATCTAGCTGAGCGCGTCGGTGAAGAGCCGAAGCTTGCCCATCGCATCCGCTTGGGCGCTCGGGACGAGGCGGGTCAGCTCGTAGCTCGCGCTCAAGCCTCTGAGGGTGACGTCGAAGCGCTCGCGCTTGGCCAGGGGAAGCTCCGCGAGCAGGGCCTGCACGCCAGGATCTGCGAGGACCGCCTGCGAGAGCACCACGTCCTCCCCCACCGCCTCGTTCTGGACACGGGCGGCCATGTTGACGGTCGTCCCGAAGAAGTCCAGCCGATCGTTGAGGTTGACCGCGATGCACGGCCCCGCGTGCGCCCCCAGCTTCACCACGATGGGCGCCGGCTTGTCGGGGTGGCCCGCGTTGTAGCGGGCGACCGACGCCTGGATTTCGAAGGCGGCGCGCACGCAATCGGTCACGTCGTGGAACGAGGCCATGACGGCGTCCCCCACGGTCTTGACCACCGAGCCGTTGTTGGCGGCGATCGCCGCTTCCAGGATCCGGAAGTGGGTCTGCACCAGCGAGAAGGCCGTCGCATCCCCCAGTTGCTCGTACATGGCCGTCGAGCTCTTGAGGTCGGTGAACATGATGGCGACCTTGCCCACTCCGAGCTCCAGCCCCGGGGCGAGGACCTCAGCCGAGAACAGGCTGCGGAACTCCTGGAGGGTGCTGACGTAAGCGCCCGTGACCACGTCATCCGCCCAGGCGGTACGCTCGAGGCACACTTGAAGCGGCGCGTCCGTCTCGAGGCACAGGCGCAGGACCGCGTGGTCCTGGTCCAGCATCCCGGGGGCGAAGCCCGCCGACGTGATCCGGACGTGCTGGGTGGCGCCGGCATCGGGGGCCTCGTCACGCAGGGTGACGGTCAGCTGGTTGCTCACCTGGGGGCTGCGCAGGCGGTAGGTCCCTGGTGCCAGGGTGAGGGCCACCTCCCGGGCGGCGCCGGGCTCCAGGAGGGCCTGGAAGACGACGTGAGGGGTCCAGGCCGGCCCCCCGACGCAGAAGAAGCGTCGTTCGACCTTGCGCAGGCTCGGGCTGGGACGGAAGCTCAACTCGACCGATTGACCGAAGTCGGCGTCGATGCGGATGTTGCAGGCGTCGCAGTGCGCCTGAGCGCTGAGCTGCGAGAGGGTGGCGACGCGCTCGCGCGGCCCGCGACACGCCGGGCAGAGCAGGTCCCACTTGAGTTCGAGCAGGCCCAGTCGGGTCGCGTGGAGGAAGAGCTTGAGCATCTCGCGCCGCTCGACCTGCCAGTCTTTGGCGAGCGCGAAGGGGCGCATCTTGTCGAGCTCCTCCTCGGGGCCGCTCAGGACGTGGAAGACCAGGCGCGCGACCAGCACCTCATCGAAGCCGAGTGCGACGAGCTCACGGGCGATCGCCTCGCCCCGCTCCCCCTGTACCGAGGTCGGATTCGCGACGGGCAAGAGGCTCTCGATCGGGCGCTCTCCACGCAGGACCTGCGCGTAGTCGCGGTAAGCCTGCTCGAATAACTTGATGGCAGCATTGGCGAAGGATCGCGCCAGGGGCTTGGTCAGGGCATGTCGAGGGGTGTAGGCGGCCACGACGCTTACGCGGGTGCCGGTGCCGTCGGGCTCGAGTGAGATTTCAAGGCCGAAGGTCCGAAAGGGACCGCCCTGGTACTCGCGACGCACGCTGTAGGCCTTGCCCTCGACCCATTCGTACGGCCGCTCCTCCCAGGTAAAGGGCAAGGGGCCAAACCAGGCGCTGGCGCGGCGCTTGACGCCGCCCCGCGGGTTGGGCGAGACGTCGTACGTCACCGGCGCCAGCTTGAAGAGCCGATTGGTTCGGTCGGTATCGGAAACCAGCGGCCAGACGCGCTCGGGTGGGGCATCGAAGCGCCAGACGAGGCGTCGGACGACAGGGTCGAGATGCGGTTGATTCAAGGTGAAGCCCCCATGCGCGGACCGTTCCAGAATCAACTTACCTCGCTTGGCGCAGCTCTAATCGCTACCGCCCGTTTCGCGCCACCTGCACCATGGACAGGATGACCGGCCGACGGCGCACCCGCTCGTAGAGGAACTTGCCGAGATCCTCGCTGATGGCCGAGCGCAAGGCCTCGGACGCCAGCGCCCCCTCGGTACGGCAGCGATCCAGCGCGCCCACCACGGCCTCCTTGGCCTCGTCGGCCATGGCAGCCAGCTCGTCGGCGAACAGGAAGCCCTGGCTCAAGAGCTCGGGCCCATCCACCAGGTAGCCTTCCTCGTCCACCGTGACGACGGTCGAGACGACACCCTCTTGGCCGAGCTTCTGGCGATCGCGCATGACGGTGGTGCCGAGGCTGGTGATCCGGCCGCCGTCGACGAGCACCGGCTCGGCGTTGAACTGACCCACCACCTTGCCGCGCTCGTGGTTGAAGTCGATGATGTCGCCGTTCTCGAGGATGAAGACGTGCTCCGGAGGCACCCCGGTCGCCACTGCCAGCTCGCCGTGCTTGGTGAGCTGGCGGGTCTCGCCGTGGATGGGGATGAAGTACTTGGGCTTGGTCAGCACCAGCATCAGGCCCAGCTCTTCGCGGCTGGCGTGGCCCGAAACGTGCTTGAGGGCCCCCGGCGCGTTGGAGCGGTTGGTGTCGTAGACGACCCGCGCGCCGCGCTGGAAGAGGGTGTTGATGATGCGGCTGACGGCGCGCTCGTTGCCCGGGATGGGGATCGCCGAGAGAATGATGGTGTCGCCCGCGATCACGCTGATGTGCTTGTGGTCGTGCTTGGCGATCCGGGTCAGGCCGCTGGTGGGCTCGCCCTGCGAGCCGGTCGTGATGATGCAGACCTCTTCGTGGGGCAAGGCGTTGATCTTGTCGATGGGCAGGATCAGGCCGTCCGGCACCGTGAGGAACCCGTGCTTCTTGGCGTGCTCGGCCATCTTCTGGAGCGAGCGGCCGATGAGCGCGACCTTGCGGCCGTACTTCTGCGCGAGTGAGCAGATGGACTGCACCCGGTGGACACTCGAAGCGAAGGTCGCCACGATCACCCGGTTCTTGGCGGTCGCGAAGGAGGAATCGAGCCCCAGCTCGACCAGGCGCTCGCTGGGGGTGAAGCCCTCGCGCGTGGCGTTGGTCGAGTCCGACATGAGGACCAAGACCCCCTCCTCGCCCATCTGGGCGAAGCGGGCGAAGTCGAAGAACTGCCCGTCGACGGGCGTCTGGTCCATCTTGAAGTCGCCGGTGTAGATCAAGGTGCCGGCCGCGGTGTGGACGGCGATCGCGCAGGCGTCAGGGATGGAGTGGGTGACCCGCACGTACTCGACAGTGCAACCGCCCGCTTCCAGGCGATCGCGCGGGTTGACCACCTGCAGGGGCACCTTACCACGCAGCGAGGGGTGCTCCTTGAGCTTGGCCTCGATGATGCTCGCGGTCAGGGGCGTGGCATAGACCGTGGGGATGGGATCGAGCAGCTTGAGCAAGTAAGGCAAGCCGCCGATGTGGTCCTCATGGCCGTGGGAGATGTAGATCCCACGCAGCTTGGCCTGGTGCTCCACCACGTAGGAGTAGTCGGGCAGGACGTAGTCGATGCCGTACATCTCCTCGCTGGGGAAGGCGAAGCCGCAATCCAAGATGATGAGGTCGTCGTCGGTCTCGACGGCCCACATGTTCTTGCCGATCTCGCCGAGCCCGCCGAGCGGCAGAACGCGGACGCTAGGGTGAGTCAAATTAGGCCTCCACGGGCTCCTTGATCAGGCGGAGCCCCTTGAGGATCTCCTCGACCCGCGCATGCTCGGCATCGGTGACCTCGATCAGGGGCAAGCGAACGCCGCCCGTCTCGAGCCCGACCATCTTGAGGGCGTCCTTGACCGGCGCCGGCGAGGGGGCGATGAACAATCCGTTGAACAGATCCCAGAGTTTGAAGTGCAGGTCCCGCGCCGTCTGCCACTGGCCCTGGACGCAGGCATCGACCATGGCGTGGACCTCGCGGCCGGCGACGTGGGTCGCCACCGAGATCACGCCGTAACCGCCGATGCTCATGTAGGGCAGGGTGAGGCTGTCGTTGCCCGAGTACAGCAGGAAGCTCTCGGGGACGACCTTGCGGAAGTCGCTCGCCGCATCCAGCGAGGCCGACGAATCCTTGAGGCCCACGATGTTGGGAATCTCGGCGAGGCGTGCGAGGGTCTCGGGGGCGATGGAAACGCCGGTGCGGGGCGGGTGGTTGTAGAGGATGATGGGCAGGCGGGTGCTCTCGGCGACCGCCTTGAAGTGGCGGTAGAGGCCCTCCTGGTTGGGCTTGTTGTAGTAGGGGGCGATGAGCAGGATGCCATCCACCCCGATCGCCTCGGCCTCCTGGGTCAGGGCGATGGTCGCGGCCGTATCGTTGGAGCCGGTGCCCGCCACCACGCTGCCCGAGCTGCCGACCGCCTCGACGGCAGCCCGGTACATCTCGAGCTTCTCGTCGTGGGTGAGGGTGGGGGACTCGCCGGTGGTGCCGACGACGACCAGGCCGTCAGAGCCGTTCTCGATCAGGTGCTTCGCGAGGCGTTTGGCCATCGCGACGTCGACCTTGCCCTCCGAGTCGAAGGGGGTGACCATCGCAGTGAGGACGCGGCCGAGCTGTTTCATCTGACGGACTCCTTCTGTGCAGCCGTATCGTGGGCCTGGAGCCATTTTCTCACGTTTCAGCCCAAGCGTCCATTAGCCAAGCGCCCCGCGCATGAACGCGGGGCGCTTGGTCGGCGGCAGGCCTCAGGCGATGTCTTTGACGATGGCGATCACGTGGGGGATGGCGTCCAGGTGCGCGACCTTGACGACCACCTCCAGGTCGATCCAGGTGCCGCTCTTGTGGGTGAGGGCGGTGGTGTAGTGGTCCCGGACCGCCTCGCCCCGCAGGCGCTCCTGCATCCGCTGCATGAGCTTGGTACGCTCTACCTCGGGCACCATCCCGAAGAAGGAGGGCAGCGCGAGCAGCTCCTCGAACGAGTAGCCGCTCATCTTGGCGAAGGCCTCGTTGACGTAGCGGATCTGCGAGCCGTCGGTGATGACCACCCCGTAGCCCAGATCGTCGTGGGCCTTCAGGATAGCGACGATCAGATCGTTCAGGCGACGAATCTCGCCCCGGGCGTACTCCAGGTCGGATTGCATGGCGGGCGTGGTGCTCTCGGTCGTGTTCATGGCGTGCTCCTCCTTGGCGTGCTCAGCAAGAAACCTTGTTTCCGAGCAGGCCCTGCGTATGCAGGCTCTCGGCGATCAGGACGGCGTTGAGCGCCGCCCCGCGCCGAAGGTTGTCACCGACCACCCACAGGTTGACGGCGTTTGGGTGCGACACGTCCCCCCGGATCCGGCCTACCAGCACCTCGTCGATGCCCGCCGCGTCGGTGGGCTGAGGGTAGGTGCTGGTCGCCGGCTCATCCGAGACGCGCACGCCGGCGGCGCCCGCGAGCGCCGCGCGTACCTCGTCGGGCGAAACCGGCCGGTCGAACTCCACGTTCACCGACTCCGAGTGGCTCACCGCGACCGGCACCCGGACGCAGGTCCCCGAGATGCGGAAGTCCGGCGCCTCGAAGATCTTGCGGGTCTCGTGGGTGAACTTCATCTCTTCCTTGGTGTAGCCGTTGTCCTGGAAGACGTCGATGTGCGGGATGAGGTTGAAGGCGATAGGCTTGTTGAGGGCCTGGGGCGCGAGCGCCACCCCTTCGAGATGGGCCTCGCTCTGGGCGTACAGCTCGTCCACGGCCTCCTTGCCGGCTCCCGAGACGGACTGGAAGGTGGTGACGACCACCCGCTCGATCTTGGCGAGGGCGCGCAAGGGCGCGAGCGCCATCAGGAGGATGGCCGTCGAGCAGTTGGGGTTCGCGATGATGCCGTGGTGGTTCTTGAGGGCATGCCCGTTGATCTCGGGGATGACCAGGGGCACGTCGTCGTGCAACCGGAATTCGGAGGTGTTGTCGACGACCACCGCCCCGCGCTTGACCGCTTCGGGGGCGAGCACTCGGCTCACCGAGCCGCCCGCCGAGGCGAGGACCAGCTCGACGCCCTCGAAGGCCTCGGGGGTCGCCAGCTCGACGACGAAGTCCCGCCCCCGGCAGGTTACGGTGCTGCCCGCCGTGCGGCTAGAGGCTAGAAGCTTGATGCTGCGCGCCGGGAAGCCGCGATCGAGCAGGGTTCTGAGCATCTCCTGGCCGACCATGCCCGTCGCCCCGAGAATCGCCACCGAATATCCGTTCACCTTGCCTCCTTGAGGAACTCGAAAGTCGCCCCCACCCGAGGGCCGATGGGTTACAAAAGGTGCTCGAGACCGTAGACCAAGCCCTTGAGCTCGGGGGCCTTGCGGATCGCAAGCGTCACCCCCGGCATGAAGCTCTCGCGCGAGAGCGAGTCGTGCCGGATGGTGAGCGTCTGACCCACCCCGCCGAAGATGACCTCCTGGTGCGCCACCAGGCCGGGCAGGCGCACGCTGTGGATGTGGATCCCGCCGAAGTCGCCGCCGCGCGCGCCCTTGATCTTCTCGGTCTCGGGGGCGTCGTCCAGGCCGAAGGCGTCGCGCACGTCGAGCATCATCTCGGCCGTCTTGATGGCCGTGCCCGAGGGGGCGTCGGCCTTGCGGTTGTGGTGCAGCTCGATGATCTCGGCGTTGCCGAAGTAGCGCGCAGCCTGCTGGGCGAACTTCATGAGCAGGATCGCTCCGATGGCGAAGTTGGGCGCCACGATGAGCCCGAGGCCGCGGGAAAGGGCCGCGTCATCCAGGTCCTGCAGGTCGTTGGTGCTCATGCCGGTCGTGCCGATGACGGGCCGGATGCCCATGGCGAGCGCCTGGAGGGCATTGGCCTTGACCACCGAGGGGGTCGTGAAGTCCACCAGCACGTCGGGGCGCGCCTCGGCCAGATCCGCGATCGCGGGCACGCACGTCACGTGCAGGGGCGCACCCGTCGCGAGCGTCCCGATGTCCTCGCCTTCGCGGTTGGGGTCCACCGCCCCGACCAGCTCCATGTCGTCCTGGAGGGCGACGGTGCGTACCGTCTCCAGCCCCATCTTGCCGGCGGCGCCTGCGATCGCCACCCTGATCCGCTGCTGCATTGGTGAATTGCTCCTAAGTGCCGGACGATCCCCAGCCCGTCGTCCGCGCCGTCGCCATCACCGTTTCCACCTCTTCGAAGCGGGGCTCGGTGTAGCGCTCGATGCAGATCTGGGCGATGCGATCGCCGGCGGCCACGTGGTAGTCGTCGTCCGAGAAGTTGTAGAGCAAGACCCCCACCGCGTGGCGGTAGGAGTTGTCGATGAGCCCCGCCCCGGCCTCGATGCCGTGCTTGAG
This sequence comes from bacterium, assembly GCA_017744355.1. NCBI lineage: Bacteria > bacterium. The sequence goes on along the minus strand of JAGIBK010000002.1, from coordinate 59,237 downwards.
CGAGAGGCCCGAGCGCGAGTGGATGCGCGCCCTGAAGCCCGGCGGCAATTCGAGGGCCACATCGGTCGGCACCATGGCCCGCCCGCGAGCGGGCACCCGGATCGCAGCAGCGGCGAAGAGGTCCGCCGCCACGTCTCCAGCCTGGCTCACCTTGGGGGCGATCGCCGCCTCCGAAAGGCGCTGGAAGCGCACCGTCACGTTGTCGTGGATCATGCGGCGAACTCCGGCAGCTTGATGCGGCGCACCGGCCCCACGACCGTCGCCGTCAGGGTGCGGGGGTCGAAGAGCTGCTTGGCGACTCGCTCCAGGTCCTTGAGGGTGACCTTCTCGATCTCGGCCAGGACCTCCTCGGGGGAGACCAGGCGGCCGAAGCAGAGTTCGTTGCGCGCCATGCGGCTCATGCGGTTGCGGGGGGACTCCATGCTCAGCAGCATGCCGCCCTTGAGCTGCTCCTTGGCGCGCATCAGCTCGGACTCGGAAATGTCGCCGCCCTTGGCCTTGTCGAGCTCGGCCAGGGACAGACGCAGGACCTCATCCAGCTGCTTGGGCGAGCAGCCGGCATAGATGCCGAACACCCCGGCGTCCTCGTACATGACCTCGTAGCTGGAGATGGAGTAGGCCATCCCGCGCTTCTCGCGGATCTCCTGGAAGAGGCGCGAACTCATGCCCCCGCCCAGAATGGCGTCGAGCAGGGTGACCGCGTAGCGATCGGGATTGGCGATCGAGATGCCCTCGGTGCCGAGGCAGACGTGGACCTGCTCGATATCCTTGTACTTGACCTTGACCGCGGAGTTGGCGATGGGCGGCGCCTGGTTGAGCCGAGTCCCCGGGCGTTCGAGGCGCCCGACGGTCGCGTCCAGCTGCTCCAGGACGGCCTCGGGGTGGAAGTTACCCGCCACCGAGACAACCAGGCGATCAGGGGTGTAGAAGCGGTCCATGTAGGACAGGACCTGATCCCGGTCCGCCCCGCGCATGGAGCCACGGGTGCCCGCGATGGGGCGCGCGAGGGGGTGGTCCCCCCAGAACGCCAGGCTGAACATGTCCTGGACCAGCTCGTCGGGGGTGTCCTCGTACATCTTGATCTCTTCGAGGACCACCCGGCGCTCGCGCTTGAGCTCGGTGGGGTCGAAGACCGAGTTGAGCAGCATGTCCGACAGCACGTCGATCGCGAGCGGCACCTGGTCGTCGAGCACACGCGCGTAGAAGCAGGTGTTCTCCTTGTCGGTGAAGGCGTTGAGGCTGCCGCCCTTGTCCTCGAGGGACTGGGCGATATCGAGGGCCGAGCGCGTGCGGGTGCCCTTGAAGAGCATGTGCTCGATGAAGTGGGAGATGCCGTTGTTCTCGGCCGTCTCGTTCTTGGAACCCGTGTCCATCCAGAACCCGACCGAAGCCGAGCGCACGTGGGGGATTTCCTCGAGCAAGACCCTCACCCCGTTGGGCAGCACGTGCTTTTGTTCCATTCCATTTCCTCAAAATCGCGCAGCGTGGTTATTCCCACTATCTTATCGCATCTGGCCAAAAAAGAAGCAGGAGGGCGAATGCCCTCCTGCTTCTCTTGGTACGGGTGCCTAAAGCAAAAGCCGCAGGCGCTACTTGGCGGCGCCGGCCATCATCTTCTCGACCTCTTCGGGCGCGACGCCCTTCTTGGTCAGGTTGATGCGCCCCTGGCTGTCGACTTCGACGACCTTGACCACGACCTGGTCACCGATGTTGACCACGTCTTCCACCTTCGCGACGCGCTCGGGGGCGAGCTGCGAGATGTGGATCAGGCCTTCCTTGCCGGGAAGGATCTCGACGAAGGCGCCGAAGTTGAGGATGCGGGTGACCTTACCCTTGTAGACCGTACCGACCTCGACGTCCTTGCAGAGGCGGTTGACCCACGCGACGGCGGCATCGGCGCCGACGGCGTCGGAGGTCGTGATGAAGACCGAGCCGTCGTCCTCGATGTCGATCTTGACGCCCGTCTCTTCGACGATGCGCTTGATCATCTTGCCGCCGGGGCCGATCAGGGTGCCGATCTTGTCGGGGTTGATCTTGAGGGTGATGATGCGCGGGGCGAACTCGCTGAGCTCGGTGCGCGGACGGGGGATAGCCGCGAGCATCTTGTCGAGGATGAAGAGGCGGCCCTTGCGCGCCTGCTCCATCGCGATCTCCATGACCTCCAGCGAGATGCCGTGGATCTTGATGTCCATCTGGAGGGCGGTGATGCCGTCGCGGGTGCCCGTCACCTTGAAGTCCATGTCGCCGAGGTGGTCCTCGATGCCCTGGATGTCGGTGAGGACGGCGAAGCGATCGCCTTCCTTGATGAGGCCCATGGCCACGCCGGCGACCGGAGCCTTGATGGGCACGCCCGCGTCCATCAGGGACAGGGTCGAGCCGCAGGTCGAGGCCATCGAGGTCGAGCCGTTGGACTCGAGCGCTTCGGAGACCAGGCGGAGCGCGTAGGGGAACTCCTTGGGGTCCGGCAGGACCGGCAGGAGGGCGCGCTCGGCGAGGGCGCCGTGGCCGATCTCGCGGCGGCCGGGGCCGCGGCTGGGACGGACCTCACCGGTCGAGAAGCCGGGGAAGTTGTAGTGGTGCATGTAACGCTTGGAAGTGATGGGGTCGAGGCCATCGATCTTCTGGGCGTCGCCCGACGAACCGAGCGTGCAGACGTTGAGGACCTGGGTTTGACCGCGGACGAAGAGGCCCGAGCCGTGCGTGCGGGGCAGGACGCCCACTTCGCAGGTGATGGGGCGGATCTCGTCGAGCTTGCGGCCGTCGATGCGCATGCCCTGCTCGGTGACGAGCTTGCGGAGGATCTTCTTCTCGAGGTAGTAGAGCACGTCGCCGACGAGCTTGGGCTTGGCGGCAATCAGCTGACCCAGCTCGCTGTCCTCGGGCTGGCCGACGAGCGCTTCGCGGATCTCGGTCGAGAGCGCGTCGACGTTCTTCTGGCGGGCTTCCTTGTCGGCGTTCTGGAGGGCCTCGGTCATGCGGGCCATGTACTGGTTGGCGAACTCGACCAGGCGCGCATCCAGCTCGGCGGGCTTGACGTCGAGCTTCTGCTTGCCGATCTCCTTGACGATCTCTTCCTGCCAGGCGCAGAGCTCACGCACCGCGTCCCAGCCCACTTCGATCGCCTCGAGCACTTCGGCTTCGGGCACGAGCTTGATGCCGGCCTCGACCATCATGACGGCGTCCGCGGTACCCGCGACCACCAGGTCCATGTCGCTCTCGTCGGTCTCGGTGAAGGTGGGGTTGATCACCCACTCATCGTTGATGCGGCCGACGCGGACGCCACCGATGGGGCCAGCGAAGGGGATGTCGGAGACCATCAGAGCCGCCGAGGCGCCGAGCATGGCGAGCACGTCGGGCTGGATGTTCTGGTCGCTCGACAGCACGTAGGCGACGACCTGCACGTCGTTGCGGAAGCCGTTCGGGAAGAGGGGGCGGATCGAACGGTCGATCAGACGCCCGGCCAGGATGGCGTTCTCGGAGGCGCGGCCCTCGCGGCGCATGAAGCTGCCGGGGACGCGGCCGACCGCGTACATCTTCTCTTCGTAATCGACCAGCAGGGGGAAGAAGTCGATGCCCTCGCGGGGGGACTTCGACATGGTCGCCGACACCAGCACGGAGGTGCCGCCCGACTGGACCAGGACGGCACCGCTCGCCTGCTTGGCGTACTTGCCGAAGGTCATCGAGATGTCGTGGTCGCCGAGCTGGTAACGATAAGTCTTCACTTCGTTGCTCATGGTTCTAACTCTCTTCTCTTCACTTTCCAAAGTGGCTCCTCCGTCCGCGAGACGAGGGGAGGATCCGTTCTAAGATGCGAAGCCGGCCACCCGAGAGGGGGACCGGCTTTGGCGTCGCTCGTTTACTTACGAAGGCCGAGCTTGCCGATGATCGCGCGGTAGCGATCCAGGTCGTTCTTCATGAGGTAAGCCAGAAGGCGACGACGCTGACCGACCATCTTGAGAAGGCCGCGACGCGACGCGAAGTCCTTCTTGTTGCGGGTCAGGTGCTCGCTGAGCTGCTCGATCTTGGCGGTCAGGAGCGCGATCTGGACCTCGGGCGAGCCGTTGTCAGCGTCGTTACGCTTGTGCTCGGCGATGATCGAGGACTTGGTTTCCTTAAGAAGCGGCAAAGGTTTTTCCTCCTACATGCGCGGCGAATAGGGTCGCCGTGCGGCTTTCGTTCGGACCCGCCCGGGGGTGGTAGGCCACCGTCCTGCGAGTCGAGCCGGCATCACGGTCGGCTCTCAGTACAATCCCTATGACTGACGCCCTGATTATAGCAAAAAGATTAAGGATCTCCAATCTGCTTGCTAAGAAAAGCTTGGCGCCTGTTCTTTCGGGCCTGATCCCCTACCATGCCGCGCGTCCGGGCCCCCGCCCACCGGAAAGAGGGCTCGCCGGGCCCTTCCGAAGAAGGAGCGCAAGATGACCGACCCGTCGCGTGAGAAACAGGGGCTTTCCGTCAATCCCAATCCGCTCTCCGAGACCCGAGCCAAGGGTGAGAAGCCGCCCCAAGCCCAGCCCTGGCCGGGCCACGAGGCCAAGATGCGGCCCACCCCCGACCACGGCGAAGAGAGCTACCAAGGCGCCAACAAGCTGCTCGGGCGCAAAGCCCTCGTGACCGGCGGCGACAGCGGCATCGGCCGGGCGATCGCGATCGCCTTCGCCCGCGAGGGGGCCGACGTCGCGATCGCCTACTACAACGAGCACGACGACGCCCAGGAGACCCTGCGCTGGGTGCGCAAGGCCGGCCGCAAGGGGCTCGCCATCCAGGGCGACCTCTCGAACCCCGCCCACTGCAAGGAGGTCATCCAGCAGGTGGTCGAGGAGTTCGGGGGGCTGGACCTCTTGGTCAACAACGCCGGCCGCCACACCGAGCAGGCTGACCTCACCGGCATCACCCCCGAGCAGCTCGAGACGACCTTCCGGACCAACTTCTTCTCGGCCGTCTGGCTGACGCAGGCGGCCCTCCCGCAGATGGAGGCGGGCAGCGTCATCTTGAACACGGGCTCGGTGACGGGCCTGGTAGGCAGCCCGACGCTGATCGACTACGCGGCGACCAAGGCCGCCATGCACAACTTCACCAAGTCGCTCTCCAAGCAACTCGCCCCTCGGGGGATCCGGGTCAACTGCGTAGCGCCGGGCCCGGTTTGGACGCCGCTCATCGTCTCGACCCGCCCCGACGAGAAGGTCGCGCACTTCGGCGACGAGAGCCTCTGGAAGCGCCCCGCCCAGCCCGCCGAGCTCGCGCCCAGCTACGTCTTTCTCGCCTCGAGCGACGCGCGTTACTACACCGGCGAGGTCCTATCCCCGACCGGCGAGGAGACGACCCGCTGATTCGAGGCCGAGAGTTCAGCGCTGATCGCGCTGATTGCTCGCCTTGTTGGGCGCGAGGGGCTTGCCGGGCTTCGCATAGGGCGTCGCGCTCGGATGCTTGGGACTCGCGGCGCTCGGGGTGGCGACCCCTTCCGAACGCAGCTGGTTCTTGGCGACCCCCGAGCGCTCGTGCTGGGATTGGGTGGTGTGGGATTGCCCGCCCCCACCGCCCTGGGGTTGCTCCTGCTTGCCGCCCTGGGACTGACAGGCGGTGAGGGTCACCGCCGCCAAGGCGATCATGGTTCGACGCAGCCGCATGGGAGCCTCCTTCCTTCGCGTGGCGCGATGGGCCCGAGTGTAGTGGAAGGCAGGCGGATCGCCTTGGGGAGTCCCGCCCACTTCTCGGCGGGATTCCTCGTCACCATTTATCGAATAAATGTTCGATAAATCGGGTAAAATGGGCATGGTCACTGAGTTATCGCCCGCCACGTCGCCACTTGACCGGTTCCAGGCACACGCGAAGGAGGTTCACCCATGGAGCGGCGGCACGTCATCAACCTACAAGGGCAGGAATTCGTCACCTACGAGGGCTTGCTCAACGAAGCCCACCAGCGGGGCCTCAAGGCAATCCGCACCAAGCTGGTCCAGCTGCCGGCCGCTGAGAACGGCCATCTGGCCGTGGTGACGGCAGAGGTCGAGCTGGAGGACGGCAAGGTCTTCGGCGGCATCGGCGACGCGAGCAGCGCGAACGTCGGCCCCGCCATCGCCAAGCACCTGGTGCGCATGGCCGAGACGCGCGCCAAGGCCCGCGCCCTGCGCGACGCGGTCAACATCGGCATGACCGCCCTCGAAGAGCTGGGCGAGCTGGAGCACGCACCCGCCCGCCCGGCGAGCGCCCCCGAGGCCCAGGTGCTCGCAGCAGCCCCCGCGCGGCTTGCGACCCCCAAGCAGATCAACAAGGTGGCCGCCGAGATGGCGCGAGTGGGCTGGAGCGACCAGGATGGCCGCGACTACCTGATCCAGCGCTTCAACAAGCTCAGCCGCAGCGAGCTCTCCACCGCCGAGATCAGCCTCATGATCGACCACCTGGTCTCGCTTCCCGATCGCAAAGCGGCCGTCTAAGACTAACCTGGGCCGGAGCGCCGAGCTTTTACGGCGCTCCGGCCTGGCGCCTCAGGCGGTGGGCGAATCGCCGCGCAGCAAGAGATAGGCCAGGTTGTCTTGGCCCCACTCATCGGCGATCTTGCCGTCCACCACCCGGTAGCCTCCGAGCGCCGAAAACACCAACCGTTGCCCCGTCGGGCGAATGCCGAGGAATGCCCCCTGGAAGGTTGCGCTCAGCTTGAAGCGGAGCGAGACCAGATCCTGCTCGGCGACCATCTCGACGATCTCGGCGCGGCGATCCGGGAAGGCCGCCTGGGTTCGCGCAAGCACCTCTTCGAGACCGCCGTAGCCCGGATAGTCGCACTGGGTCGCCCCACAGTGGTAGACGTAGGTCGGCGCGAGCATCTCTCGCGCCTTGCTCAGCTTCTGGCGGTTCCAGACCTCCTCGACATAGCGGCGAACGAGGGCCTTGTGCTGGAGCAGGCGCTCAGGAGCCAGCAGCGTCGCGCCCGCCCCCATCCCAGTCGTGCGTTCCAATCTGTCTCGGTGCTCCATGGGGAACCTCCTCGGCGAGACGAAGGGTACGTTGCCTGCTCGATGCTAGCGAGCCTTCCAGCGGCGGCATAGGGCAAGCTGCCCATGAAAGACGAGCAAGCGGCAAGAGAAAAAGCTTGGCAATATCAGCCGAGTGATCCTGCTCCGCCGCATCCCTGCATCGCTCGCCGAGCAGGTGCGCCCGCAAGAGGCGCGCCGCGGGGCCCCGAGGATTTTGATCAAGCCGCTAAGGCTCCCTTGGCCGACCGGGGCGATCGCCGCGCAAGGGCCCGACTCCAAGGCCCTTCGGCATGGGGTAGGATGGGCCCATGAAGACCGACCTCGCAACGATCGCCCATCGTGACTGCATCGACTTCCTGCGCGGCCTCCCCGCCGAGTCGATTGACGTGATCACGACCGATCCGGCCTATTCAGGCATGAACCAGCACCTCAAGCTGGGCCGGGGGCGGATCGTGGGGCGCTACGGCGACGAGGCCGACCCACGCTGGTTCCGCGAGGTCATGGATGATCCGGCGGTCTACGGCACCTTCTTGGCCGAGTGCGCCCGGGTTCTCAAGCCCGACCGCCACCTCTACCTGATGTTCGATAGCTTCTCCCTGCTCACCCTGGGGTCGCTGGTCCGCGAGCACTTCGCCGTCAAGAACCTCATCGTCTGGGACAAGCGCGCCATCGGCATGGGGCACTACTTCCGCCGGCGGCACGAGCACGTCCTCTTTGCGACCAAAGGGAGCCGCAAGCTCCTGCGCCGCGACATCCCCGACGTGTGGGTCTTCAATCGCCTGACGCGGGCCAAGTACCCGACCCAGAAGCCGGTCGAGCTGTTCGAGACCATGCTCGCAGGCTCCGCCGAGCCGGGCTTCGTGGTCTGCGACCCCTTCGTGGGCAGCGGGTCGGCGGCGATCGCCGCCCTGCGGCGCGGCTGCCGGTTCGTGGGCGCCGACATCGCCGAGCGGGCCGTAGCCTTTGCTCGCGACCGGGTGGAAAGCTTCCTTGCAACCGGCGTCGACCCGGCCCAAGCGCCGCAAAAAGAGCGGCCCCCATATCTGGGACCGCTCAAGGAGATGGGCGAGGCTTAGTTCAGCGCGAGCTGGCCAGTAGCCTTCTTGAGCACCGACTGGATCTTGGTGTTGAGGATATCGATCGCCACCTCGTTCATGCCGCCCTCGGGCACGACGATGTTCGCGTGCTTCTTGCTGGGCTCCACAAACTCCATGTGCATGGGGCGCACGGTTGCCAGGTACTGGTCGATGACCGAGTTGGGCGAGCGCCCGCGGTCGTTGATGTCGCGGCTCAGGCGGCGGATGAAGCGGATGTCCGCATCCGTGTCCACGAAGACTCGGATGTCCAGCAGCCTGCGGATCTCGGGGCTCGCGAAGATCAAGATCCCTTCGACCAGGATGACCCGGCGCGGCATGATCGTGCGGGTCTCGGCCGCCCGCGCATGGGTGCTGAAGTTGTAGATGGGCGTCTCGATGGGGAAGCCCTTCTGGAGCTGGCGGATGTGCTCGGCGAACAGGGCGTTGTCCAGCGAGCTCGGGTGGTCATAGTTGACCTTGGCCCGCTCTTCGAGCGACAGATCGCTGTGGTCGAAGTAGTAGCTGTCGTGGCAGAGGTAAGCCACTTGCTCGGGGCCCGCCAGCTCGAGGATGTTGCGGGCGACCGTCGATTTGCCCGAGCCGGTGCCGCCGGCGACGCCGATGGTGAGAGGCTTTCGCATGCTACTTGAGCACCGCTTCGGGGGACTTGGCCTCGCCGACGATCTTGCCGCCCATCCGGGCGTTGAAGTCGACCAGCTCGCGCTCCAAGGCTTCCTTGTCCTCGACCATGTCGACGAACAGCTTGCCGTCCAGGTGATCGATCTCGTGCTGGATGGCACGGGCGAGCAGTTCGCTCGCCTCCATGATGACCTGACGGTCGTTCAGGTCGCGGGCGCGGATCTTGATCTTGGAGGGACGGCAAACGGGCAGGTAGACGCCGGGAATGCTCAGGCAGCCTTCGTCGGCGGTATCCGAACCCGACGCCTTGATGATCTCGGGGTTGATCAGCGCGAAGGGCTTGATGCCCTCATGGCTGAGGTCCAGCACGATGACCCGCTTGTTGACGCCCACCTGGGGCGCCGCGAGCCCGATGCCGTTCTCGAGGGCCATGGTCTCGAACATCTGCGCCACGAGCTTCTTGATCTCGGCGTTGACCTTGCGGACCGGCTCTGCCACCTCGCGGAGCACGGGGTTCCCCATGTACGTAAGCGCCATTGCAGCCATCGTCTTGCCCCCTACCTCGCCTCTCATCGGTCCCGCGCGGGGACCCGTCGACATCCCGGCGAGCGCGCCACGCGCGATCCCTCGACCGGTTGACGCGAAACGCGCGCCATAGCGCCCATTATACGGTTCGAGCGAAGCGGAGTAAAGGCGATCGAGCGGGATTCCAGGGGGCCTCGTGAGCGACCGTTCCGCATGCTAGACTGGCTGGCATGCGACACTGCACCGTCCATCGCCAGGTCACCTTCGGCGTCAAGCTGTGCCCAGACTGCGATCGCCTCTTCTGCGCCACGTGCATCCAGTTCGGCGGGCTCTGCGCGCCCTGCACCCGCAAGGCCAATCGCGCCCAGGCGCCCATGCGCGATCCGCGCGAGCAGGCCCGTCGCCGCAAGCCCGTGACCCGCCGGCAGCGCTTCCACAAGGGGCGCAAGTTCACCTTCATGCGCTGGGCGATGGGCCTTGCGCTCCTCGGCGGTCTCGGGGCCCTCCTGTACTTCGACTACGGCTTTCTCGTCTCGCTCACGCAGCAGGCAGGAAAAGCGCCCGCCGAGGTGGTGCGCAAGTCAGGCCTGAAGCCCGACCTTGGCCGCGACTTCGAGGCCCTCGAGAAGCGAATTGAGGAAGGGGTCGTCACCGAGAAGGACGCGGCCGAGACCGAGGCCATGCTAAAGCGGATCACGGGAGAGTAAGAGCCCCTGACGTCGGCCCTCAAAGCGGCCTGAGATCGGCCTGGTTTTGTGAGGTGCTCTAAGAGCTAGGGCAGGGTGAAGTTCCAGGGCTCCTTGGTCCCGTCAGCGAACTCGATCTCGGGAGCCTTGCCTGGCGCCTGCGTGAACTTGGCGAGCTCAGCCAGACGACCGTCCATGGCCTTGGCCGTGCCCGAGAGCAGGCCCTTCTCCACCGTCAGATCAATCCGGACCTTGCGCTCGGCGCTGCTCAAAGCAACCTTGAGGCCCCCATTCGCGGCCGTCACCTGTGCCAGATAGGTATCGGTCCCCTTGCCGGAGGTCACGCTGATAGGACCGTCGAGACGCAGGGTCTGGATGGTGGGGTAGCTCCCGGTGAGGCTCCCTTGCACGCCTGGCAACTTGAAGTTGAGCGAGACGGTCCCAGGCACGGCCGGAGCGCCCGCACCCGCCGGCTGCATCTGGTTGAGGCGCGCCGAGAGCTCGGCCTGACCGGCACCTGAGGGCAGATTGAGCTTGGCGACCGCATCGAGCGACTTGGGCGTCAGAGGCACCTTGTTGCCGTTGAGGACGTAAGAGGTGGTCGGCTGCTGAAGCTGCCAGTTAGTCCCCGTGGTCGTCACGGCGAGCTGGCCGGTCGTCTGAGTCGGGGTTTGGTTCACCGTGAGGGTGTAGACGGCCGTCTCTGCATTTGACTGCTGAGCCGTGACGCCGATGTCGAGCGCGCTGCCCGCGCGAATACGGGTGAGCTCTGGCAAGCTACCCTGCGCCGGGACGAAGTCGGGCTTGAGCTGAGCCGGTGGGAGTGTGATCGCGGGGAAGACCGCGAGGTACGGATTGATATCCAGGCCGTAACGGGTCGGAAGGCCGTAGGCGATCAGGCTCCCCGCTTCACGGAGGAAGATCCCCAGCGAGCGGTTGCTATTGGGTGAGAGGCCGCTCTTGAAGCTGCGCACGTAGCTGATCTGGACCCGCTCGTCGTTGGAGACGAAGGGGATCAGGTTGCAACCGGCAAGGCTGGTCGCAACGACGGCGGTTCCGAAGCCGATCCATCGGATCAGGGAAAACTTGGCCACGGCAGGTCCCTCGAACGCTCTGAAACACTCATAATATCGGCTTTTAGCGGCTGCTTGTCAACCGAGGCGGAGGGGCCTGTGTTACAATATGAAGTCCTTTTCTCGGCGCTGGCGGCAAGCCGTCACGCTCACCACCATCGCGGACTCATATCTGGAGGCAACCACCCACCGTGTCGAAAAAGCGCATTATGAGCGGCATGCGCCCAACCGGTCAGCTCCATCTCGGCCACTGGCTCGGGGTGCTGGTCAACTGGGAGAAGCTGCAGGACGAATACGATTGCTTCTTCATGGTGGCTGACTGGCATGCGCTGACCACCGGCTTCGAGAAGACCGAGCACCTGCGCGCCAACACCCGCGAGGTGTTGCTCGATTGGCTCGCCGTGGGGATCGACCCCAAGCGCAGCACCCTCTACATCCAGTCCTCGCTGCAAGAGATCGCCGAACTGACCCTGCTCCTTTCCATGATGACGCCGGTCAGCTGGCTGACCCGCAACCCGACGGTCAAGGAGCAAGCAGCCGAGCTCCACGCCGCCGAGGACGCCATGACCTCGGGCTGGCTCAACTACCCCACCCTCATGAGCGCCGACATCCTGGCCTTCAAGGGTGAGCTGGTGCCGGTGGGCAAGGACCAGCTGCCGCACCTCGAGATCAGCCGCGACATGGCCCGCCGCTTCAACCACCTGTACGGCGAGGTCTTCCCCGAACCCAAGGGGCTGCTGACCGAGGAGTCCGCCCTGCCCGGCCTCGACGGCCGCAAGATGAGCAAGAGCTACCACAACGACATCAAGCTGGCCGACACCCCCGAGGCGACCCAGCAGAAGGTCATGACCATGGTGACCGACCCCGGTCGCCAGCGTCGGCAGGACCCCGGCTACCCCGAGGTCTGCACGGTGTACAGCTACTACAACGCGATCGCTCCCGAGCTGGTGCCGCAGGTGGCCGAAGAGTGCCGCTCCGCGTCTATCGGCTGCGTCCAGTGCAAGCGTCGCCTGGCCGACTCGCTCAACGCGACGCTCGCCCCCATCCGCGAGCGCCGCGAGGCCTTCGCCCAGACCCCCGGCCTCCTGGAGAGCATCGTCCAGGAAGGCAAAGAGAAGGCCTCGGCCGTTGCGCGCGAAACCATGGCCGAAGTCCGAGAGGCGATGAAGCTGAATGTCGTCACCCCAGCGTTTGCAGAAAATCCTCGCTAGCGCGGGGATCGCGTCCCGGCGCCGCAGCGAGGAGCTCATCCTCGCCGGGCGCGTGACGGTCAATGGTCAAGTGGTGCGTGAACTGGGCGCCAAGGCCGACCCCACCGAGGATGCGATCGCAGTCGATGGCGAGCCGCTTGCGCGCGAGACCGGCAAGGTCTACTACGCGCTCTACAAGCCCACGGGCTACATCACCTCGACAAGCGACCCCAAGGGCCGCCGTACCGTCATGGCGCTCGCGCCCGAGGTGCCGGGCCTGCACCCGGTGGGGCGTCTCGACTACGACACCAGCGGCCTCCTGCTCCTGACCAACGACGGCGAGCTGACCCTCGCCATGACCCATCCGCGCTTCGGGGTCCCCAAGACCTACGACGCCCTCATCGAGGGGCATCCCACCGAGCGCATCCTCCAGCGCCTGCGCGACGGTCTTAGGCTGGAGGACGGCTACACCGCAACCGCCAAGGTCGTCGCCCTCGGGACCGAGGGCCCCTTGTCGAGCGTCCGCATCACCATCCACGAAGGCCGCAACCGCCAGGTCCGGCGCATGTTCGCCGCCATCGGCCACCCGGTCGTTCGCCTCAAGCGCCTCTCGGTCGGCACCATTTCGATCGAGGGACTCTCCCTCGGGGGCTATCGCCCCCTCACGCCGCAAGAAGTCGTCGCCTTGAAACAGCAATCCGGAATTGAGGAGGGGCAACCTTGACCAGACTCGCGGAGATCGGCCAGCAGCTCAAGGAGGCGCGCCTCGGGCGCAAGCGCTCCATCGAGGACATCGCCTTCGAGACCCACCTCAAGGCCTCGCATCTCCAGGCCATCGAGGAAGGCGACGAACAAAGCCTCCCCGAACCGGTCTACGTCAAGAGCTTCATCCGTAAGTACGCCCAGGCGGTCGGCCTGCCCGCCGACGAGCTGGCCAGCCGCTACTGGGAGACCCGTCCCCTTCCGCCGCCGCCGCCCGAGACCCGTGACTTCACGCCCCCCTGGTGGATCTTCCCCTGGGTGCTCGGCGCCGTGCTGCTCGGGGCCCTCGCCTACTTCTGGGTCGTGAGCACCCGTCCCACGCCCCCCGCACCGACGCCTTCTCCGGTCGTGACCCCGCTGCCGACCCCGACCCCGGTCGCCACCGGCAGCGTCGCCACCCCATCGATCGCCGGCGCGACCACGAGCGCGACGCCTTCGCTGGCCCCTGGCCTCGCCACGCCGTCGACCGTTCACCCGACCGCGCACCCTGCGGCCAAGCCGACCATCGCGCCGACTGTCGCGCCCACCGCCAAGCCGATCGTCGCTCCGACCGTCAAGCCGAGCCCGAAGCCCACTGCGCTCCCCACGGCAAAGCCGGCCACCCCTCGCCCCACCCATACGCCGACTCCGGCAGCCGCCCCCACGACGGCCGTCCCTGAACCGAGTGAGCAGAGCGAGGGGAACAAACCCGCAAGCCAGTCGGTCTTGAAGTTGCATACGACGTCGACGTCGTGGGTGCGCGTCACCCGTGGCGGTCGCGAGCTCTTCGCCAAGAACATGACCCCCGGTCAGACCATGAGCTGGCCGGTGCTCGAAGGCCTCGACGTCACCATCGGCAACGCCGGGGGCGTCCAGGTGACCCTGGGCGATAAGGCGCTCGGGGTACTCGGAGCCGAGGGCGAGGTCGTACGTCGCATCTTCAAGGAGGAACGGTGAGCGAAGTCCTGAAAGTAGACCCCATCGGCGGCCAGGCCGTCATCGAAGGGGTCATGATGCGCGGTAAGCATGGGGTCGGGCTTGCTGTCCGCACCCCGAGCGGTGAGATCCATCTCAAGCAAGAGCCCATCGAGAGCCTGCGGGCCAAGTATCCCGTGCTCAAGCTTCCCCTCATCCGCGGCGTGGCCGCCCTGGTCGAGTCGCTCTCGCTGGGCATGCGCATGCTCAACTACTCGGCAGCGATCGCAGCCGGCGAGGACGAGAAGCAAGCCGAGAGCGGCGGCTGGCTCCCGCTGTTGCTGGGGGTGGTCGTCATGATCGCCATCTTCAAGGTGGTCCCCGCCCTCGTCTTCGCCAAGCTGACTCCGCTCATTCCGAA